>BPDA01000052.1 GCA_019654055.1 Methanobacteriota archaeon | reverse complement strand
GACTGCCAGCTAGGGCACGGCATACCGGATCGCCCCCCTTCTTGCCCATTCGCTTACGAAGCCATCTGGGGTCGTTACGCTTCGAGGCCACCACGGAGAGCTCCTTGAGCGTCCTCGCCATCCTGTCCTTCGTGAAGAATGAACTATCCACCTCCCCCGTATCTCCGGCACGAAGATTTCGGGGTCTTCCAGCAGTTCCTCGAGGTTCCTATCCAATCGGTGCTGAATCTCCTTGGAGGCCTTCTTTATCCCCCTCATTCGAACCTTCTTACGACGATTCTTGTCGCCGGGGAAGCTGACTTCAGCGGGGGGCTTCACCATCTCTCTCACCCCTCCCACGCAAGACCCCTGTTTGAGTCCGTCGTCTAATGGGGAAGCCTGCGGCGCTCGAAGGCGCCCTCCTCCATGCCGCTGAACCCCGCGGGAAGAATGAACGCGTGAACGTATCCAGAATCGATATGTGACAGCTCATCTAGGGTGCCTGAGACCACTCGCTCCTCCTCGGTCCCGAGGTCGCTCAACAGCATCCCTAGCCACTCCCTGATGGCCTCGTCGCCCGGGTGAATCGCCCTCGGAGCGCTGACTCATCCTCTCGAGCAGGGCCACGGCCTCGCCGGGCACCATCGGGCGCGGCTCCTCGACACCCATCCCGGTCGGATCGAGGTCGAGTAGCACTAGGGTGTGCAGCCCGGAGTCCCTGTTGTCGCAAATCATCTGCAGAGGCGATGTCGGCAGGTACTCGCCCACCGAGAACGGGATGGTCACCTGTCGTCCGAACCTGTACGACTGCAACCCGGACAGGGAGACGGCTAGGGCGGTGGCAGTCAGTCCGGGAATTACGTGGAAGCCAATCCCCTCTTCGACGCAACGCTCCTCCAGATCGATGTGCGTGGTCGCCTGCATCGGGTCGCCGACCACTAGGAGCGCCACCGGGCCCGAGCGGGCGAGGTCGAGCAACTCATCGGGCTTCTCGACATCGTCACGCATCAATCTCTCCCAGCCCCCAACTACCGATTCCAAACGATCCTCCTCGGTGGGCGGTAGAACCGCGGTATAGCCCTCTAGGAACCTCTTGGAGCAACCCCTAGCAACGCTTCTGGCCCGCTCGGTCATGTGGTCGAGATCCCCTGGCCCGATGCCAATCAGCCAGAGCCCGGGGGCCACTTCCTCATCCGTCATGGTGAAGCGCGCTGCCCCGCTGCCCACCATGAACGTGATGCGCCATCTCTCAGTCCCCAATCGGCAGGTCGAGCGTGCTCTCGGCCTGATTCGCGAGCATGGGCTGCTTGCTTCTGGCATGCGGGTGTTCGAGTCCGAGGACGGCGAATCCCGGCTCATACCACTGGATTTCGGGGCCCCATTCTCTCTTCCCAACGGCCTAGCCGAATTCGAGGTCGTCGAGCATGAGGGAGAGTCCGACGAAAGGGTCGACACCGATTGGTGGGGATATCTCAGGAGCCTCCTGGGTGACGAAGTGGTCGATGCTGGCGGCGAATCGTGGCCATCCTCGCACGAGTTCTTCGGCGACATGATGATCGTTAGGCTGGACGAGGAGGTCTCCGAGCACTCGCGGGAGATTGCGACCGCCAAACTCCTCTCGCACCCCCACATCAGACTGGTCCTGTCTGATAGAGGGGTGCTGGGAGAGCTCAGAATCCGAGACCTGAATCCCATCGGGGCGAGGTCGGGCGACGAGATCGTGCTGGACGACATCCCGGACGACATCTCCAGCACTAGGGTGATGGTCAGGGAGTCCGGCAGGAGCATACTATGCGACCCTACTCGGGCGTACTTCTCGACCAAGCTGCAGTCTGAGAGGCTTGAGACTCTGGCTCTAGCCAAGGAGCTGCGCTCCTTGCTTGGCCGTCCGTTGCGCGTTTGCGACCCGTTCTGTGGTGTCGGCCCAGCTTTGGCCACTCTACTGGGGGAGCCCGACCTCGTGGGTGACGTGCTCGCATCAGACCTCAACCCCGACGCTGTGGAGATGCTGCTCGACAACCTGCGCCGCTGGGACCGCAGAGAGTACCCGGCCGAACCATCTCCAATCTCAAGGCTTTACGAGGACAGGATAGCGGGGCTGGCGGATGCGTCCGAACTGCAGCACGACACCAACCTCGCCGGCCGTTGGGACATGCTTCTGGTCAACCTGCCACACCGGACCATCGAGATCCTGCCCTCTCTCGTGCCCCTGCTCGACAGGACGGGACCGAGCATGGTTAGGGGGAGGGTGATAGCGGCCGAGGCTGACATCCATGAGGCCGACCGTGCGATACGCCACGTACTGCCACCAAGACTCGAGGGGATGCCCGAACCGTCGCTGCGAATCAAGCGCGACTACAGTTCCACGCTCCGCCTCTGCTCGTTTGAGGCATGGATAGCCCCAGCGCCGTAGACATCCTTATCTCAACAATGGAGATGAAACATCATGGTTCTGCCTCAATTACTCGCGGAACTCATTTGTCAAGGCCTTTTGTTTGGCCTATTCGGAGGGACAGGTTCTTCCTCAAAACCATCCACGACATTGGCCACTCCGGAAAAACGACGCACCCAGCAAGCCAGAATATGCGCATTCGACGGCTGCAACGCCCTGTCATTCAGATCCACTGACCACTGCTGGAGGCATCAGGACGAATCACCATCAGACCCAGAACCGGAGCCCGAGCCCGAGGTAGAGGGCAACTGGTGGGAAGAACAAACGGAGTGAGAAACAGTGGGTTTAGGTGGTCCGTGCGCGTTTGATGGTTGCAAACGCAAACACATGTACAACAGCCCAGTTTGCTACAAGCACAAGGGCCAGAAGCCTCCACTTCCACCGTCAGTAACGGAAACTAATCGCCCTTCTGGAGAAGACCTCTGGTGGACCGGTGAGGACGAGAGCCAACGCTGCGATGACACCCCCGAGGCTGCGGTATGCGAGTTCGATACCTACGATGGAATTTGTTTTCACTGCAAGAATCTGGTGTATCCAGACCTCCACCTTATCCATCTCATTCACAATGACCGCAACCTGTTTCTGAATTTCGAGAAGGATTTGGTGGAGGGTGAGAAGTGGGGAGGACATTACAGATCGAGGCTTTCCGATATATGGGAGGAATTCGCCGAGCGCGACATCATGTTCGAAGCCCAAATGGGCTATGGGGCGGCTAGGGCCGAGGCGATCCAGAAGTTGTGCTACGCGGACAAAGAGCACATACTCTCCGTGTTGAAGGAAAACCTATCCAAAGCAGGGGCTCCAACGGAAGGGGAAGGCACAGAACCATGGGTCTGGAACTCGCTTGAGGGCGGGCTGGAGGAACACTTCGAAAGGATACGGGACTGGGACATCACACGAGTTAATTGGTCTCCCGAGGAGTGGCATCTGGAGAGCCCCGAAGGCCCCGACCTAGCTTTCTACGACCCATTCGAGATCTCGCCGGACTCCAAACTCCATCCTTTTGGTTGGGTTGCTATTGCTGCTTATGTCTGGTTTGTCTTCGACAGCAACTATCTGGATATTTTCATGGATGTGGATAATAGCAGTGGGATGGAAATACTATGCTTCATTTTCATGATTCCAGTTTTCATTATTCACGGAATTTTCTCGTATACTCCCAAGCCCGAACAGGAGGTCACCACGGAGGACAAAAAAATCCCAAAAGAGGCATACGAACTGAGGCTGAAAATCTCCTCTGGCGTGCTGGTAATCGCATTAATTGCTCCTTGGTGGTGGTATTCGTCAGGGTTCCAAGCATTACGATGGACCCACCAAGAAGCCTGGTACGTCCTCACAGAAGCCCGTCTATGGGACCTGCCTTTTCCCGGCTACGTCCATTGGCAGATGAGCACTCTGCTGCCACTGGTTTTCGTGGCGACCTTCGTGGCCACGTGGTACAAATTCCGAGAAGGAGACGAGGAATTCGGAAGGAAGGCAAGCAATTTCCATCTTTCCTTCTTTGCCGTTTGGTATTTTCTCGGCATCTACAATTGGGGCGAATTCCTTCCAAATGAATGGAATTACGCGGTATTTATTGCAGCCGCTAGTGGGATCGGATTGCATCCTACGGCGTATGGACTAGCGGAGAAACTCCCCCAACGCGACAAGCGAATGAGTGGCGCCCCGACCGGGATTTGAACCCGGGTCGCAGCCTCGACAGGGCTGCATGATAGGCCACTACACCATCAGGGCAGGGCCTCTTCGACAAGGCACCTCTTTTTCAATCTTTGACAGGGTATTGTTCATCATCCGGCCGCACTGCGGTTTGGCATGGACGACACCTCCCTTGTCATCGATGTCATCGACAATGGAGGCCAGTGGACGCACCGCGAGTGGAGGATGCTGCGCTACCTCGGCGTCGATACCCAGATCCTGCCCAACAAAACCCCTCTAGACGAGCTCCGCGAGGTCGACGGGCTCATCCTGTCGGGAGGAGCGGCCAGGGTGGGTCTGACCGGCGAGCTGGGCAACTGCGGGGGCTACCTCAGCCTAGACGTCCCAATCCTCGGGATTTGCGCCGGCCACCAGTTCATGGCCGGTTTTTTACGGAGGCAGGGCAGCCGAGGCGCCCAAGCCCGAGTTCGGGGCCGCGACGATAACACTCGTCGATGGCGGCGGAGCGATGTTCGAGGGGACGCCGGACGAGCAGACAGTATGGGAGAGCCACAACGACGAGGTCGTACAGGCCCCCCCTGGTTTCGTGATTACCCGGGGAAAAGTGAGTCCTGCGAGGTCCAGGGTATGGAGAACAAGGCCGGCGACCGATTCGGGCTGCAGTTTCACCCCGAAGTCAACGACTCGGAGTACGGCGCGAGGATTTTCGAGAACTTCGTCGCAGTGTGCGAACGGGCCCATAGGGCCCGCTGAGCCATAGGACAGATTGAAGAAGGCCCGCTAGGTCGCCGGCTCGATGTCGAACGAAGCAGACCGTCTCGTGCTCCACAAGTGCAGGAGCTGCAATCGCACCGATCGAAGGAACTGGAGCCCCACCGAGTTGCCCAAGTGCAACCACTGTGAATCGACCATGGACCCACTCGAGATCCGATACAAGTGCCTGCGCTGCGGCGCCTTGA
>BPDA01000051.1 GCA_019654055.1 Methanobacteriota archaeon | reverse complement strand
GGGCCTTACGACAACACCGCCGGGACTTCGATGGTGCTTGAGACGGCAAAGGTGTTGGCTGGATTCGAGTCGCGCCGCACGATGGTGTTCTGTCTGTGGTCGGGCGAGGAAGGTGGATTACGAGGCTCAGACTACTGGACCGAGTACTACGTCAAGGAGGACAATCCGGATGTCACCGTCACCAATTACATCAATCTCGACATGGGTGGTGTGAACTGGCCCGGCGGAGGCGGTGCCCCTCACGGAGACCCCGACCCGCAGATTGACGAGGACGGATACCCGAAGGACACCGAGGTGTGGCCGATGCGGGTGTACATCGGACCGGGGCCCAACCACGACCAGTTCAATCAGCCGGGAATGGTCGGTCTATCCAACTGGATTGGTTCTGACGCTCTCGGTCTGGAGGAGCAGATAGGGACGCTGATCGGGACCAACTACAGCGCTGACACCTGGAAGACGGATGTCTGGCTGGACATGGACAGACCTGAGGTCATCATCTATGAGGATACTACTGCGAGGAGCGATCACGCCAGCTTCCAGAACAACCTAGGCACGGTGACTGTTGGCTTCGGAGGCCTCGTGGACGGCTACTGGTGTTACCACCAGGTCTGCGACACCCTCGAGGAGATGGAGGAATGGATGGACACCACCGGCAAGGACTACGGTGAGGAGAACAGCGGTGTCGCCAACCTCGCCAACAGCCTCGACATGATCACCTGGTGGGCCCTGATGACCTTTTTCCACTGCGATGAGAAGCCGGTTCTCAATGCACTATCATAATATTATATTGCATATAATCGATACACATCGATATTATATCACACGTGGGTTGATATAGGGATGTCTCTTCTTGCTTGATGTGAATAACAGTCAGAAAGCAATGTTAGTGATGCTCCGGGGACTTGGGTTCTCACAGACAGAGATAGCTGAACAGCTCGGTTTGAGTCAGTCTACGGTACACAAGTATCAATGGAGAATCAAACAGAGCGCAGTAGATCGAGGGAATGAGATAGTATTTCTTGAGATGCTTCTGCATGGACCAATAGATTCCGACTCAATACTAGCCTATGGAAATAGGAAGTTCGAGCTTCAGCAGGAAAGATATCTCCGGGCTCAGAAGCAGGACGATTCATTGGAGTGGGCTTAGTTCACAGGAGGTGAGAGTATAGCTAAGAAGTCAACAGGACCGCGGAACGGCCCCAGCAAGACGGGTCGTCCGTCGGGAAAGGGTCGCGGTAACAATGCCCCTCGAAAGAAGTGAAGTTTTCGTCCAACCACTTCTTCCATTGAGAGTCCTGGGTATGACGCTAAACTGCCCACTCAACCTAACCCCAGAAGGGAGTCCAATTGGGTGAAGTTGAACCAAACCATGCTGAGGCAGATAATCAGCCATATCCAAAACACCGGGACCGACCAGGTCCTGATCTTCTTACCATCTAAAGGACCGAAGGGCAGCATATTGAGGGCCCCGAGAATCCCATTAGCCATCATCCAGTAGAAGATGAAGATGTCAGAGTTCGAAGCAATGTCCGGCCCGCCAACTGTGACCGCAAATGCAAGGCCTATGCACCAAAGCGCGACGTTGCTCACTGGTCCGGCTAGGGCGATTTTGCCGAATTGTTCCCTCGACGTGTTTCCTGCAACCATCACCGCGCCTGGAGCCATGAAGACAACGCCGATGATTGCAGCCACAATGACTCCTAAACGCAGACCTCCTGGTGATGCTCTGAACTCGGCCCAGCAGCCGTACTTGCGTGCCTGCACCTTGTGAGCGATTTCGTGTACTAGGAAGCCTGGGGTGAAGGTCAGGAGTCCTATGAATGAGTATAAGACGAACCTATTCGTGTTTGCCAGTGCTCCCATTAACCCACCCGAGAACATGAGGCCGAGTGCTATTGCGAAGGCTATGGTGGCCTGCGTCAGGTGCTCGATCTCGGTCTTGGAGAAGTGCCAGATGGAACCGGTGTGAACTGGAATCGGCCTAGTCTGCTCTTCGATGCCGAAGACTCGCACGAAGGGGGCGCCAGGACCGGTAGCGTGAACCACCCTGATGTGCGGCTGGCGCCAGTTGCCGTCATCCCGGGCCGCGCTGTGGCTTCCTGGAGGAGTCCTCTTGTCGAACGGGTCGTCATCGAGCCAGTGCGCCCTGGGGTCTCTCTCGCCGCTCATCCCTCATCCCCCTCCAGAAGTTCCTCAACCTCGGAGAGGAGTTCCTCCCACGATGGTATGTGCTTGGGCCTCTCACCGGTGATCTTGGCCAGCATCTCCTCCCTCTGCTCTGCGTCGAGCTCGACGTCGTTCCACTCATTCTGATTAGCCACGTCGCGAATCAGTGACCTCTGCCTCTTGTTCCTCTGCCGCTCGAAGACCGCGACCATCTCCTCGATGGTCTTGGCCGGAGCCTGTCCTTGGTGCGCGTCGATGAGCGAGGAGTAGTGAATCATCATCTCGCCATGAGTCGGGTCCTCGGTGTGGGCTGCCGGATTGGAGAGCATGGTCACAAACTCCCTCGCCAATCTGTCTGCCTTCGATGTCGCTTGGGTGGACAGCCTCTCTCTCGTCCTAGAATGCGAGGCGATGCACGAGCGGCAGCGCTCCGAGCCAGCGACGTCCGGCTCGTCGCAGCACAAGCAGCAGACGGAGAAACCCATCATGTTCATCGAGGATCGGGGCAGGCTCACGAGCGCTGCTCATCACCGTCCGTCATCAACCCTACTCACGGCCTGTGCATTGATGAGTCATCTGCGCTTGGCTGGGCCGTGGACGCGCAGAAGGTGTACGAGAGGAGGTGGAAAATCCTCGCCGTGATGAGCCTGAGCCTAGTGATCACGCTTCTGAACAACGTCACCGTCAACGTGGCTCTGCCCGAGCTCTCAAAGGATCTGGGGGCAGACAACACAGAGCTCCAGTGGATTATGGACGCCTATGTGGTGGTGTTTGGTGGGACCTTGTTGGTGATGGGGGCCTTCGGCGACCGCTTCGGGCGCAAGCCGGCCCTGTTGACGGGGCTCGCTGTGGTCGGACTCGTTTCAGCGCTCACAGCCCTGTATGCCACGACCTCAGACCACGTCATCGGGGCGAGGGCCGTGATGGGACTAGGCGCTGCTCTAGTAATGCCGGCCACCCTGTCAATCATCGTCGTCGTATTCCCACCTGAAGAGAGGGCAAAGGCGGTCGGTGTCTGGGTGGGGATGGCCGGGATAGGCGCACCCATCGGCCTGCTCGTGGGGGGCTGGGTTGTCGAGAGTTATGACTGGAGGGGGGTGTTCTGGATAAACCCCCCCAATCATCGCCCTCGCAATGGCCATGTGCATAGCGTTGGTGCCGAACTCCCGTGATGAGAAGGAGGCCCCGATGGATCCGGTCGGCGCAGCGCTATCGGTCGGTGCCTTGGGCTCGATACTGTATGCAATCATCGAGGGGCCGAGCTTGGGTTGGACTAGTGATGAGGTGCTTGGATTCGGGGCACTGGGAGTCATCCTCACCTTCCTTTTCGTGCGCTGGGAGAGGCGGGTCGAGCATCCAATGCTGCCTATCGAGTTCTTCCGGGACAGGGGGTTCGCCCTCGGCCTCGTCGCCATCAGCCTAGCCTTCTTCGTGATGTTCTCGTTCATGTTCACCCAGATGCTTCACTTCCAACTGGTCCGCGGACACACTGCATTCGAGGCGGCCCTGCGCTTCCTGCCGCTGCCGCTTGGACTGATGCCTATGGCTGCCAACAGTGACCGTCTCTGCGAGAAGTTCGGCAGCAACAACGTGGTCGCCGCCGGGCTCACCTTGGTCGGCGCGGCGATGCTGATATTCACGACTGTGGAGGTCGGTACAGACTACGTCGTTCTGGCTCTGATATTCTTACTAATTGGAATGGGTATGGGGCTCACGATGGCCCCGTCAACGACCATGGTGATGGATTCCATACCACAAGACAAGGCAGGAGTGGGGAGTGCGACGAACGATGCGAGCAGGGAAGTCGGAGGGGCCTTCGGCATCGCCATCGTTGGCAGTGTGCTCAACGAGATCTACCAGAGCAAGCTAGTTGTGCCCGGGGGCTTAGAGGAGCATTCTGGCATCGTATCCGAGTCGTTTCCCGCAGCCATGCGGATAGGAGGGGAGTTGCTTGCTCAAGGTAATGCGCTTGGGCTCGAGCTCATCGAGAACGCTAGGTGGGCGTTCGTCGAGGGAATGACAGATGCTGCGGTGGCTCCGGCGATTGTGGCTCTGGTGAATGCCATACTCGTCAAGAGGTACATGCCACGAAACCCAGAACAGGTCGGAGACGCTAGTCCTCCCACCAGTTGAGTCGGTCGGTCAAAACCTCTCCTGACTTGACTGCCTGCAACACGACTGTCGAAGGCATGTCCGGCTTGGTCGGCGAGAACACGGAACATGGGACAATTTCGTAGGTTCCGTCGGGCTTGGTCCAGCGCAGTTTGGCCTTGGCCTGACCCCCGTTCTCGTAGTACTCCATCCTAAAATCGTAAATCGCTCCGGCCTCGAGCTCGGCGGTTGCCTGATGCTTGCCGACCTGGTCGTACCACTCATCAATCAGGAGTTTGCCGTCGAGCCACAGCCTGACTCCGTCGTCGTTGCTGGTCCCCGAGGGTGTACGAGCCGGTCTCTCTGGGCAGTAGAAAGCCGGACCAACGGATGCTGAACTGGTCGACGCCGACGCCGGGGGGCCCACCGCCTCCCCAGTTGATCTCGATGTTTGGGTCAACACCGGAGACCTTTGGTTCGCCGGAGAGATCCTTGTTGTCCCAAATCTCGGAGGACAGGCCACCTCCGCAGTTGATTTGTACCACGGTCAGGGGTTGGGTCACCGCCACGCTCGTTGAGGGGTTTCTCGCGCCCTCAGTACCGTAGAAAATCAGGAAAAGTCCCCAGAACACTCCCTGTATTGAAATCCCTGTCAATATGAGTGCCGGAATGAAGAGGGCCCAAATCCATCCACCTATCTCCGCGCCGAGGCCGAACATACCCCACCACCACGCGTAGACTCCGGGGCCTACAAACAACAACCAGAAGAAGATTAAGCCTAAGTGGGTCAGGTGTATGCCGCCAATCTGCTCGGCCGCCCTCGCCTCGTTCGGCTTGCCCCGGATAGCCCATGTGAAGAAAAGGGTCGAGTAGCACCAAGGGTAGAGGGCGAATCCTGTCAGCA
>BPDA01000050.1 GCA_019654055.1 Methanobacteriota archaeon | reverse complement strand
GAGCATGGTCCGGGTCATGGCTGTCGGGGTATTCGACCTGCTGCATGCAGGGCACCTGCACTACGTCGAGCAGGCCAAGTCACTAGGGGACGAGTTGGTGGTAGTTGTCGCTCACGACGACACGGTCCGCAATCAGAAGCATGAGCCAATAACTACTCACGAATTGCGCCGGCGGATGGTGGCCGGACTGAAGCCGGTTGACGAGGCAATCGTCGGCAATCCGCCATCGACCCCAATCTTCGATATTCTCGATGTCGTGAAGCCGGACGTTGTGGCTCTGGGCTACGACCAGAAGCACTCTATCGACGCAATCCGCGCAGGGATGCAGGAACACGGTCACGGCAACGTCGAGGTAATCAGGGTCGAGGGGCTCTCGGACGATTTGGACGGGACGAGGAAAATCATCTCCAGGATTCTCGACCTTGGCCCGGCACGCAAGGCGGTCCTTACGAGGAGGACTAGTATGTACACCGGAATCGTCGCCGGGACGGCCCCGATTCTCAGCGTTGAGGATGGGGGCGGGGGTCGCTTCTTCACTGTCGACCTGACTGGTTTCGACGGTAATCTCGAGATAGGTGCAAGTGTGGCATTAGACGGAGTTTGCATGACAGTGGTCGCAATCGATTCCGGAAAGGTAGGATTCGAGGCCATCGATGAGACTCTCGACCGGACCACGCTTGCAGAGAAGGTAATAGGGGATTTACTCAACGTCGAGCGTTCGCTCAGAATGGGAGATGAGCTCGGAGGGCATCTGCTCTCAGGGCACGTGATGTGCACGGCTGAGATTCTAGATAGGGCAGGGTGGGCGAGGGCATGGACCTGCGCGTCTCTATGCCCGACGAGGCCCGCTCCTATGTCCTCGAGAAGGGATACGTAGCAGTCGACGGGATGTCACTGACCGTGGGCCGAGTGGAAGAGTCCGGTTTCGACCTGCACATCATTCCCGAGACTATCAGAGTCACCACGATAGGTCAGAAGAGCGTCGGAGATAAGGTGAACATCGAGGTCGACTCGCAGACTCAGGCCATCGTGGACACGCTGAGCCGGAGCATGGAGGTGAGTGGATGAGATTGGGAATTGTCTGCGGCTCATTCCATCGCGATGAGGTCGAGAGGATGCTCGAATATGCCCGTGACGAGGCTGACTCGAAGAACTGGGATGTGTCAGAGGTGGCTTGGGTCCCGGGTTCGATGGAAGCACCTCTGGCTCTCGATAGGATGCTACAGAAGGAGGATATCGACGGTGCTGTGGTTCTCGGAATCATCGAGAGGGGCGAGACCGATCACGGTCTGGTAATGGGGCAGTCGGTCACCAAGGCCGTCATTGATTTGCAGATTACCCACAAGAAGCCCGTCGGGCTCGGGATAATCGGCCCGGGGGCCGAGCCCGAACACATTGGGCCGCGTTTGGAACCACATGCCCGCGCAGCTGTCGGGGCGGTCGCGGCGATGGTCGGTTGATTACTGACGGAAGCGTTTCCTAGTCCTCAATCTCGATTCCTTGTGCCACCATCATCTCGGCCTCAAGGATAGTCTGACGCACCGCCATGGCGGTGTCGGGGGTCACTGAGATGGACGTAATCCCGCAATCCACTAGGAACGGGGGGAACTCGCTGGGATGGTCGCTGGGAGCCTGACCGCAGATGCCTATCTCAAGGCCCCTCGAGGTGAATGCGTCGATGGCCGTGCGAATCATCGACTTGACTGCTGGCGCACGGGCATCGACATGATGCTGGTAGCCCTCAAGGTCGTCCCGAGAGACCGCGTATACGGTCTGAACTAGGTCATTGGTCCCTATGGAGCCGCCCGAGAGTTGCATCCTGTCGATGAATGCGTCCGCGTCGATGACGTTAGAGGGCAACTCAACCATCACGAACAGTGGGACGCTGTTGCTGGGCCCTATCGCGTGTTCCTCGAGCAGGTCCTTGACAGCCTCGCCCTCCTCGGGAGATCTGCAGAACGGGACCATGAGCTGCAGGTTGCTCAGGCCGAAGTCATGGAACACCGATGCCATGGCCTCGCACTCCATCTCGAAGGCTGGCTTGAAAATTGGGTCGAGGTATCGCGAGGCCCCTCGCCATGCAATCATCGGGTTCTCTTCCTGTGGCTCAAAGAGCCCGCCACCCAGCAGATCCCTGTACTCGTTGGACTTGAAGTCGGAGAGACGGACGAGAACAGGCCGTGGGTAGAACGCCGCACAAATCAGACCGACGCCTTCCCTCAGTTTGTCAATGAAGAGTCCCCTAGGGTGGTCGTAGTTCCAGCACCGCCTCTCGATGGCCTCAATCGTCTCGCGCAGGTTCTCCTCGGGCTCCTCAGAGAGATTCCTCGCGAATGGTTCGATCTCAGGGGAGATTTCGCCGGTATCCAGGTACTTCTTGAGCGAGCGATAGTGGATGAATGCGAGAGGGTGAATGCCGATCTCCCCGGACAGGACGAACTCGATGCGAGCAAGGCCGACGCCCTCGACGGGGAGCTGCGAGTCGACCAGCGACTTGGTCGGGAAGCCGACGTTGAGCTTGAGCTTGGTCTTCAGAGGGGTCGATGTGTCGACCTTGTGCTCGACTATCTCGAACGGGTGCTCGCCGTCGAAGATGTACCCGGTATCGCCCTCTGCGCAGGAGCCGGTGACGATTCTCTGGTTGTCGAGCTTGAGTGCATCGGCGCAGCCCACAATGGCAGGGATGCCGAACTCCCTCGCTATGATTGCCGCATGGCTAGTCCGGCCTCCTTTTCGCGTGACTATGAGGGAGGCTTGCTTCATCATCGGCTCCCAGTCGGGAGTTGTCATCTCGGTTACCAGCACGTCCCCCTTCTCGAAGACCAGTTCATCCCAGGGGATCTCCTCCTGCCTCTCTCCGCCAGCCAGCCTCTTCTGTAGGGCGCGTCGACGTTCGAGCACCTCTCTGTACGAGCCATAGGTCCTGATTGGCCCGGATCCTATCCTCTTGCCGACGGCTTGGCCGGTGGCAATCACCGAGTCCCGCTTGAGTCGGTCAACCAGAGAGTGGTTCATCTCGTAGCGAATCAGTCCGTGCGTGGTCTTGCCGTGCACCGTCTCCGGTCTGGCTTGGACGATGTACAGGCCGCCGTCCTCCCCGTCCTTGGCCCACTCTATGTCCATGGGCATCCCGTAGTGGTGCTCAATGCGCAGGGCCATGTTCGCCAGGCGCTTGCACTCCTCTGAACTCAAGGCCCAGTCTCGCCGTTCCGAGAACGGGACCTCGTCGACAGTGGTGGCCCTCACCCCGTCACTCGCGTATACCATCCTCTGGTCCTTGCTGCCGAGGTGCCTGTGCACGATGGCGAACTTGTCCTTCAGGAGGCCCTCCTTCCAAACCGTGTAGGTGTCCGGCGATACTGTGCCCTGGACGATTAGCTCACCCAAGCCATAGGATGCAGCGATGTGCACGACCCCATCGTGACCCGAGTCCGGGTCGATGGTGAACATCACACCAGATGAGGCCTGGTCCGAACGGACCATCTTCATCACGACGACACACAGCGGACTTGCCAAGGGGTCCATCCCCCTGTCGAGCTGGTAGCAGATGGCACGCTCGGTGAACTGGCTGGCCACGCACTTGCGCCAGTGCAGGACCACGCTGTTCTCACCGTGGATGTTGAGGAACGACTCGTACTGGCCTGCGAAGGAGGCGTCCTCTGAGTCCTCCGTGGTGGCAGATGAGCGGACGGCAACGTCGGTGCCCTTGCCGTACTGCTCGCAGAGCTGTCGATATGCGAGGTGGATCGAGTCCGATATGGCCTCGGGGACAGGGGTCTCGAGGACCAGTGCGCGAGCAAGTTCGGCTCGTCCGTGCATGGCCAGAGAGTCGTTCTGGTTGGCGCCCTCGATGCACACTCTCAGAGCTTCCGAGAGGGATAATTGAGCAATGGCGAGGGTCCTCACGTCAGCGAGGCCCTCGACTTCGGGGACTTGATCCCAAGTCCCCCGGGCTACCTCGGTTCCCACGAACTCCCGGTATCCATCCGAAGTCGTGCAGAACCCGTTAGGGACATCAACGCCGCTCTCACGCAGGTTGCGGTACATCTCGCCTAGAGATGCTCCCTTACCACCCACTGCTAGCGCATCGTTACGCCCTACCTCGTCGAACCAGAGTACGTGATTTTCTTGTCCCATGAATCCCCAGTTCCCCAATGGCCCCCAATGGCCGGTCAACAGTAACGCCCGGCGCCCAATAATAGTTGAGTTCGTTCCTGAGCATTGAATTTGGACGAAGTACTCGGAGCAGGGTTGAAGGACGTCCCGGCATTGGGTGACCTGTGAGCGGTGAAGTTCGCAATGTAATCATCATTGGTTCCGGCCCAGCTGGATACACTGCCGGGCTCTACGCCGCGCGCGCGCTTCTCGAGCCGCTGATGTTCGCGGGTTACATGTCAGGCGGCCAACTGATGCTAACCTCGGACGTAGAGAACTTTCCCGGATACCCCACAGGAATCGACGGGCCGGAGATGATGGTCCACATGCGCGAGCAGGCCGAGCGTTTCGGGCTCGAGGTTCAAGACAAGAACGTGGAGAGGGTCGACTTCTCCGAGCGCCCCTTCGGCGTTTGGGTCGAGGGGGATGAATACCGCGCCGAGGCCGTAATCATCTGCACTGGTGCAGAGGCAATCTGGCTCGGTGCAGAGGGTGAGGAGGCCCAGAAAGGCAGGGGCATATCGACCTGCGCGACGTGCGACGGCGCCTTCTTCCGCGACGATGAGGTCATCGTGGTCGGAGGAGGCGACTCGGCGATGGAGGAGGCGACCTTCCTCACTAGGTTCGCCAGCAAGGTCACCATCATCCACAGGCGCGAGGGATTCAGGGCCTCGAAGGTGATGTACGAGAGGGCGGCGAGCCATCCGAAGATCGAGATTAGGACGCATAGGAGCGTGAAGAGGTGGCTCTCCGACGAGAATGGACTCAGCGGGGCGGTCCTAGAGGACCCGCGCGATGGGAGCGAGGACAAGATTGCCTGTACAGGGGCATTCATCGCGATAGGTCACAAGCCCATGACGGGTTTCCTGGATGGCGAGGTCGAGATGGACGACTCGGGCTACATCCTGCACTCCGAGCACACCATGACGAGTGTTCCGGGCGTGTTCGCCGCGGGAGACGTCGTGGACAAGCGCTACAGGCAGGCCATAACCGCCGCCGGCATGGGATGCCAAGCAGCCATGGATGCGGAGAAATGGTTGGAAGACCAGCATTGAGGTGCTGAATTGGACACCGCC
>BPDA01000049.1 GCA_019654055.1 Methanobacteriota archaeon | reverse complement strand
ACCAGAAGAAGATTAAGCCTAAGTGGGTCAGGTGTATGCCGCCAATCTGCTCGGCCGCCCTCGCCTCGTTCGGCTTGCCCCGGATAGCCCATGTGAAGAAAAGGGTCGAGTAGCACCATGGGTAGAGGGCGAATCCTGTCAGCAAGATGGCAAGGAACCCCATCCCCCAATTGACCGAAGGAGCGCCCGCTATAGGTGTGTGATTTCCGTCGAGTAAGGTCGTCTCCCACATTCCTGGGACACCCCAGATAGCGAGTGCGAAGGCAACCCAAGGGAATCCTAAGGTCATCACGATGCAGGCGGCCGTGAACAAACCGGAGTCGATTTCTCTATCTTTGGGGACCTGGCGATATTCACCGGTTCCAGAGGGTTTGGATCCCTTGTCGTAGGTTGACACAAAATTGCGTTGGGGCCTGTGGATAAGGGATTATCCTACATTCTAGAAGCAGCGTATTCGACTGCATTGTGGAAAATTGCCATACCCTCACCCTCGCCATGCTCAGTGTCCTCTCTCGTCCATGTTGCTCCTAACCAAGTCGAGTGGTTGGCCTCTGGATGGGGCATGAGGCCAAACACAAGGCCGGAGGGGTCGCAAACACCGGCGATGTTTCTCCAGCTCTGGTTAGGCGAGACCGGGTATGGTAGGACCTCGTCGCTGGCACCCGGGTACTCAGTGGATGGATCGACATAGCGGGCTACCAGTTGACCGGTTTCGGCCCACCGATCGAGTAGGGTGCGGTCGTCTGTCACGAACTTTCCCTCCCCGTGACGCACGGGGACGCGCATGCGGGAGATACCCCTGGTCCAGATGCAGGGGCTGTCGGGGTCGAACTCCAGCGTCGCCCACCTGTTCTCGTAGTGGCCACTGTCATTTAGGGCCAAGGAGGCGGTCTGGGTTAGGCTAACCTCGGCGTCGCCCGGGAGGAGGCCCATCTTGACGAGGACCTGGAAGCCGTTGCAGATACCAATCACAAGTTTGCCAGCCTTCACGAACTCCGTGACTTGCTCTCTCAGGCCAAAGCGGAGGCGGTTGCCCATCAGGCGGCCGCTGCCTAGGTGATCACCGAACGAGAAGCCGCCGGGGACGGCCATAATCTGGTAGTCCTCCAGATTAGATTCCCCGTTGACCAGCCTGTTGACGTGGACTCTGTCGGCCGAGGCCCCAGCCATCTCGAAGGCAGCCATCGTCTCAAGTTCGCAGTTTATTCCAAAGCCGGAAATCACGGCTACCTTGGGTTTAGACATTCACGCATCACCCCCGAGAGATCCCTGCCAAGCCTTCTTTAGTTCCCCTATGGAGGCTTGCAATACCTCGTTTTCACCATAGTTCACCATGATTTTGTCGTTGTCTTCCACCGATCCCATCCTGCAGCATGAGTTGCCTTCCATCGCCGCTACGAAGGAGTTTGAGTGCTCGGGGGCCACGCTGACGAGAATCCTGCCCATGCTCTCCCCGAACAACGCGCCCCACTCGTCGAGGTGGTTGCAATCGCTCTCGAGGGGGGAGATGTCAACGCTCGCACCGGTGCCGGAGCCGAAGCAGCACTCGGCAAGGGCGACGGCAAGACCTCCGTCGCTGCAGTCGTGGGCGCTGCTGACCAGGCCTTCAGACATCGCAGAAGTCAGGGCCCTGTACATCGTGAGGTTGCGCTCGGGGTTGATGCGCGGCACCTCGCCGCCGATTCCCCCCGAGCACTCGTCTCGGAACATGTAGGCGAGTTCGCTGGCACCGAGTTCCTGATGTGTCTCGCCGAGGAGGTAGATGTGGTCACCGGGGTGCTTGAAGTCGCTCGAGACCGCCATGCGGACATCCTTGTGGTTGCCAATCAGGCTGAACAGGATGGTGGGTGGAACGCTGATCTTCTCGCCATGCATAGTCACGTCGTTCTTCATCGAGTCCTTGCCGCTGATGCAAGGCAGCCTGTAAGCTCTACACACCTCGTCGATTGCTCGATTGGCGCGGACGAGCTGTGCGAGCTTGTAGCGCCCGTCGGGCGTCTTCTTCGACTCGACCGGGTCAGGCCAGCAGAAGTTGTCCAGGCCCGCTATCATGTCCAAGTCTACGCCGACACAGACCGCGTTACGCAGGGCCTCGTCAACGCAGGCAGCGGCCATGGAGTAGGCGTCGATGTCTGAGTAACGAGGGGCGATGCCGTTCGATATAACCGCGCCCTGGGTTCCTGCGTGCAACGGTGCGATGACGGCCGCGTCTCCGGGTGCATCGTGGTCGACGCCGCAAAACGGCTTGATCACCGACTGTGCGATGACTTCGTGGTCGTACGAGCGGACCCATGCCTCCTTGCTGGCAACATTCGGCCTAGCCATTAGGCGACGCAGGACATCGCCCATCCCTGCGGCATCGGTATTCGGAGAAGAGAATGGCTCGTTCTCGGGTGGTGTCCACTCGGACTCCAGTTGGAGTTGCGGACAGCCGTCGTGCAAGAAGGAGATCGGGATGTGGGCCACTGGGGTGTTGTCGAAGCGAACCACGAAAGCTCCGGAATCGGAGAAGCTCCCAATCACGGTGGCCTCGACCTCGTGTAGTTCGGCAAGGGCCTCGAACGCCTCGCAGTCCTTCGGTCTGACGCCCACTGTCATACGCTCCTGAGACTCCGATACGAGAATCTCCCAAGGGGACAGGCCGGGCTGCTTCAACGGCACGACCGAGAGATCTATCTCGGCTCCGTTAGTGAGCTCGGCCATCTCGCCGACGCTGCTTGATAGGCCTCCAGCACCATTGTCCGTGATGACTTGAATCAGGCCCTCGTCCCTAGCCTCGATGATCATATCAATCATCTTCTTCTGGGTTATCGGGTCACCTATCTGAACTGCAGAAGAGGGGCTCTCCTCAGTGAGTTCGAGACTCGAGAAGGTGGCTCCGTGGATGCCGTCGCTGCCGACCTTTCCCCCGACCATGTAGATCACGTCACCCGGCTCGGGAGTCTTGTCGTGACTCTCTCTGCCATCGGCGAGGCGGCGGGGCATGATGCCCACGGTGCCGCAGTAGACCAGCGGCTTGCCGATGTAGCGCTCGTCGAACACCATGGCGCCGTTGACAGTAGGTATTCCTGATTCGTTCCCACCAGCTCGCACGCCGGCGTGGACCCCTCTGAACACCCGCGAGGGGTGGAAGAGGCCGGCGGGTAGGTCACCTGCGTAGTCGGGGGGGCCGAAGCAGAAGACGTCGGTGTTGGCTATCGGGCGGGCGCCGAGGCCGGTTCCGAGGATGTCTCGATTGACGCCCACTATGCCGGTTATCGCCCCACCGAAGGGATCCAACGCGCTGGGGGAGTTGTGGGTCTCTGCCTTCATGCAAAGGCTCCAGTCGTCATTCCACGCGATGACACCCGAGTTGTCATGGAAAACGCTCAGAAGCCAATCGACCTGCTTCTGGATATCAAGCGTCGGGCTCATAATGTGGGTCTTGAACAGGGAGTCGATGGTCGAGGACTCGCCGGTCTCGTTGTCCTTGTGATTAATCCTGGCTGCGAATATCTTGTGCGAGCAGTGCTCCGACCAAGTCTGTGCGAGGCACTCGAGCTCGGCGTCAGTGGGGGCGGCTGCGGGCAGGCCTAGACTCTCCCTCGCCTCCCTAACCCCCGAATCTCGATAGTGGGCCTGGATGGCGTGCATCTCGTTCAGGTTCAGGGCTAGCAGGCCGGTCTCGCTGATCTCCTCCAGCTCCTCGTCACTGACCTCGAGGTCGACCACGGCGGGTTCTGCGAAGACGGCCGGTGGCCTGTCGGGGAATTCCAAGGAAGGCCAACGGGCAGCGCCGCAGTCATCCTCTCCAGCAATCGCACAGCGCTCGATCATTGGGTTGTGTAGTGCCGATGCGAGGTCTGACGGGTCGGTGCCCTCAGGAAGGTCCCAGAACATATACGTCTGTGTGGTCGCGACCTGTGCCCGGCCTTCCAGATGAGGGAAAAGGGTGGTCAGACCATCGAGTCCGGCTTGGCCGGCGTTGTCAGTGACACCCGGTTTGAAGCCGACCTGTATAGCGACCTCCGGGGGGCTCGGGAACACCTCGGAGGCATCTAGAAGTCGTCCCTGACTAGAGCCGTGCTCGATGACAGGGTCGGCGAACAGGTCGTAGACCGACCTTGCGGCCTCTTCCTGATTCATCTCCGCCTTGACTAGGTAGCCCAATGAAACGCGGACAGCGCCCACATCCAGACCGAAATCCGCGGATAGCATGCTGCGCACGCTGTCGCCTCTGGCGTCGGGCAGCCCCTCTAGGTCTCGGGTGGTGACCTCAATCGAGTGAACGGCAACGCTTCCGCTCATGTACGGTATCGGCTGTCGCCCGTCCATGAACAAAGCGGCACAGGCCGTAGGCCTGTTTCTTGTGGAAGAAAGGGAAAGCCTTGAGAGAGGGTCGGCGGCGAGTGTGTTCGATGCAAGCCGATGAGGCGTGGGGCGCGAGATGGCGAAGTTGCGCTCACCCCCTCTCACATCGCTTCATGGAGACAGCTGCCGAGAAGGAGACATTGGTGGTTCTGGCCGCTGATTTGTCGACTACCGGAGAGTTGGTTCGGCTAATCGATCAGGTCGGGCCTCACATCGCTGCTCTCAAGACACATGTTGACATGGTCGAGGACTTCTCTGTGGATTCCTGGCAGGAGGTAGTGAAGGCTGCCCAATCACACGATTTGATGCTCTTCGAAGACAGGAAGTTTGCCGATATAGGAAAGGTATCGCAGACTCAGATGGGAGGAGTCTATGACATCCGCTCCTGGGCCGATATAGTAACCGCGCACAGGGTCTCCGGGCCCGACATCGTCGACGGGATTGCCGCTGGATGGGATGAGGTCCAGCGGATAGGTGGGGTCTTCCTACTGGCTCAGATGTCGAGCCGGGGGAACCTGCTGACCGGCGGCTACACCGACGAGACCATCGCGACCGGGGCGGCTTCACCGCACGTGCTCGGCTACATCGGGAACGGCAGCTCGCCCGACGAGGTCTCGTCCCTTCGTGAGAAGGTCGGTGAGGGCAAGATGATCTGGACGCCCGGGGTCAACCTGTCGGCAGAGGAGGGTGCCCTCGGACAGAGGTACGGCCACCCCTCGGACGCCATCAAGGCCGGTTCTGATGCGGTGATCGTCGGTTCTGGAATCCATGGAACAGATGACCCTGCCGCAGCCGCGAGGGCTTATGCCGAGGCGACTTGGTCTGCTTTGAGTGGTAGGTGAGCTTACAGTCCTCGTAGGCTGATCTAAGGGAGATACTCTTCCAACAAAGTCAGATACTCAGTTAAATCGATAAAACCAGCGTAGTGCGCCCCAGCGGCCCCGGCCCCGGATACCACTAACAGAAGCAGTATCCTCCTCAACCACTTGCGCTTCTTCTTCGGTTGATCCTCTGGCTCAGGGTCCGTCTCCGGAGTATCCTCAGATGGTATCTCCACCGATTCTGGCATCGGCGGCATCAGGGGTGGCATGGGCAAGACTGGTTCCTCGTCCTCAACCTCTGGGTAGAGCTTGTCGAGGTCAGCGAGTCCGGGAGCAGGCGGAATCTCTCCCAACATCGCGTCCCACTGCTCGTCGAAGACCGACTGAGTGAGGGGGGTGACGAGTACACCCACAGCACCCGCCGAGTATGCTGCATCACGGGCCTTCGAGGCGCCTGACCTCGAGCTGATGATGGCTATTCTGGCACTGTAGTCGGTCTCACGCATCTCCAGTGCTGCGATATGCCCGTCCATTGACGGAAGGTCGAGTGCTAGGAGCACTAGGTCAGGCTGCAGTCTGACGTACTCGTCGACCGCCTTGTCGCCGTCGCCGCAGATCTCGGTGCGCCAGCCCTGGTGTTTCATGATACTGCGTATCCTGCCCTCAGTGGTGGCGTGGCCGACCACCACGAGTGCTAGTGGCTGGTCCTCGTCCGACATCTCGTGGCGACGTGTAGGTCGCGCTTCAAGAACGCCGCGGTCACCGGCCCGAATATCACTCTAGAATGGAATCGATGAGCCAACTGGGGTCGAAGTCGA
>BPDA01000048.1 GCA_019654055.1 Methanobacteriota archaeon | reverse complement strand
TCAATTACCAGTGTCGACATGGACGCCATCAGACAGGCTGATGGTTCGCTGACTTGTCTTTCCGTGTTTAACCGGTGAAACAGCACAATACTGAAGGCCGTCTTTCCCCTAGCGAAAGCCATGCACATAGCAGGAAAGGTATTCCTAGGGCTGGGAGTAGTATTCCTAGTAATCGGGATGGTAATGGCCGGAGGGGGTCGAGACTCCCTAGGTGACGCAGGAGATTGGGACCCCGAAGAAAAGAGTGAATTTAGTGGAACCACAGGAAATTCGAGTTATAATTACCCTGGTGGAGAGGATAAGATTGTAATGGTTCGTGACAATGTTAGGTGTGATGAATTTACTATTACTATGACAAATGCAACTGGAGAAAATCATTTGAAGGGCGATTGTGAAGATGATGGAGAAAAACCACGGGGATGGGAAGACGATCCACCCGGATGGTATCACATGGCTTCAATCCACTCATGGGAGTATTCGAAGGGAGAATATAGTATTGAGGCGAGTGCAGATTACGAAATCGTTGATGTTTGGGAGATCCTGAAAGAGGAAGGAGGAGAAGCTGTTGGCGGAATTATGGGGATTCGGGGAGGAGTTGGGCTCTCCGGCTGTGGGGTCTGCTCCTTGCTTCTCGGAGGCATTCTGGCCATCGTGCTGAAGGATCCCAAGGAAGGAACGCAGATACAGCAGCCTCCGACTGTCTGACCGAGGCATTGAACACGAAGCCGTCGGTCGCATGGGCGTGCGCTCACGAAGCGGTATCGCCCTGCTGCTGGTCACAGTGATGATATCAGCCCTGCTCGGTGGCTGCCTGTTCACGGAGGAGGAGGGTGAGGCTAATGCCTCCAGCCTGACCGTCTCGCCGGAGGTCTTCGAGGCGGGCGTGTTCCAGCAGGTCGAGCTCAGCGCCAAGGCCTCCATGTCGGTATTCGTCCCATACCTCGTCATCGACTCGGCGACCGGTTACGTGCAAAACTCCACTGTCGTGGACCTCTCGTCTGGTTCGAGTGTGACTCTGGAGATGCTCGCCCGCCTAGGACCGATAGCGTGATGCTGTTGGTTGGCGAGAAGGGGCGAGATTCCTGGCCGGTGCGAGATGTCGATGAGTCGTGGAACAGCTGGCTCATGCGTGGTGGGGACTCCGGCAAGGATGGTGACGGCATCGAGCGCGTAGCGCACTCAGAGAACTCCACGCTAGACACGGTCAACCACAGCAGCGAACTGGGTGGCAGGGTATCAGTGAAGGTTGTCAACTCCATTCGACAGCAGACCGTTTCAATCGAACAAGGTGGGGCGCACTCCGCAGGTCTTCTGCATGGCAGGGTAGTGTACGAGCGGCTCCACGAAATCACCGACCCGAGTCTCGCCCTCGACGTCGACGGTCGAGCAGGTTACTGGGACCGATGGGCAGGCCAAGGAAACCCTGCATACGAGGATGCCGCCCAGTACCTGATCTCAGAGCTGTCCGCTATGGGTCTCGAGGTGATTCAGCATCGCTACGAGTTCACAGACATCTTCCAGGCTCAGAACCCCGAGGCGTACAACATCTGCGCCTACAAGTGGGGCTCGGAGACACCTAACGATTGGTTGGTCTTCGGCGCCCACTTCGATATCGCACCACCGGCCAACGCGGTCATCTTAGACCCGCACACGACCGGATCGCGTTCGTATGGAACACGAGTAGGCGCTTATGACAACACCGCCGGGACTTCGATGGTGCTTGAAACGGCAAAGGTGCTGGCTGAATTCGAGTCGCGCCGCACGATGGTGTTCTGTCTGTGGTCGGGCGAGGAAGGTGGATTGCGAGGCTCGGACTACTGGACCGAGTACTACGTCAAAGAGGACAATCCGGATGTGACCGTTACCAATTACATAAATCTCGACATGGGTGGTGTGAACTGGCCCGGCGGAGGCGGAGCCCCACACGGAGACCCCGACCCGCAGATTGACGAGGACGGATACCCGAAAGACACCGAGGTGTGGCCGATGCGGGTGTACATCGGACCGGGGCCCGACCACGACCAGTTCAATCAGCCGGGAATGGTCGGTCTGTCCAACTGGATAGGTTCAGACGCTCTCGGTCTGGAGGAGCAGATAGGGACGCTGATAGGGACCAACTACAGCGAAGACACCTGGAAGACGGATGTCTGGCTGGACATGGACAGACCTGAGGTCATCATCTACGAGGACACCACCGCGCGGAGCGACCATGCCAGCTTCCAGAACAACCTAGGCACGGTGACTGTTGGCTTCGGAGGCCTCGTGGACGGCTACTGGTGCTACCACCAAGTCTGCGACACCCTCGAGGAGATGGAGGACTGGATGGATACCACCGGCAAGGACTACGGTGAGGAGAACAGCGGGGTCGCCAACCTCGCCAACAGCCTAGACATGATCACTTGGTGGGCCCTGATGACCTTCTTCCACTGCGATGAGAGGCCAGTGCTCAACGCACTAGAGTAACCGAATAACTGAGGGTTTGTTCCTATCAATGATAGGTAGATTGAATAATTATGCGTAATTTCTCGGGTCGTGGAGGCAAGCAAACTCGCAACCATAGCCAAAATGCGCGCACTGGGCTACAGTCAACGCGAGATAGCCGATGAGATCGGAGTGAGCCAGCCCTCAGTGGCGTACCAGTTGCGGAAGCTCAAGGGGATGGCTGCTGAGGGTCCGAGGGACGAGGTCCTATCGAAGGTCCTCCTCAGCGGCTTCCTAGACTCGCTGACGGGCTCCGCGCTCCTGAGGTTCCTACAGTTCTCCCCCGAGGAGGAAGAGGCATTGGATGAAGGCGACGGCTCAGAGGATGCAATCTACTACTGAGGGGAGAGTCGGTTCAAGCCCAATCTAAAGGCAGGAGTATCTCGTTCCTACGCATGAAAGGCAAGGTAGAGGTGGGATTGTCGTAGACAGCCAGTATCGGCTCACCTGCTGCCACCAGCCCTTCTTTCTCAACCAGCATCTGTAACTTGGCAATCAGCCTATCGCGCTTCGAATGTCCTGAAAATCCTGAGAATTTCATCGAAGCGAAAATAGCGCCCTCAATGGATAGTAGCTCGACGCCGGGGTCCTCTGGCTCAGGAAGGTCATCTAATCCATGCTCGGATGGCATGGTGAATGCCATCATCGATCCTTCATCGTCCTTCCACATGTGAACGGGAGCTGTCATTGCGATACTCTGTTTCCTGTCGTTACTTCCAAAGATGTATCCCGCTATGCGTCTGAAGCCGCTCGAAGTGTTCGACCAGCCGTCACCAGGTGTGTGGACTCTGGCCTGTATCGAATCCGAGTACCTACGAACCTCAAATCTTCGAAACTTCTTGAGGATTTCAAAGGTAGGCTCCTCGTAATTTTCGGCCATCTTAATTCCCGATGCTTTCGATGATGCGATCTAACTCAAGAGAATGGGAAGGAGATTGAAGTTGAACCAAATTAGGCCCACAAAGATAAGCGCCCAAAACCAATAAATGCTGTTTGACCAAGTCTTAATCTTCCTACCATCCAAAGGTCCGAATGGAAGCATGTTGAAAGCGCCAAGACCCACATTGCCCCAACACCAGAGGTAAAGTAATCCCCTTTCATTCCCATTAATCATAAAGGTGAATTCTGTGGTTTCCAAACCCAAAGCGATCATTGCCAAACCTAGAGCCCATAACAAAATATTGCTGACTGGCCCTGCAAGTGCAATTTTCCCAAACTGCGAACGTGTCGTGTTACCAGCCACCATCACTGCCCCTGGGGCCATGAAGACAATTCCGAGTATTGCGGCAAAGATAACCCCGAACCGAAGGCCGGAGGGGGATGCTCGAAACTCAGCCCAACAGCCATAGTTACGGGCTACAATCTTGTGTGCTACTTCGTGGACGATGAATGCTGGTGCTATGGGTATTGCCCAGAAAATTCCCCCCATGATGAAGGCGGCTGGGCCTCCCAAAGCACCGAATATGCCGCCTACAGACATGAAAGCCAGTGCTATGGTGAAGGCTAAGATTGCTTGAGTGAGATGATCGATCTCGGTCTTGGAGAAGTGCCAGATGGAACCGGTGTGGACCGGGATTGGTCTAGCCTGCTCCTCAACTCCGAAAATTCGCGCGAAGGGAGCGCCAGGGCCGGTAGCGTGAACCACCCTGATGTGCGGCTGGCGCCAGTTGCCGTCATCCCGGGCCGCGGTGTGGCTACCCGGAGTAGTTCTCTTGTCGAACGGGTCGTCATCGAGCCAGTGCGCCCTAGGGTCCCTCTCGCCGCTCATCCCTCATCCCCTTCCAGAAGTTCCTCAACCTCGGAGAGGAGTTCCTCCCACGATGGTATGTGCTTGGGCCTCTCACCGGTGATCTTGGCCAGCATCTCCTCCCTCTGCTCTGCGTCGAGCTCGACGTCGTTCCACTCATTCTGATTAGCCACGTCGCGAATCAGTGACCTCTGCCTCTTGTTCCTCTGCCGCTCGAAGACCGCAACCATCTCCTCGATGGTCTTGGCCGGAGCCTGTCCTTGGTGCGCGTCGATGAGCGAGGAGTAGTGAATCATCATCTCGCCATGAGTCGGGTCCTCGGTGTGGGCTGCCGGATTGGAGAGCATGGTCACAAACTCCCTCGCCAATCTGTCTGCCTTCGATGTCGCTTGGGTGGACAGCCTCTCTCTCGTCCTAGAATGCGAGGCGATGCACGAGCGGCAGCGCTCCGAGCCGGCGACGTCCGGCTCGTCGCAGCACAAGCAGCAGACGGAGAAACCCATCATGTTCATCGAGGATGGGGGGAGGCTCACGGGCGCTGCTCATCACCGTCCGTCATCAACCCTACTCACGGCCTGTGCATTGATGAGTCATCTGCGCTTGGCTGGGCCGTGGACGCGCAGAAGGTGTACGAGAGGAGATGGAAAATCCTCGCCGTGATGAGTCTGAGCCTAGTGATCACGCTTCTGAACAACGTCACCGTCAACGTGGCTCTGCCCGAGCTCTCAAAGGATCTGGGGGCAGACAACACAGAGCTCCAGTGGATTATGGACGCCTATGTGGTGGTGTTCGGTGGGACCTTGTTGGTTATGGGTGCCTTCGGCGACCGCTTCGGGCGCAAACCGGCTCTGTTGACGGGCTCGCTGTGGTCGGACTCGTTTCAGCGCTCACAGCCCTGTATGCCACGACCTCAGACCACGTCATCGGGGCGAGGGCCGTGATGGGACTAGGCGCTGCTCTAGTGATGCCGGCCACCCTTCAATCATCGTCGTCGTATTCCCACCTGAAGAGAGGGCGAAGGCGGTCGGTGTCTGGGTGGGGATGGCCGGGATAGGCGCACCCATCGGCCTGCTCGTGGGGGGTGGGTTGTCGAGAGTTATGACTGGAGGGGGGTGTTCTGGATAACCCCCCAATCATCGCCCTCGCAATGGCCATGTGCATAGCGTTGGTGCCGAACTCCCGTGATGAGAAGGAGGCCCCGATGGATCCGGTCGGCGCAGGCTATCGGTCGGTGCCTTGGGCTCATACTGTATGCAATCATCGAGGGGCCGAGCTTGGGTTGGACTAGTGATGAGGTGCTTGGATTCGGGGCACTGGGAGTCATCCTCACCTTCCTTTTCGTGCGCTGGGAGAGGCGGGTCGAGCATCCAATGCTCCTATCGAGTTCTTCCGGGACAGGGGGTTCGCCCTCGGCCTCGTCGCCATCAGCCTAGCCTTCTTCGTGATGTTCTCGTTCATGTTCACCCAGATGCTTCACTTCCAACTGGTCCGCGGACACACTGCATTCGAGGCGGCCCTGCGCTTCCTGCCGCTGCCGCTTGGACTGATGCCTATGGCTGCCAACAGTGACCGCCTCTGCGAGAAGTTCGGCAGCAACAACGTGGTCGCCGCCGGGCTCACCTTGGTCGGCGCGGCGATGCTGATATTCACGACTGTGGAGGTCGGTACGGACTACGTCGTTCTGGCTCTGATATTCTTGCTAATTGGAATGGGTATGGGGCTCACGATGGCCCCGTCAACGACCATGGTGATGGATTCCATACCACAAGACAAGGCAGGAGTGGGGAGTGCGACGAACGATGCGAGCAGGGAAGTCGGAGGGGCCTTCGGCATCGCCATGTTGGCAGTGTCTCAAGAGATCTACCAGAGCAAGCTAGTTGTGCCCGGGGGCTTAGAGGAGCATTCTGGCATCGTATCCGAGTCGTTTCCCGCAGCCATGCGGATAGGAGGGGAGTTGCTTGCTCAAGGTAATACGCTTGGGCTCGAGCTCATCGAGAACGCGAGGTGGGCGTTCGTGGAGGGAATGACGGATGCTGCGGT
>BPDA01000047.1 GCA_019654055.1 Methanobacteriota archaeon | reverse complement strand
GCCTGCGCCGGAGGCGAGGTCGAAGATGCGAGCGGTCACTTTGCCGCCGAATACTAGTCCTTGGGCACCGGTTGAGTCAGCAAGAGTTTCCTTGAGCTTGCCTGCCCCTATCGGATCCGATCCCGAGCCATCCTCTTGGACAATCACTGCTTGGTTCTGAGGTAGTCCATCGAGCATCTCTGCCCAGGCCTTGACCTCATCGGGAGCGGTGAGAGCCTCTTGGCCTCGTCCGACCGCGCGGTCGTCGTCCTTGTTAATCTCGGTCTTGATGCGGGCGACTACCTTGCCGGCTGTCTCCTTCTGAGACAGCGCCTTGGTCACGACTTTCATCTCAAGGTGCTCGACCTCTCGACTGGTGGGCGCGAACGCGACGTGCGTCAGTGACTTACCCATTTCGCCTTCCAGCTCCATGAGTAGCAGCTTGCCGCCGCGGTCGCCATCGAGGAACGCGGTCACCGTCTTCTTTGACGCGGCGAGCTCGACTAGTTCTGGCATTATGCCTGAACCCATCGTGGCTATGGCGTTCTTGATGTCGTACTTCAGCAGGTTGCGAACGTCGTTGCGGCCCTCGACGATGATTATCGCCTCGGACTTGGTCACGTTCGGACCAGCTGTCATTCCCTTGTAGTCGGCTTCCTTCCCCAGATTTAGGACTGAACGGACCTCGTCGAGGATGTTCTTCGACTCGTCGGCACCGGAGTTCACGATATCGAGTAGTAGCTCCTTGGCTCTGTCGATTACCGTGTCCTTCTTGACCGAGGTAATGTTCTCGATCTTCTTGACCTTGATTACCGCCTTGCACGGACCAATCCTATCGATGGTCTCGAGTGCGGCGCCAATCACGGCGGTGCTGACTTGGTCAATGGATGAGGAGAGTTGTATCTCCCCATTCACCTTGCCCTTGTTCTGGTGAAGGATAACGTCGACATGTCCTATGCGCCCGGTCCGCTGCAACTTCCTGAGTTGTAGCTCCTCGCCGAGGAGGCCTTCGGTCTGTCCGAAGATGGCCCCCACGACGTCCTTGCGCGCAACCGTTCCGTCAGTGCGGATGGTCGCGTGTATCACGTATTTTCCTTCTTTTGTCATTTTCATTTCTCCTTAGGCTCTCGGCCCCACTTTCGGGGCCTCGCTCCCGGTTTTCGCCAGTCGGCGGTTCGGTGGATGGGCGCGGTGCGCCCGCGAGTGTGGCAGAGTACCTGCAATCTGTGCGACCTACGAGCCCTTCATGAACGCTCCTATCGGTGGATTGGGTGATTATCAGATGAATGGGTTGCGCGAGCCATTAAGGGAGTCGCCTCCAATCGTGACCCGTGGAGACGCGACTGAGCGACTGTCTGGCGGTGTTCCACGGAGCGACTAGGATAGCGCTGCGGGACGGTCAGCTCTCGAACGGCGAGAAGCGGTTGCTGGTCAAGTTGGCACATGCGCTCAAGCTGGACGAGGACGAGCCTAGACAGGTCTATGACGCAGTGGTCGAGAACAGGGGGCCTGGTCGGGGTAGGGAAATCAGTGACCTCGAGATGATACTGGTCTACGGGCAGGTCCTAGAGGCGGTTTTGATCCACACCGACCGCTCTGACGACGAACTCACCTTGGTGGCGTACCTGCGCCGCGCCTTCTCCATCAGCGATGCCGATCACCGCTCGATAACTAGGAGCCTTGACCGTCAACTCGAGCAGACCATCCACCGCAACGTGCTGCAGGACTTCCGCATGCGATTGGACGACACCATGGACCGAATTGGTGGCATCTTCGACCGTCTCGGCTTCCAGATCTGAGGTTAAAATGGCTCATGAAGACGTTCTCGACGGCTTCCTCGCTCGTCAGCCGTCGAGGGTTCATCGTTCCGACAGGCGGCTTTCGCGGGTGGTTCGTGAGGCCTATCCGATTGGCGTTCCGGCACTGATCATGAAGTCAAGCACGGATAGATTGGGTGAGTCGGCTGGCTACTCATTCCATCTCGGCACCCCCGATGAGATGTTGCGCCTCATCGCCTCGTGGCTGCTAACGGGAGCTGGGGGTGACCAACGCAGGCTGCTGCGCCTCGTACAGCGACTGTGGGAGCGGCACGGGCGTGAGGACGTGGCTTTGGCAGCCCTGCTGCTAGCCAATCTTGACCATGCCGCTTTGGGGATCAACCCGTGGGCGGTACTGGCAGGCTGCACTAGGGGCAGTGAGCCGGCCGAGGCCCTGTTGCTGAGTATCGAGGAGATGCTGCGAGCTGGGCGGCCCATGCCAAGCGAGGAGATGCTGCTCGAGTGGAGCGGAGGCCGAACGGTGGACGCTCACATGGCTCTCCTAGTTAGTTACGCGGGATCGGTGCGTGGTCACACTGCAAGCGAGGAGTTGCTGGACCGCCTGGCGTCGATTGAGATACCGGATGGCGATTCCCTGCTAGGTCGAGTAATGCAGCGACTGCGGGATGGTCAAGCGCAGGACTGATGGGTGGGAACGCGCGCCGCGCGCCATGGTCGGTCGGCTGCTGCCCTCTGACAACCCCGTCGCCGAGCAGGTGCTCGAGTGGACGATACAACGCGATTCGCACGACATCAGGCAGCTAATGAGGTGGATGGAGACCAAGAGGTCGAGGAAGGATAGGGTCGTCTTGCTCAACCGCGCCCTCGACCTGATGGATGAAATCCAGCACGCTATGCGGCGGCTCGACGAGCTGCGGTGATGGCATGCGGGCACTGCTTCTGGCCGGAGGTCGCTCGTCGCGCATGGGTCGCGACAAGGCTCTCGTCGAGGTGGATGGTGAGGCTTGCATCGCCCGGGTCGCCATGGCGCTGGCCGAGGCCGGCCGTGAGCCAATTAGAATCGCTGTGGCAGATCCGGATGACATCGAGCTCTACGGAGCGGTCATCGACCCTTCCATCCAAGTCGAGTGGGTGCTGGACGCCGAACCGCACTCAGGTCCCATAGAGGCGATGATTGAGGCGTTCGAGGACCCGTTGGTGGATGAGGAGACCGTACAGCTGGCCCCGGTCGACGTGCCGTGGGTCAACTCCGCGCTGTTCGCGGGCCTAGAGGAATCGTTGGGCCCCTCGGACTGCCTCTCGATGCCAAGCGACGGGTTGTGGGCGCACCCCCTGCTGGCTCTGGTCCGACCCGAGGTGGTGGTCAGGCGGCTGAAGGGCGGGGACCGTCGACCGCTGCACGTCCAGTTCGCCGAGATGGAGCACTCGGTGATGCTCGAGGAGCCTTCGATGCTGCGCAACTTGAACACGCCCGAGGACCTAGAGTGAGATCAACCCGGAGCATATCCTGTCGAGGACATCCGGGTAGACCACGTGCTCTACCACCTTGACCCTCTCTTGCAGAGCGCCCTCGTCGTCTTCGGGACGCACCTCCACCTCCATCTGGGCCAGTATCGGCCCCGAGTCCACGCCCTCGTCCACTAGGTGCACGGTGCAGCCGGTCACCGTGGCGCCAGCGGCCAGGGCGTCGCGGTGAGCGTGGGCGCCGGGAAAGTCCGGCAGCAGCGACGGGTGGATGTTGAGCAGTCGGCCCTTCCATCGCCGGACGAACCAGGGCGAGAGGATGCGCATGTAGCCACTAAGCACTACCAGCTCCACGTCCGCGGCCTCAAGCTCGGCGTCCACAAGCTGTTCGTGGGTCACGCGTCGCTCTGCCTTCTCAACGTGCATCGGCAGCGGCACCCCGATGCTCTTGATGCCGGCGCCGCGGCCGTGCTGCAGACCACCGGCGTCGGTCTTGTCGGCGAGCACTAGAACGGTCCGGTGACAGCGCGGGGTCTGTTGATACCTGAGCAGGGCGGCCAGCCCTGAGCCGCCGCCGGAGATTAGTACAGCCAGTCTGACGGGATCCTCCTCCGTACCCGCTCTGGGCAGCACAAAGCCGTCGCTCATGGTGTCTAGGCGGGTCGGCGGGGCTTGAGAATTGGGGCGTGGAACGCAGCGGGCCGGACACCGAGATTTATGGCTACAATACAGCCGCCTTGAACCATGGAGCACTTGGGGACGATAGACGAGGTCGTCGAGAGGTATTGCGTTGCCAGTAGTCCTGCCAAGAGTCGTCTATACGTCGGCCTCGGCTCGCTGTTCCTAGTCTTCGCAGTCATTGGCGTCTGGGTCCCGGGATGGCCGACCGTATCCTGGGCCGTCCCTGCCGCGTTCCTGTTCTCTATGTCCAGCGAGAGGATGTTTCGTCTGACGCTGACCAATCGTTACTTCGGCTCAGCGATGTTCGACTACTACGCAACGGGAAAGACAATTCCGAAGCACGCCAAGTACGCCACAGTCGGGCTCATCGCCCTGATGACTTCGATCTCGGCTTACTTCGTGTGGCTCGTCTCGACTAAAGGAGATGGTGTGCTGGCTGACCCGTCCTCTTGGAATGGGGCAGACCCCGGTTTCGGAGCTGGTACTGTAATCCTCGTTGGTCTATTCGGTATGTGGTACGTGGGATTCAGAGTCCGGACTAGAGAGTGAAACATAGGGTACCCTATGTGTCGTTATATGGCATCACCCCGTCCCTCGTAACGAGCAAGGTGATGCCAAGATGGCAGAGATAAACTTCCATCCCGATGACCGGGAGATGTCCACCCTCGAGCTGGCCAAGAACTTGGGCATTGTGGTGTCCGTGCTATCGGTCTTCGAGGTCATGTTCTACGCGATGTTCCTGGAAGGGCAGGTCCTCATGCCCGTCCTCTGCGGCTTCCCTCTCGGGCTGATCCTAGTCGCCCTGCTGTGGCAGTGCGCGATGCACTTCTTGGGATACGGGACCATGGTAATGAACGGCAACGAGATAGTCCTCCGGACCCCTCGCTCGGGGAAGAGGAGCAAGAGCATCCTCGACCCCCTGGCAAGAGTCGTACTCGCCCCGATGGCCAAGATGTACATGCGCGACATGGACAAGGACGGTGACGGCAGACTGTCCTTAGAAGAGGTGCTGGATGAAATGGACGACTTAAGCAAGGCCGAATACGCGGAGATTAGGAAACTCTTCGACAGGTACGACGAGGACGGCGACGGCTACATCTCGCTAAAGGAGATGGAGGAATTCATCAAGCACTCCGAGGACAACTGGGCCGAGGACGAGGAGCCCGGAAACTGGTGGTCAGACGATGGCAATTAGGCCAAACAGAGACTACCCTATGATTCAGTGAAGGAAAAGTCGCTTGCCCGTGAACAGCATCGCCATTCCATGCTCGTTGGCCGCATCTATTGACTCCTGGTCTCTCATCGAGCCACCTGGCTGAACGACTGTGGCTACACCAATCTCATGCGCTGCGTCGATGCCGTCTCGGAATGGGAAGAACGCGTCAGAGACCATCATCGAGCCTGTGGCTCGCTTACCCGCTCTGTGGGCTGCTATCCTGACTGCCTCCACCCTACTGGTCTGTCCGGGTCCGACTCCTACGGTGGCGCAGCCGGCGGTGGTCCTTGCTACGAGGATAATCGCGTTGGACTTCACCTCGGCGAGCACCGCTGAGCCGAAGCGTGCTAGAGCGAGTTCCCCGGTGTCGACCTGTTTCTGCGTGACACACTCGACGGAGTTCCAGTCGATTCCAGGTGGGCCCTGCACCTGGGCCAACCAGCCGCCGTCGAGCTTTGGGGCACCCTGACCTCGTCGGCGCGCGGCCCGATTGGGTCGAGGGTGAGCAATCTGCGGTTCTTCTTGGTCGACAGGATATCAAGCGCACCCGGCTCGTAGCCCGGTGCTATCATGCACTCGAAGAAATGGTCGCCGATGGCCTCGGCCGTCGACTTCTCGACTGGCTTGGTGAAGGAGATGACGCACCCGAAAGCACTCTCGGGATCGCTTGCCAATGCGTTCTGCCATGCCCCCACTTGGTCCTGATCTACGGCTGCGCCACAGGGGTTCGTGTGCTTGACTATCACGCACGCGTGCGGCTCTCCGGCCACGTCGTCGCACAGCGAACGAGCGAGTCGTAGTGCGCCGTCGAGGTCGAGGTAGTTGTTGTACGAGAGTGGTTTGCCACCGTGCTGGACGGCTGCGGCCAAGCCGGAGGGCTCGCCCGCCGCTGGGTAGAACGCCGCGGGTTGGTGCGGGTTCTCCCCATAGCGCAGCTGCGAACCGGGGCCCGAGGAGACGTGGATGCGTGAAGGCACGTCGTGCCCGGCAAACCTGTTCTCAAGCTCGTTGGACACGGCTGCGTCGTAGGCCGCAGTGCTCTGGTAAGCAGCGAGGGCGAGTGACTGCCTTGTGGCGTTGTCGACCCCAGAGGGATCTCCGTTTGCGCCAGACAGGGATTCGAGCACAGAAGGGTATTGCTCGGGACTGGTCAGCACGATGACGTCGGAGTGATTCTTGGCAGCGGACCTGACCATGG
>BPDA01000046.1 GCA_019654055.1 Methanobacteriota archaeon | reverse complement strand
GTTCTGTGGTGTCGGCCCAGCTTTGGCCACTCTACTGGGGGAGCCCGACCTCGTGGGTGACGTGCTCGCATCAGACCTCAACCCCGACGCTGTGGAGATGCTGCTCGACAACCTGCGCCGCTGGGACCGCAGAGAGTACCCGGCCGAACCATCTCTAATCTCAAGGCTCTACGAGGACAGGATAGCAGGGCTGGCGGATGCGTCCGAACTGCAGCACGACACCAACCTCGCCGGCCGTTGGGACATGCTCCTGGTCAACCTGCCACACCGGACCATCGAGATCCTGCCCTCTCTCGTGCCCCTGCTCGACAGGACGGGACCGAGCATGGTTAGGGGGAGGGTGATAGCGGCCGAGGCTGACATCCATGAGGCCGACCGTGCGATACGCCACGTACTACCACCAAGACTCGAGGGGATGCCCGAACCGTCGCTGCGAATCAAGCGCGACTACAGTTCCACGCTCCGCCTCTGCTCGTTTGAGGCATGGATAGCCCCAGCGCCGTAAACATCCTTATCTCAACAATGGAGATGAAACATCATGGTTCTGCCTCAATTACTCGCGGAACTCATTTGTCAAGGCCTTTTGTTTGGCCTATTCGGAGGGACAGGTTCTTCCTCAAAACCATCCACGACATTGGCCACTCCAGAACACCGACGCGCCCAGCAAGCCAGAATATGCGCATTCGACGGCTGCAACGCCCTGTCATTCAGATCCACTGACCACTGCTGGAGGCATCAGGACGAACCCCCACCTCTCCCCCCACCGCCAAAGAAGGCCCCACCACCGAAGTCCGGGCCTGAGACCGAGGTAGAGGGCAACTGGTGGGAAGAACAAACGGAGTGAGTTATGGAGAGTGAGCAGGAGCAGGAGCTCCTTTCCGATAACGAACAAGAACCCAAAGCGGAACCCGAGCCTGTATTTGCTAGGGGCTCCAGGAGGATTCATCCACTCCAGACAGTGGCAATCCTGTTGATTACGATAGCGTTCTTTCTCTTTAACGCCGGCTCACCTCCGGCTTGTGATTATGGGAACCCGACCTCTACTTGGGAGTTAGCACAGCATGGCTACGGGTGGGAACCTCCCGAACCAGACTGTGAACCCGACGGATGGGACGAATGGGGCGATGACTTCCTAGACGCCACTGGCTTCTCCAAGTCGACAAAAAACATCATCGGTTTTGTATTCTTCATGTTGGCTTTCTATTGTTGGTCGTACCACCGCGAGACTCAGAAGAACGAAGAGCCTGAGAAATTACCAGAATCTTTCTCCGAACCCGAAGCAGAAGCCAACTGGTGGGAAGAAGAAACGGAGTGATGTCATGAAAAAGGACGGCACGATTCAGGGATTCATTGGGGCCGGGATAGTTTTCTATTGGATAGGAAGCCCGTTCTGGCCTTATTTATCCTCACTTAATGACCCTGATCGCTACTGTGGCACCATGGGTTGCTACGATATTTTTATCGTCCCGGTCATCTTTCTGTTTGTTTTATTCTGCACATTCATATCGTTCCTCTTCTGTAGATTTCTTGGGCGGATCTATTACGAAAACAGGATGTCGAGTGCGAAATATTCGAGCGCCTGGGGCCCGGAGCGCGCGGAATGTCCTCGTTGCACAAATAAGAGTGGAAAGTCAAACCACAAGCTCACCTACTATCCATCAGACTCCGGTGTTATCAACTACTGGGAAAACAGGATACGCCGCCTTGGCACATATCGCTGTGGCCGGTGCAATGGAGAACTCATCAACGCAAAGCAGGCCGCGTATGCCTTCGAAAATCACCCTATCACTCCTAATGAAATCCTCGAGCAGGGCTCTCCGTGCGGTTTGGACTGCCCCGTATGCTCATCGGAGATGATTGAGACCACCCTGCTTCATATCAGGAAGAAGGAATCATACGGCCTGCCCGGTTCCGTACCTAGCCCAAGCCACCCTGTGATTGACGCCATCGTGCTGGGTATGGTCGTCTTTGATTATCTATCTCACCAGCACCAAGAGAGCAAGGATAACCGAACTCAGGCGATCAAACTCAACGGTTGTACCGATTGCGGCTCCTTTTGGTTCGACTACTTCGAGATGTCCGCAGTCGAGAGCGCCGCCAAAGTCACCGAGGCGGATTCAGCATCCTTGGAGATGCTGGTGGAGAGGGAGAGAGGCGTGTCCGAGCGCGAACTATCTAGACAGGCCCGAACCCGAGCCCACCGCGCCTGGTCCGCAGGAAGGGCGCAGAACACAAACTGCCTCCACATCGACAATAGGACAAGCAAGAAGTGCCGCAGGGTCACCTATCGAAGCAGTGAGTACTGCTACGTGCACCAATCACAGGGATCCAAATGAGTGGCGCCCCGACCGGGATTTGAACCCGGGTCGCAGCCTCGACAGGGCTGCATGATAGGCCACTACACCATCAGGGCAGGGCCTCTTCGACAAGGCACCTCTTTTTCAATCTTTGACAGGGTATTGTTCATCATCCGGCCGCACTGCGGTTTGGCATGGACGACACCCCTCTTGTCATCGATGTCATCGACAATGGGGGCCAGTGGACGCACCGCGAGTGGCGGATGCTGCGCTACCTCGGCGTCGATACCCAGATCCAGCCCAACAAAACCCCTCTAGACGAGCTCCGCGAGGTCGACGGACTCATCCTGTCAGGAGGTGCGGCCCGGGTCGGCCTGACTGGCGAGCTGGGCAACTGCGGGGGCTACCTCAGCCTAGACGTCCCAATCCTCGGGATATGCGCCGGCCACCAGTTCATGGCCGGTTTCTACGGAGGCAGGGCGGCCGAGGCGCCCAAACCCGAGTTCGGGGCCGCGACGATAACACTCGTCGATGGCGGTGGGGCGATGTTCGAGGGGACACCAGACGAGCAGACAGTATGGGAGAGTCACAACGACGAGGTCGTACAGGCCCCTCCTGGTTTCGTGATTACAGCGCAAAGCGAGTCCTGCGAGGTCCAAGGGATGGAGAACGAGGCCGGCGACCGATTCGGGCTGCAGTTTCATCCCGAAGTCAACGACTCGGAGTACGGCGCGAGGATTTTCGAGAACTTCGTCGCAGTGTGCGAACGGGCCCATAGGGCCCGCTGAGCCATAGGACAGATTGAAGAAGGCCCGCTAGGTCGCCGGCTCGATGTCGAACGAAGCAGACCGTCTCGTGCTCCACAAGTGCAGGAGCTGCAATCGCACCGATCGAAGGAACTGGAGCCCCACCGAGTTGCCCAAGTGCAACCACTGTGAATCGACCATGGACCCACTCGAGATCCGGTACAAGTGCCTGCGCTGCGGCGCCTTGACCTGGAGTGAGGCCGGATCAACCGGCCACTCCTGCCGCAAGTGCGGATACAGGATCTTCGTCAAGCCCCGCAAGGAAGGTCGTCACAAGACCCTGAAGGCTGAGTGAACAGCGCGGTCTTCAAGTCCCGCCAATCCGACGACCCCTCGTGACCGGCTGGCTGAACACTCACTCTCCTCGGACCTTCGAGCAGATGGCCATCCCCGACAAGCCTCGTCAGGCACTCCTCGCAGCTAGTGTCTCGGCCGACCCACCTCACCTACTGATCACCGGCCCGGTGGGGGTTGGCAAGACCGCGGCATGGCGTCTGGTGGCCCGACAGGTCCTCGGCAGCGGCTGGCGCTCCACCACACACGTGCTGCAGTGCCGGGACCTCGTCCGCCAGCGCGGCGCCATGAAGACGTTCGAGGACTTCCTCAGGCCGGGTGGAACCGGTTCTAGGGATACGCTCGCCGGGAGGCTCAGCCTCGATGCTTTCGACAGGGGCATGTCAACCGGCTCGCCCGACGATATAGCACCGGCCGGCGAGGAGACCGAGATCTCCCCCGGGTTCCTGCCGGTCAGCCGACTCATAGTGCTCGAGGACGCTGACCACCTCGGTTCGATTAGGCAGGCCTACCTCCGCAGGATGATGGAGACCGTGGGCATCGCCTCGAGGTTCGTGCTGGTGGCTAGGGCACCGTCGAGAATCATCGACGCACTACGTTCCCGGACCCAGATGATTCGGATTCCCGCAACCCAGCGCGAGACGATGCTGTCTGCCATGCGCTCCATCGCACAATCAGAGGGCGTCGAGACCGTCGATGGCGTCCTCGAGGACATCGCGTACATCTGCGAGGGCAACCTCAGAAAGGCCCTGTTCACGTTGGAGATGCTGCATCTCAGGGGCCTCGCTGACGACCGCTCGGCGGTACACACCTTGGTTCAATCGACCACCCTGCAGTCCGGCAGGCACCTGTTGGAACTGGCCCTCAGGGGTAGGGTGGTCGAGTGGAGGTGGGAGAATCGGAGAGGTCGCAAGAAGAAGGTGCTGGCAGGAGCCCTAGCCGAGATCGACCGGATGATGAACGACCACGGCATGGACTCCGACGACGTGGTCCACCAGCTCCACGACGTTCTAGTCGGTCGCAGACTCTCACTCCCTGACCCCTTACGCGAGCAGTTGCTCGCCGCACTCGCAGATTGCGACGCCCAACTGAAACGCTCTATGCACGCCAGAATACCGTTCGAGAACTTCCTACATAGAGCCGCAAGAGCGGGCAAGGATCACGGCCTCGCCTTCGGTTGAGAATGGCGGACGCGGCAGGATTCGAACCCGCGGTCCCCGGCTTAGGAGGCCGGTGCATTATCCGGACTATGCTACGCGCCCGCTTCCGCCAAGCCATCCCCCCCAAGAAAGGTGACGCTAGCAGAATCACCGTATTTCGGTCGAGATTGTGCCGATGCCATAAAAGCATCCAACGTTCTCCGAACAACGTGGAAGATCCCCTCTCCGAGCTACCAACCCCGTATTCGGACGCAAGTGAGTTCGGCCCTTCGCGTCAGCGTGCCCTCCAGCGCAGGGTCGCAGCCAGGGACGCTGGCCGCCGCCTTTGGACACGTGTCTCCGTGTCATTCCATACCCCCTTCATACGACGGGCACTGGCCCTTCTAGCACCGGCAACTGCTGCTCTGCTGCTGGTTGATTGGGACTTTGCCTCCTATGATGTCGCCATAGCTGCATACGCCGTGCTAGCAGCGCTTCTGATTCCCACCAACTTCGCGGCCACGTTCGCTAGGATGTCCGCTCGGGACCGACTCAAGTTACGTGACGGAGGGCAGAGGTCGATGGACGCATATCCGGGCGTTGAGAGGATACTGAACACTCTGAGGGAAAGGGCCCTGAGGGAGAGGATTCGCCTGCTATCGGCAGTGCTCGGGGCGTTGGCGATAATCGCGGTCAGGGACCTTGACACGGGAGAGACACTCGGCTCGTTGCTCCTCGGGCTCTCGATAGCCCTAGGGGCGCTGTGTCTCCTCAACTCCCTGATGCTCGACGACTCGATACCCATGCGCTCGAAGGCATTCCCATTGCTCTCGCTGCACGCCCCGACCCTGCATGACAGCACATTGGACAGGCCGTTGTCCGACCTGATGGTAGCGCACCTCGACCCGGAGACTGCTGCGGCCTGGGACGAATGGAAGCAGTCCCTGTCGGATAGCGTTAGAGATGAGCAGACACCCGATTCCGCGGTGGAGCACTTGCTGCGTGCATTGCACCTCAACGAACGGGACCTGCTCGACGACGACAGACTGATCACCGAGGCGAAACGCGTCTTCAAGGTGACAGCGATCGATGACCTGACTGACCGTTCCAACAAGTTCGACCTCAGGTCCCTTCGCACCCTGTTGGCGCACACCAAGGCTTGGGAGCCAGGGCTGTTCAGGCTGATCGACAGACTCCAGGACTCGGCCATCAGGGGCGACCACACGCTGAACGAGATGCCATGGAGGCTGGACCTCGACCTGCCTCCGCGCTGCTCTCAGGGCCAAGCCGACCTGTTCGTGGTACTGCACAATTACACCGGGGCCACTGCCAACGCCAAGGTCGACATCGTGGTGGCTGAGGGGGAGCCGGCCCTACAGACCATCAGGGTGGAGGCACGGCCCTCCCAACGCATTGACAGCAGCAGGGCCACTGATCAGGTCGATTCGCTGGGCCGTCTGCTGGATGACGCCACCGTGCTCTGGATTGGACTGGCATGGCCTGACTCAGAGACCGGCTCGCACCCCGTGCAAGTCACCCTGAGGGGAGAGCAGGGGGAGACGCTCTCGTCGATTGTGGTTCAGACCACCCTGTCTTCGAAGGCGCAGAAGGAGAGCGCCGACCAGCGCATGTCTGATGCGGCCTCCACCGTTCGCAGGCTGGCTCTGTCAATAGCCGATTGAGCTTCTTTCGGGACGTAGTCCCGAGCGTCACGTTCATGACGCCGTTGCGATTGCGAGCAAAGGAGCGAACATGGAGTCGTGGGACATCGTCATCATCGGCAGCGGCCCAGCGGCTCTACGGGCAGCCGTCGCTTCTGCCGACGCAGGAACGACTCCATTGGTCATCGACTCCTCCGGCATCGGCTCCGCCTCCGGCGCAGCACCTCTGTCGGGTTTAGCGGCCTCAATCGACGAACTCGACTCGACAGTTCATCGCGATGACACGGTGACGGCCGGCGGCGATTCTACAGATAAGGGCGCAGCGGCTCGATTCTGTGGCGAGGCCGTTTCGACTCTAGCAGAACTCGAGAGATGGGGTTTGGTGCTACGCCGCAGGGATGGTGGCCTGCCTCACACATCCGAGGCACCGGGCCACAGTAGGCCCCGCCTGACGGGCTGCGGAGA
>BPDA01000045.1 GCA_019654055.1 Methanobacteriota archaeon | reverse complement strand
TGGCGCAACATCATCTCCGCCGATAGAATTAGGCTGCCGGGATTGACCTTATCTTGGCCTGTGTATTTTGGGGCGGTTCCATGTGTGGCCTCGAAGATAGCGACCCCGGTATCGTAGTTGATGTTGGCACCCGGAGCGATGCCGATGCCGCCAACCTGAGCAGCGAGGGCATCGGAGATGTAGTCGCCGTTGAGGTTCATCGTAGTCAGCACGCCGTACTCGCGGGGCCGGGTCAGCACCTGCTGGAGCATAGCATCGGCGATGACGTCCTTGATGGTGATCTCAGTACCGGTTCTCGGGTTGGTCATGGTGCACCAAGGTCCGCCGTCTAGTTCGGTAGCTCCGAACTCGTCCTTCGCTAGTTGGTAGCCCCAATCTCTGAAACCACCCTCTGTGAACTTCATGATGTTGCCCTTGTGAACCAATGTCACGCTGTCTTTGTCATTCTCGATTGCATGATTGATAGCTGCGCGGACGATGCGTGCCGTTCCCTCCTGACTGACTGGCTTGATGCCGATGCCACTGGTATGGGGAATCGAATCTTGTCAACACCCATCTCGTTCTGTAGAAAATCGATCACTTTGTTGACTTCATCACTACCTGCCTCCCACTCGATACCTGCGTAGACGTCCTCGCTGTTCTCGCGGAAGATGATCATGTCCACTGCCTCGGGATCCTTGACCGGGCTGGGAGTTCCGGCGTACCAGCGAACTGGGCGTACGCAGGCGTAGAGGTCGAGCTGCTGGCGAAGTGCCACGTTGAGGCTGCGGATGCCACCGCCGACCGGGGTGGTCAATGGGCCCTTGATTGAGATTAGGCCCTCTCGCATCGCCTGTTTGGTGGCCTCGGGCAGCCACTCACCGGTGGCGTCGAACGCCTTCTGTCCTGCGAGCGCCTCGCTCCAGCGGATACTGCGCTTGCTGTCGTAGGCGCGCTCGACCGCAGCATCTACCACAGCCATCATGACAGGAGTGATGTCGATGCCTATTCCATCGCCCTCGATGTAGTGCACTATGGGGTCGTCGGGGACGCTCAGTCGCCCCTCAGCCATCGTTATGCGACTACCTTCTCCCATGTCTCTCGACCTCGCCGACCTGCCCCCCCTCTTTGAAGACAACCCTTCAAGCGTGATGGCTCGGGTCGGAGTGCATGAAGGGCGAAGTCAGGTGGACTGGTGATGGTGGCTACGTCGGCACCACCTCCGGGGGCAAGAGCTTCGGAATCTACGATGTTCTTCCCCGAGCCCGACGGAGATGGTGATTCACGCCCATGCCGCTTGCTCGCTAATCGATGTAATCGACGGCCTCAAGCACAGGGCCGACAATGTGGAGGATGCGACCGTGGAGATTGAGGTCGAGATGGCGGAGGATGCTCCCAAGGTCTTCACCCATGTGAGAATGAATTACATCATCAAGGGAGACGTCCCGGAGGCCCTAGTTCGCCGGCTCATCGAAGGCAGTCACGAGAGGTACTGCAGAGTCGGAATCATGATCACACGTTCCGGAGCTTCTCTGGAATGGACACTCGAAATGGTGGATTAGAATTATCAAATCCACCAAATCGTCAAGCCTGATTGTTGTCGATTTTGATACCAGCAAAGCGGTCAACAAACTCAATCATTAAACACCCTCCTTCCGGAAGGACGAATCCCTTGCGCCGGGCCAAGCCAAACGGGGTCGCTAACCACGAAGGAGAGATATGAATGCAAACCAGAATCAAAGGCGACTCCGAAGTCGGGGAAGCAGAGTCTGGGCTGGTCATCGAGCGTCGTTTCACAACGGCGGGAGAGGATGCCTTCGACGTCTTCGACTGGATAGAGATGGACGTTGAGATTAGGAACCCGGACGGTTCCATGGCAGATACCGTCGAGGGGGTGAAGTTGCCCTCGGGATTCTCTGGGGTTCCCGGGAAGGTATGTGCCCAGAAGTACCTGCGCAAGGCCGGCGTTCCCAGACACCTGCGCAAGGTCCCCGAGGATGGCGTGCCCGTCTGGCTACAGCGAAGTACGCCGGACCACGAGCGGCTCCAGACTCTGGATGCCGGAAATAGAATGGGAGGGGAGACCGACGGTAGGGAGCTGTTCCGTCGGCTCGCAGGGACCTGGACCTACTGGGGATGGAAGTACGGCTACTTCGCCAGCGAGGCCGATGCCCGTGCCTACTTCGACGAGATGTGCTACTTGATCGCGAGTCAGCGTTCCGCACCCAACAGCCCCCAGTGGTTCAACACCGGACTTCATTGGGCCTATGGTATCGAGGGGCCGGCTCAGGGCCACTCCTTCGTCGACCCTGAGACTGGCGAGTTGGAGTTCTCAACCAACGCTTACGAACATCCTCAGCCTCACGCCTGCTTCATCCAATCCGTATCAGACTCACTCGTCGGCGGCTCAGAGTCGATTATGGGTCTTTGGAACCGAGAGGCGCTGCTGTTCAAGTACGGCTCCGGGACCGGTTCCAACTTCTCCAGAATTCGAGGGGCTGGCGAACCTCTCTCAGGTGGTGGCAGCTCCAGTGGTCTACTGTCCTTCCTCAAGATAGGCGACAGAGCCGCGGGGGCAATCAAGTCCGGTGGGACCACTAGGAGAGCGGCCAAGATGGTGACTTTGGATCTCGACCACCCCGACATCGAGGAGTACATCGACTGGAAGTCGAGCGAGGAGGAGAAGGTCTCGGCGTTGGTGATAGGAAGCAACATCCTACAGAAGAACGCGAACTCCCTGATGGATGCGATATGGAAATTCGGGGACGACGAGGGGCGGTTCGACCAGGAGGTCAATCCCGGTCTGCGCAGAGCCATGGTGCGAGCCATCAGGGAACACGTACCACAACCACATATCCAGAGGATTCTGGACCTCGCCAAGCAGGGATGGAAGGGCGTCGACTTCGAGATTCTCGACACGAACTGGCAGGGCGAAGCCTATCTCACGGTGTCCGGGCAGAACAGCAACAACTCGGTTCGCGTCCCCAACCAATTCATGGATTCGGTCAAACAGGGAGGAGATTGGAACCTGTATTGGAGGACCGAACTCGAGAGGTCTGAGGCAGAAGACCGGGAACCCGAGCCGTGCAAGACCATGGACGCCGGGGGCCTGTGGGATAAGGTGGCATACACCGCGTGGGCGTGCGCCGACCCGGGAGTGCAATTCGACACCACCATCAACGAATGGCACACCTGCCCCGAGGGAGGGAAAATCAACGGCTCCAACCCCTGCTCCGAGTACATGTTCCTCGACGACACCGCTTGCAATCTGGCCAGTATCAACCTCCTGCATTACTACGACCTCGACACCCAGACATTCCATATCGACGACTTCAGGCACAGCGTCAGACTGTGGACCACTACCCTCGAGATTAGCGTCCTGATGGCACAGTTCCCCTCCGAGGAGATAGCCCGCAAGTCCTACGAATACCGAACGCTCGGTCTGGGGTACTGCAACATAGGATCTCTGCTGATGCACATGGGCATCCCGTATGACGATGAGAGAGCCTACGCCATCTGCGGAGCAATCACCTCAATCATGTGCGGCGAGACCTACTCGACCAGCGCGGAGATGGCCTCGATACTCGGACCATTCCCGGACTACGAGAGGAACTCCGAGCACATGCTGAGGGTGATGAGGAATCATCGGAGGGCCGCTTACGACTCCTCAGTGGACGACTACGAGGGACTGACCGTGTCGCCTATGGGAATCAACGCGAAGAAGTGCCCGAAGGACCTACTTGAGGCGGCGAGGGAGTCTTGGGACCGCGCAGTCAGAGAGGGTGAGGAGCATGGTTACAGAAACGCGCAGACCACTGTCATCGCGCCAACCGGAACGATTGGTCTAATCATGGGAGCTGACACCACTGGGGTCGAGCCTCAGTTCTCCCTAGTGCAATTCAAAACCCTAGCTGGAGGAGGTTCTCTCAGAATCGTCAACAAGGGTGTGCCCAGTGCTCTCCGTCGGCTGGGTTACTCAGACAACGAGTGTAAGACAATCGAAGAATACATCATCGGCACTGGAAGAATCGCCGGGTGCCCCAGCCTCCCCGTAGACCGTTTGATGGAAGCCGGGTTGAGCGGCAAGGACCTCGCTGAAATAGAGAGCAAGATGGGTGATGTTTTCGACATCCGATCCGCCTTCGCGCCGTCACTGCTTGGAAAGGAGCTCTGTACTGGCTCCCTCGGTATGACTGAGGATCAGTACGAGGATGCGTTCTTCGACACACTGAGCTTCCTCGGCTTCACCCAGGAAGAGGTTGATGCGGCCGAGGAGCACATCTTCGGCAATCTGACCATAGAGGGGGCGCCGGGGCTCAAGGAGGAGCATCTGGCGGTGTTCGACTGCGCGACCCCATGCGGTGCGAAGGGAAGGAGGTCGATCGCCTGGCCAGCCCATGTGAAGATGATGGCCGCCGCGCAGCCATTCATCTCAGGAGCGATATCGAAGACCATTAACATGCCATCCAACTCAACCGTCGATGACGTACGGGAGGCCTACAACCTCAGCCACACCACGATGAACAAGGCGTGCGCGGTCTACCGTGACTGCTCGAAGCTATCACAACCCCTCATGAACAAACTAGTGGAGGACACTGATTTGACCGAGGAGGTCACGGAGGAGGACCCAATCGAGAGGATGGTCGAGGAGACTGTCAAGGTACTCCCAGTACCTGAGGCGGTGGCTCAGCCGGTGGCTGAGTCTTTCGTCGACTTCATCGCCACCAGACGGTCACTGCCGGACAAGAAGAGGGCCACCTCGACAAAGGCGAGAATCGGCGGGCACAGCGTGCGTCTAATCACCGGAGAATACCCCGATGGCAAACTGGGCGAGATTATCCTTGTGACCTCCAAAGAGGGTGCGGCGTGGAGGGCCATGCTCAACCAATTCGCGATAGCCGTTTCTATAGCCCTGCAGCACGGCGTTCCGCTTGAGGCCTTCATCAAGGTCTTCACCTTCCAGAAGTTCGAACCCAGCGGCCAAGTCGTGGGCGGTAGCGGACGGGTCAAGATGGCATCGAGCCTAGTCGACTGGATCTTCAGGGAGTTGGCTATCGAGTACGCCGGCAGGGACGATCTAGCTCACGTGGCCGCCGAGGACTTCGACCAGTTCTCAATCAGCAAGCCAGAGATTACCGACACAGGGGTCTTGAGAACAGAGGGTGAGAAAAGGGAGGTTCAGATGACCTTGGACGCGGCCGTCGCACCCATACAGGAGAGGGATGCTGAGGCTCGCGCGAGGCAGGCTGCTCGCGAGAGGGGTTTCACGGGTGACATCTGCGATGACTGTGGCAGCAGCCAGATGGTCCGTAACGGGACCTGTCTGAAGTGCAATGCCTGTGGCTCTACCACCGGTTGTTCGTGAGCAGTGCTCAGATTTCCAACTCGATGTTGAGGTTCTGAATCAGTTCCTTGTAGCGGTTCCTGATTGTGACCTCGGTCACGCCGGCGACCTCGGCGACCTCTCGCTGGGTCCTGCGCTTGCCGCATAGAACGCTAGCGATGTAGATAATCGAGGCTGCGATTCCGGTTGGTCCGCGCCCGCTGGTGAGTTCTTTCTCCTGGGCGGCGGCAATCAGCTCGTACGCCTTGGACTGGACCTCGGCGTCCAAGTGCAGGCCGGAGCAGAATCTCGGTATGTAGTCCTCCGGCTTGGTCGGGGGGATCTTCATCTTGAGTTCGCGTACCATGAACCGGTAGGTGCGACCGATTTCCTTGCGTCCGGTCCTGCTGGCCTCCCCAAACTCGTCAAGGGTACGTGGGTTGTTGCACTGCCTGCATGCTGCGTAGAGGCTGGCCGCGGCGACTCCCTCGATGGAGCGTCCCGGATGAGTCTGGCCTCGACGGCCTTCTTGTAGTTCACAGCAGCCGACTCGCGAATCGACTTCGGGAGGTCCAGGCGACTGGCCATGCGGTCGAGCTCGGCCAGAGCCATTGCTAGGTTTCGCTCAGTGGCGTTGCTGACTCGAGAGCGCTTCTGCCACTTCCTCATGCGGTAGAACTGGCTCCGGTAGCGGCTCGAAATCGCCTTGCCGGAGTAGTCCTTGTTCTGCCAGTCGATGTCGGTGGACAGTCCCTTGTCGTGCAGCATCACCGTCATCGGTGCCCCTGTACGCGCGCGCTGGTCACCCTGCTCGGGGCTGAACACCCGCCACTCCGCGCCTTGGTCGATTACGTTGTCCTCCAGCACCAAGCCGCAGTCATCACAGACTACCTCTCCTCTGGTCTCATCCCTGTTCAGGTTCCTGCTACCGCACTCGCTGCACTTCACAGTGTCTTCCACTAGATATCCATCGTCTGCCATTCCCTCACTTCCACCTTTGCTCGCAAAGGTAATAAATCCCGACAGCCCATCTTATTTAAGATTAATAGTTCATGTAAAACAGGGATAACCGCTTTACTGAAAGGCTGTTGAGAGCAATACCGGCATTGATAATGATGAAATAGAGCGCGACCTTGACACCAATCGAAGAAGGTGGTGTGACCCTGTCCGAGAAGTGGCCCCCGCAGCGAATATCCCTGACCCCGGGCAAGAGGGTGCTCTTCCTCACGAAGGACCTCGAGCTGATTCGTAGGCAACTCTACGAGGGTCTCGACCTGCGCATGACGGACCTCCGTGTTGAGGATCTGCTCGACGATATCAACACCGACGTCATGACTCCGGCTTGGGTTTGCTTCGACCCCGAGCCGGCAGTCATAGCCGAGAATGCCTACGCCGGTCTGGTTCACGAAGGCAGGCGCGTGTTCGAGCCTCACGCCTTGCTGGACGGTGGGTTCGAGGTCATAGTGTCCGGGCATCGCAAAG
>BPDA01000044.1 GCA_019654055.1 Methanobacteriota archaeon | reverse complement strand
GCCGACGAGTTCTGCGACAACATGCCCCCAGAACTCCGCGATCTGAGGATGAGGCCTCGAAAAGGCCACCGATTTCGATGTCAGCGAAGAGGCCATGAAAATACTTCAGAATTGGCTGAAGAACTTTGACATCCCCAAATTTGAAACCGAAGATTCGGGGGTTGAACTAATCAGCCCTCCAACGGATATCGGCGGATTTCCCCGAGTCCGGTGACGAGGGAGAGGAGGAGAAGCCGAAACTGGGGGCTTCCAGTCCAAGTCTGGGGGCAGGGGGAACAGATATTCGGATTTCCTGCAAGACGATGGGAAAAGGGCGGGAAGACGAGCCCACAGAGATAATCCCCAAGGTCGAGTGGGTATCTCCGGAGGATCACCCACACTTGGAGGATCGAGCAGCTCAGTACATCAGGACTCAGAACACACTTCTGATTAACGAGGAATTCCGAGGTTTCAAGCAGCTTGTAATGAAGTCCTGACGGAGAAAGGCAGGGGCAAGCCGGGGGCTAGGTCGATTGTCGAGTACCATACCAAGGTTCGATACCACGTGAACCTCTGTGAGACGGTACTCCGTGTCCAGATGCTCAAGTCCGGCGGGAAGACATGGAAACAGAACGCCGTTGATTCCGCGCTCAGTGAAGAGGCCCTCACTGCGTCGGTAATGGGTTCCTATTCTTGGTGAAGGCTGTAAGCCCCAGCGTTGGACACGCCATAGGAAGGGCTGTGCGTGCTGGCGGAGAGAATCTGTTCGTTCCCTAGATCACATTGTCCAATCTGCTTACCAAGCCACTTATGTCTGGCACACCGATGGTTTCCCGTTTGATGGACGGAAAAACCGAACTGACAATCGCCGCGCTGATCTTCTTGGCTGGCACGGCAGGCCTCGCCTCCGGTGAAGAAATGAGGCGTTGAAACGATACTGAGGGATGCTGCTCTGACGGGGACGCCAAGTGCGGCTCGGGCGAGGACGGCCAGAAGGAATGTCCGTGCACGACACCCTGCCCCTGTATTTCACTGAGCCCGGCGATGACGGCAAGAAGCTCATCGACCACCACCACCTGTTCGTGCATGACACCTTGCCGCCGTAAACTCGCTGGGGGATACATCCCTGGCAACAAATACGGCGACAGTGGGTTCGACGAGTTTTGATTACGGAGAAACGAGAGTATCAAGACACCCGCACGGCCCCATAGGGCCGTGGAGCACGCTGAGGACGACCTGATAGTCGGCGAGATCATCGAAGACGACGGAGACCAGAAGTGACCTACATCGGCACTCCGGGGGAGCCCGGACACGTCGTGATTGCACTCACAGCGCTCGCCGTCGTGGCGATGTTCCTGCTGCTATACTCCAGAGCTTTGTATTCGATTCCGTTGAGCAGCCCGGGGGCCCTCAGGGGATACGACGCGTCCCGGTGTGGGAGAGGGCCGAATGGCCCTACATCACCGACGGACCCACGGCTTCGTGATGGAACACGGTCCATACGGTCTAGCCGCCACTGACAACGAGTGGAACTCCACGCACTCCTTCGTCGAGTTCACCCTCCTCTGGCAGAGGGGGATCAGCCCCAATGGCCTTGTCAGCCTCGCCTACTGGCTCCCGACGTGCCCGAGGGCGTTCAGGTGCCATGATTGCCGAGTTCGGCCTACTTCGACGAGCAGAGCGTGGGACCCCGAGCATCGAGGTGCCCGGCACTTGGCTCGGCCAGATGATCATCGACCAAATCCTGCCGCACGGCTTTGGTTTTGCCCAAGTCTCGGTAATGGGGACCGGACGCTCCAACCACTGCATGGACCTATGGGCAACGCCGAGAAACTCGGCTTTGATCCCGCGGTCTCCTGGCTGGGCAGCCAGAACTGGAGCAACGGCAAGGTGGCCATGTTTGGCAAGTCGTACGACGGCAGCACGCCGTGGCAGGCAGCGATGTTCGGCAACGACTACCTGGCCACCATAGTCCCAATCTGGTCTCATCGGCCTGATGGAGCTGATGTGGAAGAAGGCTCGAAGAGGCCCGGCCCCGTTCATGCACAACGTGGTCTACGGCAGCTAGGGCCTAGACGGGACACCCAGGACATCGGCAACGCCTGTCCGACTACGCACTAGGCCCGGCTGCTGGCACGGGGCGTAGTGTGGGGGGCGAGGCGTGGGACCTACTGGGAGGAGCGCTATTTTCCTGAAAGGGGTTTTCCTGGACAACTACAACGGCTCGGTATACCTAACCCAAAGGGGATGCACGACTGGAACGTCGACCCGCACATGGCGGTCCCACAATCAACATCCTGAAGCAGCACGGAATCGATGCCAAGGGACTGTTCGGACAGTGGGACCAGACTACCCTGACCGCCCTGACTACCACTTCGACCGCTCGGGGAGGGCCGTGGGCGCGAGGCCTACCCTCAGATGACACGATTCGACTGGATGCAGGACCTGCGGGAAATGGTTCGACTACTACCTAAAGGGGAATCGGCGATAAGCCCGGTCTTTGGATTGAGATTCAGTCCAACCACGGCGAGTGGAGGCTCGAGGACCACTACCCGCCTCAGGGCATGGAAACGCTCGCTCTAGACTTGGGAGGGGCCATGAGCAACATAGGGGGAACCACCCCCATCCTCCTGACGCCAACACCGGACCGGTCTACGAGACAGCACCCTTCGAGGAGGGAATCTGGATCCCCGGGGCTGCCTCGGCTGCACGTGGACGTCAGCACCACCCCAATCGGTGGCCAGATCTACGCCCTGATGGAGGACTGCGACGGGGCCGGCCAGTGCATCCACCTGGGACACGCCATCATGGACCTGCGCTACCACGAGGGAGGGACCGAGGAACAGGTCTGGATCCCGCTGCTTCAGACGATCAACGCCAAGATGGAGTTCTTCACGATAGACGCCTACGTTGGGCGCCAACCCCACCATCAGGCTGAGCCTGTTCTCCACTGGGACGATTACCTGCCTGCAGCACAGCTCGGTGGTTACCGTCCAGGAGGGACCGGGTCCACATTGCAGCTGGACATCATCGACCCAGCCGACAAGCTGTGGTTCGACCCCCCGACCTGCATGCACTCGGCTTGCCTAGACTGGCTGAACCCGACGGCCGATCTTACTTGATGCCGCCCTTTTCGTAGCGACGGGTCCACTTGAGCCGGCGCGGGTTGCGCTTGAGCTTGAGCATGTTCTTGCGCGCCTTGCTGTCCTTGAACCAGAACACGCTGCCGTCGCGCTTGATGAACATCATGCCAGTACCGGGGTCGATTTCCTCGTGAGTGAAACTGCAGATGCGGCGCTCGGGCATCGAATCACCTCCGACCGCCAATCTGCGGGCCTCGCGGCCGGTGTCCCTCAACATCAGAACTCCCCGACCCGAACCGGGCCCAGCACGTTGCGCGCGATGATTCGACCGAGTCACGCGGGTTGGGTGCGTCGTTGACGCGGACCTTGACCTGGATGGCCTCACCGCTCATCCCGGTGCGGCCGACGACCTCGACGACCTCCGCGGGCCAAGCCTCCTGTGCCATTTCGAATCACTCCGGTAAACTCACTCCGACAGCGTCGAGCAGTGGCCGTTGACTTCCTTGAACTTGTCCTCGGCCTCATTGTCGACTCCATCACCGCGATTGGGGGCTGTCCTGGGGCCTAGGCTCATTCCCGCGCCTCGGCCAGATACGCCTGGTCCTCGACTAGATGAAAGGGAAACTCCTTCTCGCGGCAAATCATCGGGATGTGGGCCAGAAGCTCGCCGGGGGTTTACGTTCTCAGCCATGACCACCATCTTCGCGTTTCCGCGCTCGGCTGCCTTGGTGACCTCGTTGGCTCCCTTCTTCAGGCGGCCTCTTCCGTCCTTGCCAGAGTCTTGACCATCTCGTAGACTTGCTCTTGTATTCGCTTGGGGTTTCAAATGCTATGTGTACACTCATTGGAACTACTCCTCGTGTGGGTAAGCCGCCGCACGGCGTGGCCCATATAAACGAAACGGATTCGATGCAATCGACCGTAGGTCGCCTGTACTACTCCATCAGCCGCTGCAGGCCTCGGGCAAGAGCCGGTGCCGCGCTGACCACGGCCCTCGGATTGGGCAGCGAATCGGTGCTGTGCACCCGTCGACGTGATTGGCCAGGCGCAGTATGGCCCCGCCGGTGAACAGGCCGTGGGTACAGGCGGCGTGGACCTCGGTCGCACCCTGCCTGCGTAGCGCGTCGCTGGCCCGGCAGATGGTCCCGCCGGTACTGATCATGTCGTCGACAATCGCGACCACTTTGCCGCCGACATCGAGGTCCTTGGGGGTGTGCTCTATCGTGTGCGCGTCGATTCTGGTCTTCTCGAGGTAGGAGAAGTCGCAGCCTATCAGGCCGGCCACCTCGGTGGCTCTCGAGATTGCCCCCTTGTCTGGGCTGAGCACAAAGTCGGGGGAGACCTCCGACTGTAGGAGCTCGGCTATCTCGGGCATCGAGCTGACGAACTCGATGGGGACGTCCATCCCCTCGAGCACCGCGGGCTCGTGCAGATCGAGGATGGCGATGCCGTCACAGCCGCGTGCGAGAATCTCGGCGATGACGCGCGCGGAGATCGCCTCACCCTTGGAGAAGCGCTTGTCCTGCCGCGAGTACCCATAGTACGGAATCGCTAGGAACACCCCACCACCGACGTCGTCCATGCTCTGCGGCTCCTCGCCCTTGAGGTTGGAGAGGTCACCCCTGCGAACGTCAGCTATGGCCTCCAGCAGCAGCAGGGTGCTGACTATCCCCGAGTCGGGGTAGGTGTTGGAGACCAGCACCACCGGCTCGGAGCGCACGGCGTCTATGGCCTCGGTCGGGACCCTCACGTAACCCTCACCATCGGGGAATCTACGACTCTCGAGTTCGATGTACTGCATCCCCATCAGGGGAGCCAGAGAGGATGCCACACCACGGCCGGACGAGCCACTAACCACGGGCATGTGACAGGGAGCCGACCTGAAGGCCCTTCATGACTCTGCCGACAGCGAATCCGAGCCGATTTGGTGGGCACGACAGGATTTGAACCTGCGACCTCCCGGTTATCAGCCGGGTGCTCCAGCCAAACTAAGCTACGCGCCCTTGAGCAGGCGTGCGAGAGCCGAATCCGATTTCAAGATGTTCCTGACGGACTATTCCTCTTCCGGGGTGTCACTGTTCAGTTTGAGGTAGCTGGGAAGCGTCACCAGCCTCTTCATCGAGCATCTCAGTATGATTTCGTCCAGTCTCGCTGTTGTTCGCCCCAACTGGCCGACCGGGACCACGATGGTCTCGGGCAGGTTGTGCCTAGAGCGCACGATGTAGTGCGGCTGGATGACCAGTCCCTTGTAGGTCCGCTTAATTTTCACCAGGTCGATTACGTTGCCCAGATCCATCCCGTCGTTGTCCAAAACGGCCCTGTCCAGCAATTCGTCGGGCGCCCACAGCTTCTCGTCTATCCTCACCGTGTTCCTCCATCTGCGCTGCAGCTCCCGCATCGACTTCGATAGCTTCACACCACCGTCTGTACGTATGCTGTGCACCAGCTCCTTCGATAACGGAGCGAACTCCGCTGGCTTTCTCATGTATTCCTCTGCTACGTCGTCGACTACCTTGATTCGCATCGATCGCACGAGCTCGTCGCGCGGATGGAATCGCTCGCCAGTAATCACGCCGACTCTGGTCTCGCCTACGTAGACATCCCTCTCCAGTAGTTCCTGTATTCTGTATTCATCGCTCATTCAAATCCCCCCCCGTTGGGAGGAGAAGTGCATCCCCCGGGCAGTTCTCCTATGCTTCCAGTGGCCTGCTTAGCACTTATACTATCCGTTAACAAAGACTGATAATCCAATTGGAAAATTCATCCTATGGTCAAATTTTCAATTGTAAAACTAAAGTGAGTTTGATTTTTTGCATGATTATCGGAAATCGTGTTTCTCCCAATTCCGGCGACATAGTGCGGATTCTGTGAATCCGATTCCGGAGAATATTGATGTGGGCGTTAACGCTCCCGTAGCCGATGGGAGGCGGGATGGAGACGCTAGCGGAGATTCGCGGTAGCACCGGTGAGGCTAGGACCCTCGGACTGGGCGACGGGGTGATTCGCGACTTCCTAGAGTCAGACCCCTCGTTGAGCAGGGCGATCGAAGAGGCATCCGACAACTTCCAGAGTCTCAAGGGAGACCTAGGGGGCAAATTGTTTGAGATGGCGGAGACCGATCTCGTGTCAGAGCTCCAATCTGACTATGTGAACTTCTACAAGGCCCCGACCGTCAATCCGTACGTCGCGATAGCCGCTCGAGGTCCATGGATAATCACCTCCCACGGGGCCGTGCTGCATGACAACGGCGGCTACGGCATGCTGGGAATGGGACACGGTCCGGATGACGTCATCCACTCGATGCAACAGAATTGGGTGATGGCCAACGTGATGACCCCGTCCTTCAGTCAGAAGCGCCTAGCTGACAGACTTCGCAAGGAGGTTGGGCACAGGAGGGGGAGCTGCCCCTTCTCGCGCTTCGTCTGCCTCAACAGCGGCTCCGAGTCGGTAACAATCTCGATGAGAATCGCGGATGCCAACACCAAGTCGATGACCGAGAAGGATGGTCGTCACGAGGGCAAGCCCACCAAGATGCTGGCTCTGACCAACGCCTTCCACGGGAGGACCCAGAGGCCAGCCATGATCTCGGACTCGTGCAGCGAGGGCTATGAGCAGAACCTAGCTACCTTCCGAGACCGCGACAACGTGATGTTCGTCGACTCGAACGACGTTGGGGCGCTGAGGGCCGCATTCGCCCGCGCCGACGACGAGGACTTCTTCATCGAGCTGATGGCAATGGAGCCAGTGATGGGCGAGGGCAACCCCGGGCAATGTGTCCCCTAGGGAGTTCTACGATACCGCACGCTCGCTTTGCACAGCGCACGGAAGCATGCTAATCATCGACTCCATACAAGCCGGCCTGCGCGGCCAGGGCTGCCTGAGCATCGTCGACTACGATGGCTTCGAGGACTGCGAAGTTCCGGACATGGAGACCTGGTCCAAGGCTCTCAACGCGGGGCAATACCCGCTTTCCGTGGTCGGTCTTTCCGAGACCGCCGCGGAGCTGTACGTCGTCGGCATCTACGGCAACACGATGACCACCAACCCAAGGGCCCTAGAGACCGCGATATCGGTGCTCGACAGGATAACCCCTGAGCTGAGGCAGAACATCAGGGACCGCGGAGTCGAATTCGTGAGCAAGCTCGAGGCGCTGTCCGAGGAGATTCCGGGAACCATCACCGAGGTCCGCGGCACCGGTCTGCTGCTGTGCGCCGAACTGGACCCCGAGACCCTACCCGTCATCGGCTTCGGCTGCGTCGAGGAGTGGTGCAGGCTCAACGGCCTCGGTGTCATACACGGCGGCCAGAACGCCCTGAGGTTCACCCCACACTTCGCCATAACCTCGGCCGAGATCGACCTGATCATCGACGTCCTGCGCGACGGGCTCCTTCACTTCACATCAATCGAAAGCGTCCAAGCAGAGTCTGCGGCGTAGTGGTAGGATGCCCAAGACAGTCCACATCAGTGGCGCGGTAGACGCCTTCTATCACGCGCTGGCCGACAGGCTGCACCGAGCCGGGGCGATGCTCACTGATGACCCCAGCGAGGCCGAGGTGACCGTCGGTCTGGGCGAGGGTGCGAGCGGGGATGTCGCGATAGTGCCCGCTCACGTCGAGCACGGGGAGGCTAGCCTGGTTGTCAGAATCCACGATTTACTGGTCCCCGAGGGAGCCATCGACTGGAGCGAGGAGATTATCCATGAGTGGGCTGATTGGGTCAGAGGGTGGAGCCGAGGGAATCCATCCCCCTGACATTGAGGCGAGGCACTGGGTCCACGTCAGGGACGCAACAGATGCTCTCTCCCTGTTGATTCTGTCCGACACCGATGCGGCCGTACAGGGCGTGATAGACATGAGCGGCAGGAGAGCGTGGACGCCCAAGTCAATGCTCGAGGAGATGACGCTCCTATGGTCGCGCTTCACTAATGCCCTGCACCACAGCCACACCATCCAATCCCTGACCGAGGACACTAGTCCGGCGGCCTCCAGCTACCGGTCCAGGGACCTTCGCCCGGATCTGGCCCCACTACATGATGCGCTGCTCAAAGCAGGAGGGGACGGCTGGCGCCCACTAGTCTCCATGAGGGTGGCCCTGATGGAGGTATTCGCTCACAGGGACGAAGATTCAACGTGAGTTCTTGTCGGCCTGTACCTGCTTCCTGACATCCTGTGCGGTCGTCTTGCAGGCCTGCATGGCCTTCCTAACTCGTGTTCCTGCGGCGTTGTTGCCGCGGTCGTGCTTGCCTGCGTCGCCAAGCGCGTCATTTAGTGCATCAATCATTCCCTGTACCATCGATT
>BPDA01000043.1 GCA_019654055.1 Methanobacteriota archaeon | reverse complement strand
GGGGTTCCTTCGATAGGCTGCCTGAGACTGTCCGTGTCAATCCGCTCCGAGCTGCCCGGGACTGGACCGAGGGTTGGCTCGAGCGAATTGGCTCGAAGAGAATCACTTGGTTCGGCGAGCCCGGGAGTGCGTGGGAGTTGCCATTCGTGCGCGGCTCCGCAGACGGCGAGGTCAAGCAGGTCCTGAACGCACTGCACGAGACCGGTCGTCTGACCCGTCAGGAGGTTTCCTCGATGCTGCCGGTGCTGGCGCTCGGAGCGAGGCCGGGTCACGTCGTCCTCGACATGTGCGCCTCCCCGGGCTCCAAGACGACCCAGATTGCCGAGCATCTCGGGGACAGCGGCCTGGTGCTTGCTAACGAGATCGTGAACTCCAGGGTCAACATGCTGGTGACCAACGTCCAGAGGCATAGCTCGAGGTCGATGGCCGTGATCCATCACGACGGTCGCCACCTCCCACGCGCCCCCTGAGTCGGGATTCGATCGCATCCTCGTCGATGCCCCCTGCACCGGCTCGGGAACGACTAGGAAGAACCCGGACGTCTGGGGCAGGTGGCTGCCTTCTGGCGGGCGTTCGCTGCATGACTTGCAAGTCGCCCTCCTGTCCAAGGCCTCAGCGCTGCTGAAGCCGGGTGGCCGAATCGTCTACTCGACCTGCTCGCTGGACCCGGTCGAGGACGAGGCCGTGGTCGCCGAGGTCCTGCGCTCCAGCGATTCGATGAGCCTGCTCCCCACATCACCACTGCTAGCCGGGGTTCCTGGGGAGCAGGGGCGCGCAGAGTGGTCCACCCTAGACGACGAAGGGGCGCCCTCCGAGGAGGAGTTTCCCAATTCGATGCTACCTCCCGAAGAGGAGGGTATCGCCAAGCAACTCGCTCTTTGCATGAGGGTCTGGAACGACAGCATAGGCGGAGGTGGTTTCTTCCTCGCTGTACTGGAGAAGTCCTCTGACGCACCCTCGCGCCCTGTACCAGACAACGTCTCTCTCCTCGATTCTGAGGACGTAAAACCCGATGCTGCGAACTCCCCGCAACCCCTCCCTGAGTCATTGTCCTCTTCGGTCGAGTCCACTTGGGGAGAGTTGCCTGACGATCTCTGGGTGCGCGGCAAGCGCCTGCTGCTGTCGACGCCGGAGGCAAGGGTGGTCTGGGAGTCCAGTCGTAGCCGCAGGGGAGGTAGAATCAGGGTTCCCGGCGGCCGTTGGCGGCCGCTCAGGGTGATGCACCTCGGGCTCAACGCCGCCATGCTCCGCGATGGCGAGGTCGAGAGGGTAGTGGCAGGCGCGGCCCGTGTGCTCGGCCCACGCCTGCCCGGCGCCTCGTGCGAGGTCGACGGCGTGCTCATCGACACCCTGCTCGAGGAAGGGGGCGCTCCCGTCGAGGGCGGAGTATCCGGTGACATCAAGGGGGGGCTCATCCTTGTCGACTCCGGGAACGGTGACTGTCTTCCAGTCTGGGTCGGTGGAAGGATTAGCTTGATGCTGGGCAGCTCCGAACGTCTTCTGCTGGCTCTGCAACGCGGCTTGACGTTCAACCAGAATGAAGGAGAATAGTCCACCGATGATGAACAATCGAATAGCCGTGGCTTCCAGTCGCTGGCATATGTTCAATAGCCGGTTCGAGAAATGATCTATTCCTGGTGGGCTCATGCTGGACGACACGGACCGACGCATACTATCCGTGCTGCAGCGCGACGCTAGGGCGTCGATGCGTAGGATCTCCGAGGAGGCCGGGGTCTCGCTGGGAACTGTGAGTAACCGCGTGCGCCGCCTCGAGGAGTCCGGCGCCATCCTCGGCTATACGGTGCTGCTCGACCCCGAGATGGCCGGATGGGAGCTCACCGTCGTCATCGGCCTTCGCATTCAGAAGGGCCGCCTAATCGAGATTCAAGAGAAGATTGCCAAGGATCCGCGTGTTTACGGCGTGTACGACGTGACCGGCGATTTCGACTCCATGGTAATCTCCCGAGCGAGGGACCGCAGCGACCTCGACGACCTGTCGAAGAATGTGATGTCGGTCGACGGCGTGGAGCGCTCGGTCACGCATCTGGTGCTCAACACGGTCAAGGAGACCTCGACGGTGCTTCCGGAGTAGTCACTCAGCCTCTTCGATTAATTCGTCAATCATCGGGGACAGTTTCCTGGAGTGCGGGGCTAGGGACTCAACGGTCCTACCCTCGGGCTTCATCACCTTGAGAAGGACCTGTCTGAGTTCCTCGTCCACAGGTACGTCGAGAGCCATCAGCCTGTCCCTGAGGGTCGTCTGCAGCCTACCCCCGGTCCTGTCCCAGTCCATCAGTAGAATCAGCGGCGGCCCACTGTCCACGGTGTTGCGAGTGCCATACGTGTCATACAGGTAGGCCACCAGCCTAGAGCGGTCCCAGCCCCTGTTCACTGTCTCGATGACGCCGGAGAACCCGAGTGCCCTGAGGGCTGTCACATCCTTGGCCCCCTCTACCAGCACCGGGCAGTCTGGATTGCCTTCCCCAGAACGGTTCCTCTTGATGCTCGCCGCCATGGCCTTGGCGGCGGCTTGGAATCGAATCTCCCGGTCAGGCGGACCGGCTCGACGAGCACGGTCATCCACCCAATCCCCCAGTCCCTCTCTCTCAGACATATCAGACACCTATTGCACTGGCGACATGGCCCGATTCCGTCGAGATTCAGGGGTCACGTGTTTAGGCCTCATGAGGAGGTTCTCTTGAAGTCGTTCATAGACCATCTAGTTCGGGCCTTCTAGATGTCCATTCCGCGATACTTATGAGGGTGTTTCGTGCGCATCCGGGTGAGAGATAGCGATGGCTGGAGTGACCCCCCTATACGATGCCATCTGGGAGGACTACATGCTGTGGTCCCTGTTAGTCGGAGCCATCGCTTTCGGGTGGCTCTACCACCATTCCTTCTTCTACCGCTCAGAGGACGGCGAGAGCCCCAATGTGGACAACCTGAAGTGGGGGTCTTCCCCAAGGACTACGACAATCTGAAGCTGGAGGTCACCTGGACAGTCCTGCCCTTCATTCTCATCGTTTGGTTGACCTACATCTCGTGGGCCCCGCTGGATGCGGTATGGAGCCAGACGGGTCCCGATGGTTACCACGGCAGCGAGTGCCAAGAGGGTGAGTCGTCAAACAACTACATCGACAGCGATGGTTATGTGAGGTCCGAATGCTATTGGGAGATCGACATCACAGGACAGCAGTGGTTCTGGGAGTTCGACTGCAACGGCCTGTCAGAGGACCTTTGCTCCACGGACTACGCCACCGTGGAGGGCGAGTTGAAGCCGCTGCTGACTCTGAAGACGGGTGAGACCTACTTCGCTGTGTTGAATTCAATCGATGTCACCCATGCGGTGAAGAACCCCGGATTCGGGATGATGGAGGACGTGGTCCCAGGACAGGAGACCTATCTGTGGATGCCAGCTGTGGAGGAGACCTCTTTCCTGATGCTGTGCGCTGAGTACTGCGGTGACAACCACGCCTACATGACGGCGCAGGTCAACGTGGAGTGATTGGACATGGGGGAAAGAGCCGTCTCACGCAGGCTCGCGCTGATTTCCCTGATGGCCATAGCCATGATTGTCGTGCCCGCTGTCACCTCGCTGCCCTCTGGCATATCTGGCGTCAAGGACACTGGGTGCAACTGCCACGGCACCGAGGCCGACCCGTCCGTTACTGCATCAATCTCAGGGCTTCCCGAATCCTACAACGCCTCGGAGACGTACAACGTCACCGTCTCATTCACCGGTGGGCCGGCAATAGACGGCAACGCCAACCTAGGCGGATTCAACCTATGGGCGAGCGGGGGCACACTGGCCACGCAGGACTCTTCCACCCAACTCTGGGGCCCTAGTGAAGCAAGCCATACCTCAGAGGGTAACGACCAGCGCTCGTGGTCACTGGTGTGGACTGCGCCGGAGAGCGGGTCGGACGTGGATTTCATCCTCCACACCAACTCGGTGAACGGCAACGAGGGTGACGGCGGCTCAAGCGGGGACATGTGGGCAAAGGCGCAGGTCAAGGTCCTCGGATTCGGCGCGGCAGAGCTCCCCGAAGCTGATCCGTTCAAGGTACTGGCCACTCTAATCATGGTCTCAGGGGTGCTTCTGAGCATCGTAGTGCTGTACGTATTCTACCGCAACAACCCAGAGGGTTTCGAATGGCAGCGTTTCGCTCCCTGGATTACCGAGTGGCTCACCAGTACCGACCACAAGAAAATCGGTACGTTGTACTTCGTTCAGGGGCTGTTCTTCCTCGGAGTGGGCGGGATAATGGCGCTGATGATGAGGGTCCAGCTGGCTTCCCCCGGTAATGAATTCATCTCGCAGGACTACTACAACCAGTTCTTCACACTGCACGGAACCACCATGATCTTCCTAGCGGCCATGCCGCTGATTGCGGGTTTCGCCAACTGGATTGTGCCGCTTCAGATTGGAGCGCCCGACCTAGCTTTCCCGCGACTGAACGCTCTCTCCTTCTGGTTGCAACCGGTAGCGGCCCTGCTGATATTCACAGGGGTGTTCAGTGGGGCAGGGGCCGACACCGGGTGGACTGGGTATGCTCCCTACGTCGTCACTGAGAACACTCACGCGGGGGTGAGTATGTGGGCCGCTGGCCAGATTATGCTCGTTGCCTCATCCACTCTGACGGGCATCAACTTCCTGACCACTATGGCGGTGATGCGGGCGCCGGGGATGGGTTGGTTCCAGATGCCGCTATTCACATGGTCAATACTGGTTGCCAACCTGATGCTATTCCTTTCCATCCCTGCCTTCGGTGTCGGCCTGATACAGGTCTACTTGGACCGTACCATTGCAACCGCGTTCTACGATGTCGCGTCCGGGGGGGACCCGTTGCTGTGGAGTCACCTGTTCTGGTACTTCGGGCACCCAGAGGTGTACGTGGTAATAGTTCCCGCATTCGGGGTCATCTCTGAGGTCATCGCGACCAGCGCCAGGCGCTCAATCTTCGGCTACAAATCGATGGTATACGCGATGGCTGGAATCGGCCTGGTTTCATTCATCGTCTACGGTCACCACATGTTCACATCGGGAATGTCCCCCGCCTTGAGGTTCATCACAATGCTGACCACAATGCTGGTTGCCGTGCCGACCGGAATCAAGATCTTCAACTGGCTCAAGACGATGCATGGCGGTTCGCTGGTCTACCGCACCCACACGCTGTGGACCCTTGGCTTCCTCGTGACATTCACGCTGGGTGGCATCTCCGGGATGTTCTTCCCATCTATGGCTTTGGACGTGCACCTGCACGAGACTTACTTTGTGGTCGCTCACTTCCACTACGTGCTGGTCGGAGGCACTGTTTTCGGATTCTTCGCCGCGATTTACTACTGGTACCCAAAGATGACTGGAAGGATGCTCGATGAGAGGCTCGGAGTGCTGCACTTCCTCACGGCCTTCATCTCCTACAACGCCCTATTCTGGCCGATGCACAGGTTAGGAGTGGTGGGGATGATTAGGAGGACCCATACCTACTACATCACCACCGATGACTTCCAAGCCCTGCCAGAGTGGGCAGCGGACTGGAACATGCTAATCTCGGTGTCCGCCTTCCTGTTCTTCGCCAGCAACCTACTACTCGTGGTGAACATGATCAAGTCGTTAATCAGGGGCGAGAAGGCGCCTGCAGACCCGTGGGGAGGCTGGTCATTCGAGTGGATGACGAGTTCGCCCCCACCGACCCCCAGCTTCGACCCTCACAACCTGCCAGAGCTGAAGGACGCTAACGAGCACGTGGCCAACGAGCCAAGCAGACTGGGGCAGATGTTCCGCCGGCTGATGGTGGATGATGATGCATCAGAGGGGGGATCGCATTGAGCGCCGACTACCATGACCATGACGATCACCACCCGAGTCCTTGGGGTCCACACGACTGGGGGCACGGCGCCCCGCACAACTCGTGGTCCCCACTCATCCTGTCGATAGGAAGCGGTATGTTCCTCCTCACGTTAGGGGGTCTGTTCACGTTCGGAGAGTACGATGGCAGATATCTCCCGATGGTGTTCGTCTCGCTCTGTGTGATGGCTGCGGCACTAATCGTCTGGTGTCGTCAGGACATGTCGTTCGACGGTTCGTATGAGCCTCGCTCCGTTGGAGTTCCATTCAAGAACATCCAGATTCGCAAGGTCGGGGTATGGGTCTTCCTGATGTCCGAGATGATGATCTTCAGCTCGCTGTTCTCTACCTACATGCGATACCGTCAGGGCATACCGCGCTGTGACACGGTGTTCGAGTCCGGTGACTGGGTTGAGGGGGTCGCCGTGACCTGCTTCGAGCCGGCAAGCAAGCTCATCGCCTCGAGCTGGTGGCACATCGCGCCGGGAGCCATCAACACATTCGCACTGATTATCTCGTCCTTCACCGTCGTTCAGGCGCTGCGCTGGGCTAACAAGCCAGTTGGCAGCGTCGACGAGGAGGTTCGCAGGAAGCGGGTCTACCGCTACCTCGCAGCGACTTGGTGTCTGGCCACCCTCTTCCTGACTCTGAAGATGATTGAGTGGTTCATCGGCTTCCACGTGCCTGAGATCGGCTTCCTCGGACTCCACGAGCACGACATACACTCGCTGTACAGCGAGGGCTACCTAATCAACAACGACCACTACCAGGCACACCACTACGTGGACGAGGCCACCGGGGCGCACATGGTGGCAAACATACAGGTCAGCGCGACCCTGTTCTACGTCACCACGGGGACGCACGGGGTGCACGTGTTCGGCGGCATAATCGGGCTGACATATCTCACCTACAAGGCCTGGACAGGTGCGTACAACCCGCAGAGCGCCGTGTCCATCGAGTACTTCGGCCTGTACTGGCACTTCGTCGACCTAGTCTGGGTCCTGGTCTTCCCATTCTTCTATCTATACTGAGGTAATAGCATGTCAAACAAAATATTGGGCAGGGATGCGTACTGGATGAACTTCTACGGGTTGATGCTGCTCACCCTGATTGAGGTAGCGGCCGTAGGAGCAGACTTAGGTTCCACCGCAGAGGGAATAGGCATGACGGAGCGGCAAATCACTCTGTGGATACTCACCGTGATTGCGATTCCCAAGTTCATCATGATTGCAGCCATCTTCATGCACCTGTGGGGTGAGAACGACTCGGGAATACTGACGCTGACGGCGCTGTTCCCAGCCTTCTTCATCATCATCATGGTGCTGTTCATCGGTATGACACATCCTGATGGGGGCACAAGCCTGCCTGATTGGTGCAGACCCGGGACCTACGGGCTTTGAGTCTGAAAGGATTCATGGACAGCAACGGTTTCGCAATTCTGCTGCAGACGTCGCTTAGCCTGGTATAGCGCCGGATTTGAAATCCGGTGTCCTTGTGACTCGGGAGTTCAAATCTCTCCGTCTGCGCCACTTACTCGTTGGGTATCGAGGCTGCTCCTCGAACGGTCAGTTGGTCGTCATGGTACTGCATCGTGGCGGGGGTGGTAATCACCGCCTCCCCGTCCACGTTGACGAAAAGTGGATCTCCGTCGGAAGCTGCGAGTTCGAATCTCTCGGCGGACTCCATCGTCACCCCCCACTTCCCGATGTGCTTGCCCTTCTCCAACGGCCCCATCAGCATCAGCATCTGCAGCTTTGACAGCCCCAAGCCATCACTAGGGAGCAGTGTCCCTGAGTTGGCTTGGCTCCGGGAGCTACTTTGTAGCCGCCGCCGAAGGTCTGGCACTGGCTCAGGCAGAACAGTCCCGAGAGGTCGACTCCGGCCTGCTCTCCGCCGTCGATTGAGATTGTTCCTCGCTGCTTCTTCCAGAAGATGATGGCCTTGATTGCGAGCAGGGTGTACTTCATCTGACCCCTGATACGCCTGAACTGGCCCTCGTCCTTCATCCGGTTGACGATCGAGGTCACGCCAGCGTCGCACTCGAGGAAGCTCCAGCGGACGAGGTTTCCGGCAGTCTCAGGCCCGCCGTTGCAGGAGCGTGGCACCGGGGCTGCCTTGGAGGGGTGATTGGGTGCTGGTAGGCCCTCGACCCTGACTGAGCCGACCCTGCGGTCCGTCCCATTTACCAGGATGTCGACAGCGCCCTGCATATCCGGGAACTTGTTGCCCTTGGGGGTCGGTATGCCGTGGGCTCTGGCGTAGTCGTTACCGCTCCCTATCGGAAGTATACCTAGCACCTTGTCAGAGCCCCGCAATCCCGATGCGACCTCGTGCACGGTGCCGTCACCACCGACTGCTACGATGAGGTCGTGGTCGTCGTCAAGAAGTCCCTCGGCGATGTCCATGGCGTGACCGGGTGCCTCAGTGTGGTGCAGGTCGATGTCGAAACCTGCTGCCCTCAATGCGGGCTCGAACTGGTCCCACTGCCTGACTGAGAGGCCATCGCGAGCGTTGGGATTGAGGATGCAGGCGACACGGGGCATGAAGGGCACAGGACGGGGTTTCGACTTGAATTCTCTCAATACAAGAAATGAT
>BPDA01000042.1 GCA_019654055.1 Methanobacteriota archaeon | reverse complement strand
CGCGAGGCGCAGGAGCCTGCCGACAGAGAGCACCTGAACGAAGCCAGCAGAGATTTGTATTTCCAGGAGTTGCGCGATGAGATGCGCAGAATCAGCAAGGTCCGCAAGGAGGGCGAGCCGGAGCTCTACATCCCGTCTGACAAGTTCAAGCGCGGAATCGGCAAGTACGCCGGCAAGCGCTACACGGTACATGGAGAGGACTTCGAGGGTGATGATGCCGCTTGGGATGAGTACCTCTCGGCCGTCCTACCCACTGAGGAGGACGAGGAGAAGCTAATCAACGAGTACATGAAGGAAGAGTGGATACAGTACCGCGAGTGGAAGGGCGACTGAGCCTGGGGGCTTACGCATGCAGCATGTGGTTCTGTCATCATTCGACAAGGAGCGATGCAGTCCGTTCTTCGATACGCTGACCGACTACTTCCACCAGCACCACCACTCTGAGCAGGGAAACGCCGAGGGTTACGAAGAGCTGCTGTACATGGTCCGCAGACCATACACCCCGGAAATGCTGGACATGATTGATGCCTGGATGGGGCTGGACAAGAGAGACTGGCGCGAGGAGACCCAAAGAGAAGTGATGCTGGCACTATACGCCATCAGGTACCCGGACACCCTCCTGCTCGAAAGTTTCACCGACAAGGCCAAATCGGACCTTCGCAGACTCTCTGCATACCTACACTTCACCAACCACACCTATGCCATATGGGACGAAGACACCCGAATGGGCCTAGCCAAACTTGGTATCGAGATACCTTCCACTGAATCGGCTGATCCGTTCGTCTACGGTGCCTACGTCAGCGCAATCGAGCTACTCAAGGACGTAGCTCCGTTCACCTGCTTCCTAGAGCACGACGTGCCACGGCAGCGGCTGTTCCAAGCTGCGCTTGCAGCCTACGGTCGGGAGTGATTCGATGGATGTCCGTACCGTCGCCGTTATCGGCGCCGGGACGATGGGAGCGGGAATCGCGCAGGTCTGCGCCCAGACTGGCTGGGACACCCGGATTTACGACGCCTTCCCGGAGGGTCTACAGAAGGGCATGGATTCGATTCGGGCCTTTTGGGACAAGGGGATTGCTCGTGGGAAGACGACCGAGCAGCAGAAGTCCGAATGGTCGGCCAACCTGAGCGCCTGTGAGGACATGGCCGAGGCCGTTACTGGTGCCGACCTCGTAATCGAGGCCGTGCCTGAGGTCATGGATCTCAAGCAGAGACTCTTCCGCGAGTTGGAAACCCTAGCTCCCGCTCATGCAATACTTGCGACCAACACTTCGGGTTTACCCATTGGAGATATTGCCGATGCGACCGGATGCGCAGAGCGTGTGATTGGGATGCACTTCTTCAACCCAGTCCCGTTGATGAGTCTGCTCGAGTTAGTCCGTCACGAATCGTGCGCGGATGCGACCATCGCAGCCGCGCAGTCAATAGGTTCTGTGATGGGAAAGGAGACCATTCTGGTACGCGACGTCCCGGGCTTCGCCACCAGCAGGCTCGGAGTGGTGCTCGGCAACGAGGCGATACGGATGCTGGCTGACGGAGTCGCCTCGGCCAGCGACATAGACACGGCGATGCGTCTTGGCTACAGGCACCCCATGGGGCCTCTGGAACTCAGTGACCTAGTCGGCTTGGACGTGAGACGTGACATACTGAACAACTTGGCCGAGGCCTTCGATGATGAGCGTTATCGCCCCCACCCTGTGCTCAACCGGCTGGTCGAGGCTGGCGAGCTAGGCAAGAAGACCGGTAAGGGAATCTACGACTGGACCAGCGGCGAGAAGGTCGAGAGGTGAAGAGTCTCGATTACCTGGTCACCACTAGTGGTGGGCCCGCCCAGATTTGAACTGGGGTCTAACGCCCCCGAAGCGCCAAGTATAGGCCAAGCTAACCCACGGGCCCTGTGGCCGTGCAAATCCCGATTTGCGAATTAGCGTTGCTGATTAGCCTTCGAGCGATTGGTGCGGACACCGGGAGTTGAACCCGGGTTAGCAGGTTGGGAACCTGCTGTCATAACCACTAGACCATATCCGCTCGCATCACTCGGTAGTGTAACCGATAGTTGCGCTGTCGCCGTCTATCGACATGACGTACAGCGATCTGAGATTCACTCCTGAGTTGCCCATTCCCCTCGTGAAGGCGGCCAACGAGCCCGGCTTGTGCTCTAGCTTGGCCGACTTGAGTTCGGACACCGAGTAATCAGCGCCCATCCTATCGAGCGCCGAGGCGGTGGAATCTGCGTTGTCAGTAAGTATCGCGGCAGATGCGGATTCGCCCGCTATCGCGACGATGGCCAGTATGTTCACGTCTTCGGAGGCTATGGCCTCGCAGTGCTCTGCCAAAGAGCCGGGTTCGTCACTCATGTTGATTCTGAATTCATTCATGTAGCGTAGTCTGGGGCCTCACATATTGAATCTGTCGAAGCCTCCTCGATGGCAGGAAGAGGGGGAAGCACAGCAGATTGGTACGAGTGCCGGGATTTGAACCCGGGTTCAGGCGTTGGCAACGCCCGGTGATAACCACTACACTACACTCGTGCGGATTCCGGGAAGCGAGAATCGCTTTTCTAAGCGTCGGTTTGTCTATTGCAGAGCCAATAGACGTTGCTTGATTTCCTCGAGCGTGTTCCTGTAGAAATCCTTGCCCCGACCCACCGGGTCCTCAAGCCCCCAATCGTCGTCGATGGGTAAGGCCGGACACTCCACGCCACAGCCCATGCTGATTATCCGGTCGAATACCGAAGAGTCGACATCGTCCACCGATTTGGGGTACTGGCCGCTCATATCTATGCCAATATCTCCCGTCACCCTGATTGCGTCCCGAGCCACTTCGAGACCTGGGTTCGTCCCGGCCGATTCTGCCTCGTGCCCCATGCTCTTGGCGACCGCCTCGGCCATCTGGCTGCGGCAGGTGTTTCCGACGCAGACGAATAGTAGTCGCATGGCGTGTGTGTGCCGCCCGGGTTTAATGAACTAAACCGCAATAACCGCAGTACTCTTCCTGAGGAGACCTGAACAGGATTCAAGTACGCCTCATGCCGCGAGAGTGACATGGCGGATTCACCTATCAGCCACCACTCGGGAGGCGTGGTCGATAAGGCCGAGGAGGAGGGTGCCTCTTCAGAGCAGAAGGCGCAGATGGAGCAGGCCTACCAGCAGATGCAGCGCAAGCTGCGGATTACCAAGTTGGACGAGGACATCAAGCGCAAGGTGATGGTCCTGTCCGGTAAGGGCGGGGTCGGAAAGTCCACCGTCGCCACTGGACTGGCTCTGTGCCTCGCGCGCAGGGGCATGAGAGTCGGGCTGATGGACATAGACATCACGGGACCGAATGTACCCAAGATGCTTGGAATAGAGGCAGCCGAACTGAATGTCGAGGATGGTCAGATTCACCCCGCCAACGGCCCTCACGGGCTGAAAGTGATATCGATGGCTTTCCTGTTAGAGGATCCTGACAAGCCCGTCATCTGGAGGGGTCCGATCAAGCTCGGGGCCATCCAGCAGTTCATCGGAGACGTGGCATGGGGTGAATTGGATGCGCTGATTATCGACTTCCCACCGGGAACCAGCGACGAGCCGTTGACAGTCAGTCAGAACCTGCCTGGAATAGACGGTGTGGTGATAGTGACCACCCCTCAGGAGGTGGCGCTGCTCGACAGCCGCAAGTCGATTAACTTCGCCAAGACTCTCTCAGTCCCGGTGCTTGGCGTGGTCGAGAACATGAGCGGTTACACCATCCGAGGCACTGCCGAACCCGGATCCGAGTTATCGGTTATGGGTCCAGTGGGAATCCCGCTACAGGCAATGGCTGACGAGGCGGGGAACTGGTCGCTGACGCTGGACGTCTTCAAGTCGGGAGGGGGGGCCTCCGCCGCAGCGGAACTCGATGTTCCCTTCCTCGGCTCGCTACCGTTCGACCCAGGCATAGTCAGGGGGGGCGATGACGGTGTGCATCGAATCGTCGCGGAGCCAGATGGCGAGACTGCTGACTCATTCGACTCGATAGTCGACAACATCCTAGCCACCCTAGACGAGGGTTCGGATTCACAGGTGCGCATTACTTGAACGGGGGGCTCCGCAGAGGGGTCGAATTGATGGCGAACTCGCGACCCCCGAAGGATGAGGCATGGCAGCGGGCACTGGCATCTACATCACCTGGGTCACGGGTGCTATCATACTCAGCATTGCGATGATGCCGCTGTTCAAGCCGAAGTACGCGAAACTAAGCCTTGAGGGTTTCATCGACATGTTCAGGCGCTACTGGGCGCATATGATTGTCGTCTTCTCGGTATACCTGTGGAAGGATCTGCTGGATGGCATGGACAGAATCCTCATGGCCAACACCCAGCTGGACATGACCCCCTATGTCTACCCCATCGAGGGCGACATAGTGCTGTGGGTCCAGCAGGAACTTCGCAACGCCCTGCTCGACGAAGTGTTGACCCATTTCTATGTCATGGGCTTCATGACCGCCACCTTCGCCTCCTTCCTGTACCCGATATACTTCGATGACAGGCACATGGCTGACAGAGTCTCGTTGTCCATGTTCTGGGTCTACGTCATCGCCATCCCGTTCTACCTGTTCTTCAATGTCGGAGTCACAGGGAACCATATCCCAGATATGCAGGCCATAGCCTACGACCTTACTCCCGAAATCAACAATTGGTTCACTCGCATAGACCCGTTCTCAAACGGCATGCCGAGCCTGCACATCGGACTGCCATTCGCTATCTGGCTGACCATGCACAGGTGGGATGACGACGGCAGGTGGACTAGCTACCGCGGCTTCCTGATGGGTTTCATAGTCCTGACCGCATTTGCCATCATCTACCTCGGAATCCACTGGATGGTCGACATCATCGGAGGGATGGCTGTCGGAATCCTAGCAGTCCAATTGACTGCCAAGACGAACCAGCCTGTGTGGGACTTCGTGGATGAGCGTCTATTCAGCCGTAGGTTGGCCCGCGCCATCGCTGACCCCGGCAAGTCCATTCGAGGCACCCTCGACAGCATCATCTCAGTATTCGCGCCCCTGAGGGAGCCCAGCAGGAAGCAGACCAGCGCGATCATCGCGGCACTGATGGTCTCCACCGGACTGGTTCTGCTCTGGGACGCGACACATCAGGACTTTCCCGTCGAGGGCGTCGAGTGGCCCACCTCGGCTGCCGGTTCTGACGGCTGGCTAGTCTCAGTCGAGGAGGACCCTGATACCTCCAGCGTCTCGATTAGCGTTTGGAACGTCAGCGACGAGAAAGGGAGTGCGATCTCGGGCGAGCCTTGGGCCTCCTCACCTGCCGTAGCGATATCCGGGTCCTCGCTGGTCCTCCACGACTCAAGCAGACTGGACTACTACGAGCTTGGGTCCGACAGCACGGAGTTCACGCCGAAATTCAGCCTGCAGGAGAGCGAGGCGTTGCTGGATGTGGCCATCGCCGAGTCGGAAGAGGGGGGGGCTCTGCTCGTGATGGTGTACGAGGACCGTCTCGAGGTCATGGATGACGAGCAGGTTCCTGTGGGGTTCGAGGCCTCGGAAGGGAGCTTCTCCGTCATGGCCGCGTCGGGGCAGCTTCTGGCCTGGGCCGACGGGGCGTCGCAGTCCCCCACTGTCAACGTGACTTCCATCTCCGGAAGCATCTCGATTAGTCTGACTCTGGATGTGACCTCCTCCGAGGACGAGGACGCGTACCTCGAGGAGATCTCGGGAATCGCTGTGGACTACGGCGAGGCCGAGGTCATCGACATCGACATGGACGACTCTTGGGTGGTAGCGGTGGTCGACGTCGGACCGGTCAACAGAACCGTACTGGTGAACATTCTGACTGGCGAGCAGGCGGTTATCTCGGATCCCATCTGGCAGTCATCATCTCCTAGCGTTGCCCACGGGCGCGTGGCTTTCCTGCAGATACCTTTCTGGGACCCATCTCTGGATCCAGAGGAAGTCGCCACCGTCAACGACGTCTACCTGCATGACATAGATGCTAACACCACTCTGGCGATAACCCACGACGACGACGTCGATCAGTTGGACCCCCAGGTGCTGCTGGAGGACGTGGCGTGGGTTGAGGTCGATTCTGACGGAATGCCTTCTCTGAAGGTCTACTCGGGAGAGACCTTTCAGCCGTACTCATCGGTCATCCTGCAAGCGGCCATCCTGATGTTGATTCCTCTGCTGTTCGTGTGGGCGTACCAAGCCGCCTCAGAGCGTCGAGGTTGACTGTTCGGTCAGTCTGAACATCTCATCTAGGCATTGGCCGGCCCTCTCTATGACATCCGCATCCAGTTCGATGACCTGCTCGGGGAGAGGGTCCCTCAGCGCCTGCAGTATGTCCTCCAGCTGGGTCTTCTTCATGTGAGGGCACATCACACAGGCCCCAATGAGGTTCAGATCTTCATCGGACTCGGCAATTACCCTGTCGGCGGTGCCGCACTCGGTAATCAGCATCAGGTCCTTCTTGCCCTTCGAGACTAGACGGATGGCCTCATTCATCAGAACCTCACTGCTACCGACGAAGTCGCTCTCCTCGATGACGTCGGCATCGCACTCGGGGTGACTGAGCACCCTCAGATCGATTCCCACCGAGGCCGTGCGCTTCCTCCAGTTGCGGATCTTGTCCCCGGTGAATGCCGCGTGCACCTCGCACTCGCCGTCGAAGACGATGACTTCCTTCTTGCCCGATAGGTGGTTCTGTAGGTGCTTGCCCATGAAGCGGTCGGGGACGAATATCAGCCTGTCCCCCGGAAGCATCTCACAGATTTTCATGTAGTTACTGCTGGTAACGCAGACGTCACACTCGGCCTTGACCTCGGCGCTGGTGTTAATGTAGCACACTACAGGAGACCCTGGATACCTCCGCCTCAGGTCGCGCACGTCCTGAGCGGTTATTCCGTCGCTGAGTGAGCAGCCCGCATCAGGAGACGGGTGGAGGACTAGTTTGTGTGGGCTGACTATCTTAGCGGTCTCAGCCATGAAGCGGACACTTGAGAACAGTATGGTCTGCTGTGGCGCGTCCCGGGCGTCCTTGGAGAGCGCATAGCTGTCTGCAACAGAGTCAGCAACGCCGTAGGTGATGTCCGGGGTCTGGTATGAGTGAGCGATTAGGAAAACGTCCTTCTCTTGCTTCAGATTGTTGATTTCCAACGTGAGTGGCGCAATCGCCCTGCAGGTGTCCAGACTCCACCTCACGGGCTGATTGATAGCACTCTGCAGGCGCCTTGCCTCGACCTCGATTTCGAAATCGGAGTAAGTGCCCGGAATCAGGCTGCCACGTGGCATCGGGGCGGACGGAAGCTCAATTGTCATTCTCCCGGCCCTTCGTTATGTGCAACCGCTTTGAAGGCATCTCTCATCGGAGTTGCATGGCCACCGCCGCCACACCGGCTTGGGCGCCCTCCGAGGTGCTTCACGAAGGTGCCGAGGCTACGGTGACGGCTGGTTTCTGGATGAATAAGCCCTCGGTCCTGAAATTGCGTAGACCGCGTGGCTACAGGCACCCCGATCTAGACCGTATGCTAACCCGTCAACGCATGTCTGTGGAGGCTAGGGTTCTAGGGAGGTTGCAACTCATCGACTTCCCCTCGCCCTCGCTGCACGACCTCGATATCGAGGGGGGCTGGATGGTCCTATCGCGCTTGGACGGCAGGCCTCTGTGCGATGCCCTCAGGGACGGTTCGGCTGGGCTCGACGAGGTGAGGTCGACAGGGGCACTGATTAGGAGACTGCACGAGGCTGGCTTCTCACATGGTGACATGACCACGCACAACATCCTCGTTGATGGCTCGAGGTGCCTGAGTCTGATTGACTTCGGCCTCGCCAGAATCTCTCCCGAGCTCGAGCACATGGGACTGGATCTGCAGGTTCTCAACGAGTGCCTCACGGCCAGTCACTCGGAGATAGGCGGCGCTGTCGAGGCGATGGTGGAGGGTTATCTCGAGGGCGGCGATGGGGAATTCGGGGCCAAGGAAGTAGTCTCGAGGTTCGAAGACATCAGAGGCAGGGTCAGATATCACGGATAGGCGATGCGATGAGGATACTTTTCGCGACTAGTAATCCCAACAAGGTCGAGGAGGCGTCCTCAGTGCTCGGCAAATCTGGCCACCGGGTCGAGCAGTTGCTGCTCGATGGCGAGCCGCCCGACTTCGACGAGCCGAAGGAGCTCGGCCTCGAAGCGGTGGCCGTGGCCAAGATTCAGCAGGCCCTCGGCCTCATTCGAGGCACGAGGCTGGAGGGGTCGGCGATTATGGTAGAGGATTCCGGAATCTTCCTAGATGCATTCGATGACTGGCCCGGGGCGGAGTCCTCTGACGTGGAGAGGGAGATTGGACTCGAGGGAGTACTGAGCATGCTGTCCGACGGTCGTCAAAGAGGTGCTGAGTACCGAGCCGTCGCCATCGTCTCCGATGGTTTCGGGATGTGGGTCGGGACGGGCGTATGCAGAGGTAGAATCTCGGATGAGGCGAGGGGGGACGAGGGTTTCGGCTACGACCCCATCTTCGTCCCTGACGATGGCGATGGGCGCACCTTCGGTGAGTGGGGAGAGGGGAAAAGCAGTGGAATCACGCACAGAGCGAAGGCGATGAATCGTCTCGCGGAGCTCCTCGGGTCCCCGTCAAGGTGAAGGCAGGGCGCTCTCCGTGACAGACCGGTAGGCATGGTCTCGCTGACTCGTTTGGTCCTCTGGGCGGCGGTTCTGATGGGAATTCCGCTGTTTCTGGTCCTGCAGGGCGAGGCGAGCATGATTACCAGAATCG
>BPDA01000041.1 GCA_019654055.1 Methanobacteriota archaeon | reverse complement strand
GGGATCCTTGTCGCCGTGCGCGACGGAGTCGAACGCCTTCTCCGTAGCAGACTGTGCGCCTCGACCCCGGCCCAGCACGGTTTTCTGGCCGGGCTGTCTGACGACTCGGGCTGGCTCGATGGCCATCGCAGCAGAATCAGGGAGAGGATGGACTACTGCTTGGGCCGAATCGAGTCGATCGATGGCCTCGAGTGCGAGGTCCCCGGAGGCGCCTTCTACCTGTTCGTCCGGGTTACCGACCCCGAGATGGCAGCAGACGACAAGGCCTTCGTGCTCGACCTCCTGCATCGGCACCACGTCCTCCTCGTCCACGGTTCGGGCTTCTCTCCTGAGTTCGGAAACGGTCACTTCAGGATGGTCTGCTTGCCACCTATCGATCTACTAGCCGAGGCTTTCGACCGTATCGAGACTTTCCTGAGGGGATAGTCAAGATGGGATTTTTTGATTTTTTAGTTCCCAAACCACCACCTATCGAAGAACTGGTTAGGGATAGGTGGGGGCCTTCCAAGAATGGCACATTCTTTGATGCACATCTTGGGTGGGAGGGCTTCTTTGAGCACAATGTCGCTTGGAGGGTCGGAACGTCAGGGTTTTGAATCTTGGTTCCAAGGGATTGAGCATAGGCTAGGTTTGAGTCTTGGCAGACGTCTGGCCCATGCACCCGCCGAATCATATGAATTTCAGGTCAGCAATCCAGCTAGCTTAGGAATTCTTGGAATAAAGGAAAATCCGGGCAAGATACCTTCCGGACGCGATATATCATCTTGGTCTGGTACCATACTTGAATGGCAGACACAAGGACTAGGTCGATTCAAGATGCTAGATGATTCCGAAGAGATTAGAATTATCGTTGAGCGTCCGGCTTCAGGTCCCATTTGCTCAGGAATTATTGCTTCAGCATGGGAGAAGTCTACGGGGAAGCGCCACCGCTTTAGATGGTCTGAGAACAAGGGAGGAGGATTACTAATCACGCTTGCCCAAGACGACACTGAAATCCCGAGCCCAAAACCCACTAATCCGAATTGGAATTGGAAACATACCGATATGTTAGGAGATTCGGATATAGATGAACTTTGGAAAGATTTCCGTATGGACTCACCGGGTGACTGGTCAATAATGGGGGAGCGCAAGATGTTTCTACACAGGGACCTCTTTCTGCGCTTTGAGGACTATTGTATTCCTTATGTCGATGACATCAAAGAGGGCAGAAGCGAGGACTACACTTGGGAGGCGCTAGACGACAAACGCTCAGAGTGGTGGACGGCAGCGGCCGACTCGGCGAGGGAGAGGTTCGTCGCAGAGGGCCACCACGTTCTCGTTCGCGACCCATCCGACTGGGTCGGGGTGGCCCGCCGGCACCTGTCGTACCATGGGCTGGGAGGAATCGATTCAACGGCTCGGACGGACGAGCATGGAGGAGTCCGTCTCGGTTTCACATCCGTCTTCCACCCAGCCATCGCAAGTGGGGTATTGCTCGGCTGCTGGGAACGCGCTCACGGTAGAAACGGCCGCGCCTCGGTCAGCTACGAGGAGGGCCTAGTGACTCTCGAATTACGCGCTTCTCGGGAGATAGCCTCATGACTCCGCCCGCTCATCCGCCGTGAAACATTATATTGGTGCCCAATTTCACTCGGACGGCCCCCTTGGGGCCGGGTGTACCTCAATGGCCCTGAATCACAACCAGTATGCCGTTCTCGCGATTACCGCGACGCTATGCCTCGCGGGATTCTACACCATCATCGACGCCGGCCTTTCGACTACGGAGTCCGGCGGCTTCGAGGATGCCACAGGCGATATCGAAGCCGGCGATGACGCTCACATCGGAGGGGAGGACTTCGACCAGGATGGACTGCCCGACAGGATGGAGCAGACCCTGTACGGCACCGACTGGAGGGACGCTGACACCGATGACGACGGGCTCGATGACGGATGGGAGATTGCCAATGGACTGGACCCCCTAGACAACGGCGAGCCGGACTTCAGTGAGATTCCGTTCACGCCGCCTGACAACGAGGAGGAGACAGGAGAGCAGAACGAGACATTCCCCAATCCCGACAACGGCCCCTACGGGATCCTGACAGGGACGGTCTGACCAACACCCAGGAGATGGAGCTCGGAACCAACCCGAATCTCCGGGACACCGATGGCGATGGCCTGAACGACCGCTGGGAGTCGGAGTACTCCTACGTCGTTGAGACACCTTCCGGCGAGGTCACCCTGCTGGACCCGCTGGACGGGAACTGGGACTGCTACCTGCTCACTCCCGAGGTCAAGGGACAGATCCAGAACGACATCGGATCCAGCGAGTGGGATGAGATGGGCAGCCAGTTTGGCCACTCCTGCGATGCTCTCCTCGACTTGGAGCAGCCTGAGCCGGACAGCCTCAGGAACTATGTCGAGGAGAGGTATGACACTAATCCCCTTGAGGAGGACAGCGACGGTGACCTAATCGCCGATCGCTACGAGATTGCCTTCGGCCAGATTCAGTTGGGTGTGCACTGCGGGGTGCCGGTGTTCGGGACCCTGAATCTGCAGGCCCCCTACTCGGAGCACATGAGTGGTCATGGCGACAGGACGTGGTTCGAGCAGGACATGGACGGTGACGGCCGTCTGAACGGGCCCGGGGACTGGGACACCGACGGCGATGGCATGCCCGACGGCTTCGAGTACTGCTACGCACTGAATTCTGATGGCAGTCGCTTTCTCAATCCAGCCAATGCCACGGATGCCTATGGCGACACGGACGAGGACGGCCTGAACAACGTCGAGGAGTACGAGGTCGCCTACTCGTGGGGCCCCGAGAACTTCACCAGTCCGCTGGACGCAGACACGGACAACGACGGGATGCCCGATGGCTGGGAGCACATGAGCGGCATCCATCCCAACGATGGCAGCAACGCCGACGAGGACCCCGACTTCGACGGATACGACGCGGACGGCGACGGTGGTGTCAGGTACACCGAGCTGGTGGGCATCACCACGGTTCACACAATCTCTGTGGAGGTGGGCGACTACGTTCAGGTCAACAGCACCGTCCTATGGGTCAGGACCGTGCAATCCAGCCAGTACGTCAACATCCCAATCAAGACCCTCACAGCAGGCTGGATATACTCAATCAATGTCGAGGTCGGCCAAGAGGTGACCAGTCGCCTACAGGACCTCGCAATGGTCGTCGAGGAGAGCGAGCGATTCACCAACCTTGACGAGTACAACGCCAGAGACCGCGACGGCGACGGATTCGTCGACGGGCGTTCCACCGACCCCCTCGTGGCCGACACGGACGGTGATGGACTAATCGACGGTATCGAGGTCATCGGCTGGACCATCAGAATAGTCGACCAAGGGGTCAAGGATGTCCATGTGCGAAGCGACCCCGGGGCCTTCGACACGGACAGGGACGGACTGTCAGACGCAGCCGAGTACTACGACTACTTCACCAACGCAACCGACAGAGACACCGACAGCGACGGGCTGGAAGACTTCACCGAGGTGATAGACGGCTTCACTTGGAACGGCTCTGTCTACTTCACGAACGCCTCCTCACACGATACCGACCTCGACGGCCTCGCCGATGGCGAGGAGGTCATCGACGGCCTCGACCAGTACATCACCCACGCCAACAACCCTGACAGTGACGATGACGGGTTGTTCGACGGCAGCGAGGTGCTGAACATTCCTAGGCCATGGCAGGGAGCGACTAACCCCCTAAACAACGACACCGACGGGGACGGCCAGCCAGATGGGTGGGAGATGCAGGTATTCTCAGTCCAGCACAACACTAAGAGCCACAGCCTGTGGATTTCGGTGACGAACTGGCTGCCCCCAGGATGCGAGTCCATGATCGAGTGCGGGCTCGGGCCCGGTGGCTGGGTCTGGAGCAGCTACCTCGGCGGCTTTTCGACCTCGGGAGACAGGGATGGCGACGGGCAGATGGACCCCAAGTACTTCCTTCACGAGATGAACCTCTCGGGCTTCACCGTCCCCGCCAACGGTAGGTGGGCGCTGAATCCTGCCTGGGGCTCACTGCCAGACTCGGCCTTCGACATCGACAACGACACTCTGATGAACTCCCTCGAGGCGCCCAACCGCTGGGACACCAACCCGGTGGACGACGACACCGACGGGGACAAGCTCCCTGACGGCTGGGAGGTCCATTTCTCGGAGCTCTCCCTCAGCCTGGGTCTGGTTGACAACAACACCCTCAGCGCGGTCGGTGCCCGCGGCCCGATGGATCCCAAGATGGACGACTCCGACGTTGATGGAATCAATGACGGGCAGGAGGACTTCGATGGCGACGGGCTGAATCGCACCCACCTGCTGAACCGATACTGCCCCGGTTGGAACGACCCTCAGAACTCCGAGTGCCATATCGACCCGGCCTCGGAGGCGGGCAACAACTTCTACGACGACTTGGAGAACTACACCAACTTCGAGGAGTACCAGAACGGCACCAACCCCGTTGATCCCGACACCGACGGGGACCAGTGGTTCGACGGCTCCGAGGTGTATCACCAAGATCAGGACGGTGATGGTATGTGGGCCGGTTGGGAGTACTACTTCGGGTTCGACCCATTCGATCCGGCCGACGCCAACATTGACTCCGACGGTGACGGCTACCTGAATAAGTGCGAGAACAAGTGGAACACCAATCCGAAGTCCGCTATCAGCTTCCCCGGTCAGGGCGAGCTATGCAGCGAGTTCGACTGACCCTCTCATTTCTTGGGAGCCACGGCCTCGCAGGTACGGTGATATCATGTCATGGTGGATACTTCCCACAACCGCCGACATTGGCTTGAGGGCATTCTGCGAAGACGCTGCGGGTGCCCTTTCGGAGGCCGCCTGCGGTCTGCAGGAGATACAGATGTCACCGAAGGGGGCTGATTCGGCGGCATCGCTTCCGAGGACATCCGATCAGTGGACGGTGGAGCTCGCAGACGACGACCTCGAGCGCGGATTGGTCCGATGGCTCGAGGAGGTGCTCTACCGAGGCTCGGCAGAGGGTCAGTGGCTGTGCGAGGCCGAGGTCTCCGTGGCTGATGGCAAGGTGGTCGCCCGGGTGGAATGGGTCGATTCGGAGATGGTAGAGCGCGAGGTCGAGGTCAAGGCGATCACCATGCATGAACTGGCTCTGGTTGAGGTCATCGAGGGGCAGGTGATTCCCGGGGTCGATTCCGACATCCCATCCTTCGAAGGACCCGGGTGGATGGCCCAAGTCGTGTTCGACATCTAGCCAAGCGCCTCTTGCAGGTAGAACAGCCCGCTCGCCACGATTCCAGCCATCACACCGTTGTGGATCCATTCGGACTTCAGACTCTCCAACCACCGCTTGCCTACTCTCACACCTGCGAGGGCGGCCACCACCAGCGCCAGAGTCAGTCCAAGATGGGTCGCGATTTCGTCGTATCGGAAGAGCAAGTAGACCGGTATGCGAGAGAGGTCCACACACAGCGCAAGGACGCTCGCAGTAGCCGCGTATTCCATCTTGTCCGGCAGCCTGCGAGTCAGGAACATCGCTCTCAAGGCACCCTGGTGTCCCGTCAGTCCACCCATCAAACCAGACCCGAATCCACCCAGTCTGTCATTGGCCTCTGGTATGCTGTAACCTGTCCACTTCTCGCTTAATGAGAGCACCGGCAGGGTCACCAGAAACGCCCCGATAAGGGCCAGAAGGGGCCTCTGAGGGACCTCGTTCTGAAGTATCGCACCCAGTATCGCCCCCATGACGAGCCATATGCCATACCTCCTGAATGCGACGAAGTCGACACTCTCTCTCAGGGCTGCGAACTTACCGGCGTTGTGCGCTCCGTGAACCACGGCGACCACAGCGACGGCCTCGTGCGGCCCCATCACCAGCAGCACCAAAGGCGTCAGAATCGTTGAGAGCCCGAAGCCCGCTGGGACGGTCAGAGCAGCCGCGATGAATGCGCCGACAACGGCAAGGAGTAACCCCTCCATGGCAATGCCAGAAGACCTCTGGATATCCCGTTTACTACTGACCCTATTCCTCGACGTCGAAGCGCTGGTAGATTTCGTTGGTGGTCTGGCTGACCCGGATGAATGTGGCGCACTTCGGCAAGTCCTTTATGCGCCTCGCACCAACGTACGAGCAGGCTGAACGGAGTCCTCCGAGGACCGATTGTACGGTCGTCTCCAGAGCACCCCTGTAAGGCACCCTGACCTCCTTGCCCTCCGGGGCCCGGTGCTTGGCCACCTCGCCGTAGTGCGATTCCATGGCCTTGGCTGACGACATGCCGTAGAACGACTTGTACATCCTGCCGTCGCCGTTTTCGATTAACTCTCCTCCCGACTCGTCGTGGCCCGCGAACATGCCTCCGAGCATCACGAAGTCAGCCCCGGCTGCGAACGCCTTGGCGACGTCTCCCGGAGACGAGCACCCACCATCTGCCATCACATGGCCGAGCAGCCCGTGCGCCGCGTCTGCGCACTCGGCGATGGCCGACAACTGCGGGTAGCCGACACCGGCCACCTTCCTAGTGGTGCAGACCGACCCAGGACCTATGCCGACCTTCACTATGTCCGCTCCCGCTAGTATCAGTGCCTCCGTCATCTCCCTAGTGGCCACGTTGCCGGCGATCACGATTCTGTCCGGGAACTCCTTCCTGACCCGTCTCACGAAGTCCAGGAAGACCTCTCTGTACCCGTTCGCGACGTCTATGCAGATCATCCTGATTCCGTCGTTGGTTGCCAGCTTGCGCTGCAACAGCTCAAAACTCTCCTCCGTCGAGCCGCAGGTTACGGCGATGCTGCCAGGCTCGATACCGTCCTTCCAGGCATGCGCGCACTCGCGCGTCGAGTAGAACTTCTGCAGACAGGTCAGCATTCCGTGGTCCTGTAGCACCCTCGCGACGGAGAACAGACCGGTGGTGTCCATGTTGGCCGCCACGATGGGCACACCGCTCCATATGTCCTTCGAATGACGGAACTCGAAGTCCCTAGAAAGACTGACATCCGATCTCGAAACCAACGTACTGCGCTTAGGTCGAATCAGAACGTCGTCAAAGGTCAGTTTCATATCGTGCTCTAAGCGCATCGAGACCTTACTACGCCAACGAAGGACCGTTTAAGACCGTTATGAGTGACTAGGGTGGTGCTCGTGCCGGGATTTGAACCCGGGTCGACGGATCGAGAGTCCGTCATGATGGACCGAACTACACTACACGAGCGCGGTTCCCGACGAATGGCTGCCCGCTTAAGAAAACAATGGGTTGAGAGCCTGATTCGGGTTTTCCTTCACTTTCACTTTCACTCCTCGGGACTATTGCCTCGCTTCATATGCGCAAGCCATGACATACCTCCATGAACGTACAACAGGACGACACGGCGACGCTCCGCTACAGGAAGCGCCCAGAGCCATGTAGGGTGGTGTCACTATCGACCCTGCGAAGAACGAACGCATCCGTGCACGGGTCTACTGACTCAGCGCTGGTAAGCTCCACCGGAGTGGTCTCGGACCACGACTCGTGGGGCCCCCTGCCAAGCCCGGCAGCACAGGTCAATGTCAGCCCCTCGAGCTGGCAGGGCCTGCGTGACAGGCTGCGCGCAAGCCAGGCTACCCCCTCGGTGGTGGCCTGATGTCGAGGACACGACGACTCAGGGAGGAAGTGCGGGTCTACCTCGAGGAGAACGACACCGCGAACACCGTCGAGATATTCGATCACCTCAATGGTAGGTTCCGTTGGGGTGCCACCATGAATCAGGTCGGCAACATTCTAGCTAAGGACGTACGGTTTTCCAAGGTCGGGCACGTCCGCGGGCAGTTCAGGGGGAGCACCTACACAGTCTGCGTATGGGGCCTCGCCCAGCAAGCGGTGCAAGCCACCTCCTAGCCGGGGAAGCAATCAAGGCCGGGAGGCCACGAGTCAGGGCGTGGGCAACAGCGGTGTGATGGGTTCGTGGTGGGTCCTTTTCAGAGCCGGAAACTCTACCACTGGCGTACTAGGGGTCCTTCTGGGCTCGATGCTCGCACTCGGTGGCCTGCCCGAGGGAAAACTCGCTTCGATCACGGCCTTGCAGGCCATTTCGGTCTGGGCCTTCATGTGCTCTTGGAACGCGCTCAACGACTACCTCGACCTAGAGATAGACCGGGTAAACCGCCCCGACAGACCGCTCCCATCGGGAGCCATCTCGGAATCGTCGGCCAAGCAGGGCATAGCACTTATGATGGCAACCTCACTTCTCTCCATCGCAGGAGCACTCGGCATAGCTGGGGGTTTGGAGGGCGGGGTCGAGGAGTGGTACCCGACTGTCGTGATATGGGCCGGCGCACTATTCCTGCTGACTAACTACGAGTCCTCCGGCCCCTACAGCCTGCGGTTGAAGGATAGAGGACTTCCAGGAAACGTGGCAATCAGTCTATCGGTCGGAATGCTCGTGCTGTTCGGGGCCGCTGGTGTGTTTGAGCCATTCAACCTGCGTGCGTGGTCGATGTTCGTCGTGGGGGTGCTGTACACCCTAGCTCGAGAGATCGTCAAGGACATCGAGGACATGGAGGGAGACAAGGGGAGGAGCACCTACGCAATGAGGGTCGGGCCCGAGAAGGCCCGGACGGTTGCATGGGTCATCCTGCTGCTGACCCTCGCCTCGCTGTTGATGCCCTTCGGCATCGGGGTCTTCCCGGAACTGCACCTACTGGGAGTTATCCCGGCAGTAATGCTCCTGTTGATGGTGAAGGGCAGGCTGATGGCATCCGAGGACCATGCGGCACAGCAACTAATCAAGAAATCAATGTACCTAGCGCTCGCGGCCTTCCTTGGAAGTTCACTTCTGGCGTAGTCATTCGAGTTCCCTGTAGGTGTGCCAGGCATCGTTGTTGCACAGGTAGGTCAGAAGCGACATCTGAGCCCACATCCGGTTCTCGGCCTGATCGAGGACCACGCTGTTAGGCGAGTCTATGACCGAGTCCGTAACTTCTTCTCCACGGTGGGCTGGGAGACAGTGCATGAACAGGTATTCCGGGTCTGCGTGGGCGACCAGCTCCTCGTTGACTTGGAATCCCTCGAAGGCATCGAACTTGCCCTCGATGTTCTCCTCGCCCATGGACACGAAGATGTCAGTGTAAATCACTCCAGCGCCACTGACTGCCTCGATTGGGT
>BPDA01000040.1 GCA_019654055.1 Methanobacteriota archaeon | reverse complement strand
CTACTCTGGAGACACCATCGCCCCATCTGGGGGTCCAGATACCGTTGCCTTCGGAAGCGCCGGGACCGAATGCTAGAGATTGTACGGCACCCGGGGCAGAGACCACCCAACCACGACTCGAGACGACCTCGCCCGAGTGGTGTCCCGAGAACCAGTTCTGTTCCGAGCTGCATATGGCTCGGCCCTGTGTCGATTTCACCTCTCCGGGCACCTCGCCAGATTCCGACAGCACGCTGACACTGCCATCGGAGTGTCCGATTAGGAAGCGCCCATCCGAGCCGCATGCCCCGATGGTCACAGGGCTACCACTCGTCAGGTCGTGATGCTCCGCATCCTCGCCACGGCGAATCCGAAGGTACCCGCATCGCGGCCTGCCCAATCCGAGCAGTACCCCTCCGTCATTGTGTAGGTCGAGATGCCATGCGCGCTCGGAAATGTCCATCGCTGCTGAAGCGAGCCGCTGGAGTCGAACATCCAGACGGTAGACTCGGTGTAATCTGAGATCTCGATCTCATACACCGAGGAGGAGGCCCAGACGACCCCATCGTGGACTCGCACGTAATCGCTCGCGCCCTCCAAGGCACGACTCCACACAATCTCCCCGTCGTCGACATCGAACACGTGCAGGTCTGATGACGCCGCAGCGTATACGCGATTGCCCTCCAGCACTAAGTCGCTGATTGGCCCGTCGATCTCGACCCTCCAGAGCTCGTTCCCAGAATCCATTGACCAGCAGGCCAGAGCGCCCTCCTGCGAGCCCGCCAGCAAGTTACCGTCACCGAATCTCAGAGCAGTGCAGGCGCTGCCGAGCCCCCTCTCGAACGAGGACACCGACTCGAGCGAGCGCACGGTCATGCCACCAGACCCCGCGTCCCGCTATCGGACTTTCGTGTGAATGAGTCAGGCAGAGACTCCGTACAGTCGCCCCACCTTGTCCCTCAGGTACTCTACGAAGGCGTCGGGCGACGGAGACGACCCGGTAGCCTCCTCAATCAGGTCCGCCGGCTCTAGGATACTGCCTCGCTGGTGGACATGCTCGCGCATCCATTCCAACAGAGGCTCGAATTCCCCTCGCCGCATCTGCTCGTCGTGATCAGGCAAATCCTCACGCGCTGCCTCGAGGAGCTGGGCTGCGTACAGATTGCCTAGGGTGTAAGTCGGGAAGTAGCCGAACGCACCCATCGACCAATGGATGTCCTGCAGGACACCGAGGGACCGGTTCGGAGCCCGGATTCCTAGGAACTCCTCGTACATGTCGTCCCAGGCGTCAGGGAGCCCGTCGACCTCGATATCACCGGCGATTAGCCGCTTCTCGAGCTCGTAACGGATCATGATGTGCACGTTGTAGGTCGCCTCGTCGGCCTCGACGCGAATCAGGCTCGGCTCGACGAGGTTGACAGCCTGCCAAAGCTGCTCGGCACTGACGCCCACCATGTTCTCTGGAAAGTACTCCTGCCAAAGCGGCAACGCCCATTCGCAGAACTCGCGCGAGCGCCCCACCTGGTTCTCCCACAACCTGCTCTGGCTCTCGTGGACCCCGAGGCCGTTGGCCTCGCCCGCGGGCTGGAAGTCCAAGTCACGCCTTCTGCCCTGCTCGTAGGTGCCATGTCCGGTCTCGTGCATAGAGCCGTAGAGTGATCCGAACGGGTCGGATTCGTTGTATCTGGTTGTCCAGCGCACGTCATCGGGGTTGGCGCCACCGCAGAACGGGTGGGTCGAAGCGTCCCTCCTGCCGGCGGAGAAGTCGAAGCCTATTGCCTCCGACACCGCCTGGCTGAGCGATTCCTGTCCGGACTGCTCCCAAGTGCTGTCCTCGACCCAGGACATGTCGGGGCGCACCCCGCTCTCATTCACTTGCTTGATTAGTGGAGCAACGTTCTCGCGTAGGCCTGCGAACAGTGGGTCCACCCTAGCGACGCTCAGGCCGGTTTCGTAGAGGTCCAGTAGGGCGTCGTAGCGCAGCTCGTCGTAGCCTAGGTAGTCGGCTTTCCTCCTCGCTATGTCGATGGCCTTCTCAAGATCGTCCCTGAAGATTGAGAAGTCGTCCTTGGCACGCGCCTCAGTCCAGGAGATCTGCGCTCTCGAGCGGTGCTTGGCCATCTCCTCTACGAATTCGGTGGGAAGCTTCGTCGCCTTGTCGTACGACTCCCTCGCCAGCCTAACATTGGCCGATTGAATATCATTGAGATTGTTGCCGGATTCCAGTTCCGCGAGCAGCTCACCCACTCTCGAGTCAGTCAGCTTCAGGTGACCAGTCTTGGAGATCCAAGCCAGCTGCTCGGCCCTCAGTGCGGCGGCTTTCGGGGGCATCAAGACCTCTTGGTCCCAGCCCATCAGGCCGCCTATCTGCCCTATCAGGTCGATGTCCTTCAGTCTCTCAAGCAACTCGTCGTAGGTATCCATGGTCCCGCGAGAGGGGTCTCAGACACATAGGTTGCGGACGCTGTTCTGGACTCAGACCTCAATTCCCAATGCCCCTCTGAGCAGTATGCCGATGCCATAGGAGATTAGACTGACCACACCTAGGATGCCTGCCATCTCGAGGAACCTGCTGCTGAACGAGACCTCCTCGACCACCGAGACGTAGAAGTTGAACACCGCGACTATCAACAGCCCTATCACGAAGGTGCAGAGCAGGGCTTGGACATGCGGTTCCAAGCCTTGGTAGTCGGGACTGTCCACATTGAACAGCAGATACGGCGAGACCAGCAGGAACACCGTGATGAGATACGAAATCCAAGTGAAGAACGCCGCCTTCACTGCAGACTCGCTCTTTTTCTCGGCCCTGGATGACAGGTACTCCGATGCCCCCATGCTGAAAGCGGCAGCTATCCCGGTGACCAGACCTGCCAAAGCGACTAGGCGAAGGTCCTGCAGAGCGAAGGTCAGCCCAGCTAGTGCACCTGTCAGTTCTACGAGGGCGTCCGACATTCCGAGGACCACGCTACCCGAGTAGCGCAGACGCTCCTCGTCAAGCATCCCAATCATATTCTCCTCATGCGCCTCCTCCTCGTCAGCAATCTCGTGCAAACCGAGTTCGCGATACTCCGCAGCAGCATCCTGCTCGGTCGCCTCCATCATTTTGACAGAGAACGTGAAGCCGAACAACCTAGCCAGCATAATCTGCCTCCTGACCTTGCCCATATCTGCCTTGACCTTCTCCCCGGTCATCCTCTCGATTACGGCCTCGTGCCGCTCCTCCTCTAGGGCGATGCCCTCGAGTATGGATCGATTCACCGGATTGGACTGCATCCTAGCGAGGCGGCGGTATACCTCCGCCTCGGTCGCCTCCATGCGTTGCAGGCTGAGGAGCTTGATTCGAGAAGATTCGTCCATGGGACACGCTGAGAATCCCTTCTCTTGAAGATGACCAATCGCAGAGCACGCAGCGCAGCCTTACGAACGCTTGATGCGCACTGCATCTCTCGCCAAGACCCATGGCACGCAACGACGTCAAGGTCAGTGTGGCTGTGTCAGACAGAATCCTGTTGCACCTGTGGGAGCAGGACCATCAGGCCGATCACTACCTCGTCACCCATGAGATGACCCGCCCGGGCATAGCAGAGATTTGCGGCCTGCACCCGCCTAACGTCTCCCGCACGATGCGTGAGTTGATGTCTAACGGATGGGTCACCGAGCACACCCGGACCGTGAGGGGGGACAACCGCCGTCAGAAGACTTGGCAACTGACCGACGAGGGCCGCTCCGAGGCGCGGGACCGGATAGAACGACTCCGCTCAACCTCGATCCTCCTGCGCAGCAGCGAGGGCAGGTTGCTTGAGATCCGCGCCGACGAGGCTGCAGCGAGGTTGAAGGCGGGGTTGACGCTGCTGCAGGTTCTGATGCACGCCCAGCACGAGGGTGTGCTGAACTTCGGCGACATACGGTTCGGGGCCATCGTCAGGTCCGAGGACGACGCTCCTCCTCCCGGCTCTCTCTCCCTCCTGGCCGGGGCGCATTCGACCTACCATACACGACCGCCCAAGACCCGGACCGTGCACGGACGCCTACCCGAGAAACTCCGTCTGGATGACTGGTACGCGTCCGCCACCCCAATGTTCGTTCTATCCGGAATCGCGGGGTGCGGCAAGACGACTCTGGCCTCGCACTGGCTAGACGGGGTGCTGGAGGGTGCACCCGACCTAGAGGTGATGTACTACCCGTGCCAGCCTTGGGATTCGCCGTTGGGCATCGCAACGAGCCTACTCCACAAACTCGGCATCGACCCGGACGGGGACGCGTCCGATCCATACGGGATACTCGAATCACTGCCGCTCAAGCCCGGAGCTAGGCTCGATCTAGACCTCTACCGCCGACGCCTGTGTGCGCACATGCTCGACGAGGACGGCCGCTGCGCCACCCCGAGCGGCGAGATGCTGCTGATTCTGGACGATGTCCACAACATCGGCTCCGAGGCCACGCACCTCCTCGGCGCTCTGCTGCAGGTCGCCGAGGCGACCCCGATGCGGCTGCTGTTGGTGTCGCGCACCAAGCTCGCATTCTATGATCGGCGCGACGTTCATACGCGCGGGCGTATAGACGAACTCCCCCTCTCCGGCCTCTCGCTGGAGGAAATATCGGCTTGGCTCGACTCGCTCGACCTACCAAGTCATGCCCCTGCCGAGGAGATCCATCGGGCAACCGGAGGCCATCCACTGGCAGTCGAACTGCTCGAGCTGTACGGTCAGACCTTGCACGAGGACTGGTTGCGCTTCCTCGATGAGGAAATTCTCGATGTCCTTCCCGAGGACCACAGGGAGACGCTAGCGCTGCTGGCGGTAGCCGAGCGCCCGGTCCGGTGGGCCACACTGGCCCAGGCGGCTGGGATAGACGGCCCACCTCCAGCCGACCTGCTCGAGAGGGGTCTGATGCTCGAGCTCAGCGAGGGCATGTGGCTGCACGAGGCTCTGAGAGCGAGGCTCCTGAGGGAGGTCGGGGCGCCACACGAGGAGCGAGCCCGCAGGTTGCGCGAGGCGTCCAACTAGGTCATGTGACGGTTCAACCAGTCGTCCATTCCCGGCTTCGGCATGGCACCAGTCATCCTGTCGACGGCCTCGCCGTTATGGAAGAGGATTAGATTCGGGATGCCCCTGACACCGTACCTTCCTGGTGAGATCTGGTTAACATCGGTGTTCACCTTCGCGATGGTAATCTCGCGCTCGCCCGCGATCTCCTCGAGCACGGGGGCAATCATCCTGCAAGGTCCGCACCAAGGGGCCCAGAAGTCAACCAGCACCCACTCGTCACTGCTCGTCACCATATCGAAGTCCACATCGCTCGCTTCCACTATTTTCCCCACTGGCTCACCCGTGGGTATGTCGCCGCACCCACATCCTATCAATTTGTGTCTGCGGCATCGTCATTGGCGGACCGAGGGATTGAGAACCCAAGGTCGCTCCCGTCGGCCCGTGGAGATTACGCCAAGCATCCTCACCGCCGATTTCTCAAGGCTCGGCGAGACCCTCGAGGAAGCAGTCGCCGCGGGCATCGAATGGATCCACATGGATGTGATGGACGGCAATTGGGTAATCAATCGCACCATTACCTTCGGACCGGCCCTGATTCGCTCGGTTCGCGACCGTCTCGGCCCTGAAGTCACCATCGATTGCCACCTGATGATCACTAATGCCGCAGAGACATGGAGCCAGTACACCGACGCAGGTGTTGACATGGTAATCGCCCACATCGAGGCCGTCGATGACTTCCAAGGACTGATCGATGACCTGCACGCCTCAGGGGTGCGAGCAGGGTGCGTACTCAACCCCTCCACCCCTGCTGACGAGGTGCTCCCGCTGCTCCCCGACCTCGACCTCGTGCTCGTGATGTCCGTGGTCCCAGGCAAGGGAGGGCAGTCGTTCATGCCGGAGGTGGAGGGCAAGGTCCGCGCCTTCCGAGACGCTATCGACTCTCAGATTGAGACCGGCGGGCGCGTAACCAAGCTGATGATTGACGGGGGCATCAAGTACCACAACGCCGCAATGGTCGCTGAGTGGGGCATCGACATCGCGGTAGTGGGCTCGGGTCTCATCAACGATCGGGGCACGATAGCCGAGAACTTGGCTGCGATTGAGGCTGCACTCGGAAAGTAGCCTGACGACGAGCATTCAAAGCAGCCAGCCCCGAGGAGGCCTCGATGGTCACAGAGCAGTGGATGATTGAAGAGGTGCTCAAGGTCGTTCCCGACGCGAGGGTAGAGGCATCCGACCTACATGGAAGCGGCGATCACTTCCATGTCAGGATAATCTCAGAGAGTTACGAAGGAGTTCGGCCGCTGCAGAGGCAGCGGCCCATCTTGAACCACTTCAAGCCGTTCATCGCGCAGAACACCGTGCATGCGCTTGATCTGAAGTGCATGACTCCGGCTCAGGCGGCAGAGAGTGGCGATACCGCTTTCGACCCGCATGGTGAAGAAGTGGAGTTCTTTGGAGTGCATATCCGCAGGCCGGACAAGGAGTGATGATATGGCAGAATTCAATTGGACACCAGATGAGTTGCAAGAGATAGTAGACAACAACAGACTAGTCCTCTTCATGAAGGGAACGCCCGAACAGCCCCAGTGTGGGTTCTCCAACCGTGCCTCGATGGTGCTGCAGCAGATCGGGGAGCCGTTCGTCAGCGTCAACATCCTATCTGACCACCGAGCGATTCCCTCGGTCTGCGCCTGGTCAGACTTCCCCACCATGCCACAGATTTTCGTCCATGGCGAGCTAATCGGCGGTTCCGACATAGCCCTTGAGATGTACGAGAGTGGCGAGCTACAGCAGATGATTTCAGACGGCGATTCAGAGTAGTGGTCCGCTATGACGTCCGATACGGACCGTCGAACCATGCTGATAGCACTAGCAGGCGCCGTGGCAATCTCATTCTCGCCGGTGTTCTACATCTTCTCCGGTACCAACCCGTCCACCGGGGCGTTCTTCCGGATGCTGTACGCCCTGCCGGCCCTAGCGCTGCTGGCATATCTGGTCCGCAGCTCGGACACACGCTCCTCACGCACGCGTTGGATGGCCTTCGGCGCCGGCCTGATTCTAGCCCCGGACATGCTCTCATACCACAGTTCGATGATATTCATCGGCATAGGCATCGCCACGCTAATCGGCAACTCGCAGGTCATCATTGTCACTCTGGCGTCATGGAAGCTGTTCGGCGAGAAGCCGAACCCCGCCATCCTAATCTCCCTCCCTGTGGTAGTGGTCGGATTGGCGCTGATTTCGGGCATCGCTGACTCAGAGCCATACGGGGAAGACCCCGTCAAAGGTGTGATATTCGGAATGATGGCCGCGTTCTTCTACTCCTCCTTCCTGATTTTGTTTCGCTATTCCAACAGGGAGTTGGCACCCTCATCCTCAGTGCAGTTGGACGCAACCGCGGGGGCCGCTCTCGGGTTGTTAGTGCTTGGTCTGTTGCCTCTGAGCGGCTACGCAATCGAGCCACTGGACTTGCAGCCGATATGGCCCGGGCATGGATGGCTGATAGTGCTAGCACTCCTCTGCCAAGTGGCCGGTTGGCTGGCAATCGCCCACGCACTCCCGCGCCTTCCCGCGGCACACGTCTCCTTCGCAGTGCTGCTACAGCCAGTTCTGACACTCGTCTGGGGCTATGTCATACTGGACCAAGACGGCCATTCGCAGAATCAAGTGATGGGAATCTTCCTCGTGCTGTCCGCTATCATCGCAGTGACTCTGTACGGCTCGGCGAGTAGCGCGGAAGCCGACTGATCACTCAGTGGGCTCCGGTGGTACGACCTTGGCCATTTTGACCTCGTACTCGATGTAGGAGATGGTCAGCCTGACCTCTTCTCCGTCCTCGCAGTCGCACACCGTTCCCCACAGGGTGTAGACATCGACAGTGACATCGATTCGCCACTCCCCTGTGCCGATTCCGTCGTACTGCTCCCAGAGGGCGAGAGCCTCCTCCTGCGTACCTTCGAAGCCGGTGATGTTGGGTAGGTCCAAGGTGTACTGGTACCAGATCTTGTCCCACGGCTCGGTCTTGTCGGCATCGCAGTCCTGGCTCATCGCATCGGTGTTCGACAGCGAGTACTGGTTCGACTTGTTGACAGCCGAGTCGTAGACTTCGATTGTGACCTTGTCGCATCCGACTATGCCTCCCGGCTGCTCGTCCTCCTCGCCCCAGTAGCCGCCGACGTAAACACTCGACAGGTTGCGTGGCAGTGGGATGCTGAGGATGACCGTCTCAGTGGCATCATCGTTCACAAAGAAGGTCTGGATGTCGGTCTGGTTCCGCTCCTCGATGGTGAACTCCCACACGCTCACCTCGGGCTCGGCCTCCTTGGCCGGGATGATCATCTCGAGAACGGAAGGACCGGCAACGACCACCGCCACGACCAACATCACCACAGCGACGACCGCTCCGATGGCTACGCGATTACTCACAACGGCTCCGGCCAGCGAAGCCATGAGCTCAGAACGGTCGAAACCATCCTCTTCATCGCCCCAGTCCTCCTCCTCGGCGTCGAGCAGGCGTTCGTACAGCTCCTCCTTGTTCCCACTGTTGGACAGGCCTAGATCCTTGAGCTCGGCCTTGAGCTCGGCCACCGTCCACTCGTCTATGGGTTCCACGCTGCGAGATGGTGGTTACACGAATGGAACTTTTGTCGTCCGGAGAAACCATTGTTTCCCTTTGAATAGCCTCGCAGCAGCCCGATTCAGGTGTACAGGGCGAGAGATAAAAGCGAGGGGATGGGATGCACTCAGCGAGAACCTGTCGTCCCTGTACGCGGGTGCATAATGGCCGGCGATAGATAATCGTTGTGAGAAATTGCCGAAATCTAGTGAAAATCGTCGTATTGCTAGCCTGTTAATGCACAGTTAGCAGCTCCGGCCCACCCTCTGTGACTAATACCGTGTGCTCGAACTGTCCCACATTCCCGCCGTCTGCGTCACGCAAGGCGGCGTAGACCTCGACGAAGCGGATCGAGGTGAGCTTCTTGACAAGTGCATCCCACTTCCTCCGCAACGACTCCTCGTCCTCCTGGGGGAAAACGGCTTCTCCAACAAGGGGTAGGCCCACCTCTCCGCGAAAGGCAGGGTGCTGTAACGCTCCTCGATGTACCTAGCCATGGTTGCGCCGAGTGGCTTGAGCTTGCCCTTGGATAGGGCCTTGCGGATCCTGACGTCGCCGGTGACTCTCAGGATGTTCGACGAGTCCACGGGGGGGACGTTCTCCACCATTCCAGAGCCACCGGTCGTGTTGAACGGCTCGATAGCGTAGATTCCGCCTATTTCGGGCGACCCCTTGAAGCCGGGATTGTTGGAGCCGCAAGCGTATGACGGGATCGAGGTCCCGGCGTGTAGGTCCCAACGCTCCAGCTGGTGTCCGCACAGGTTGCGTATCGGCTCGAAACCCGCGTCCTTGGCGACCTGCTCAGCTGCAGCCCCGACCTCGTGCCATGGTGTGCCGGGATGCATCTTCTCTATGGCGGCGTCTCGCGCCTCCTCAGCCGCATGAATCTGCTCGGTGTGATTGCCACCACCGCCGACCTCGACGGTGAGTGCGTTGTCTGCGATGGCTCCCTTGATGTGCACCCCGACGTCGAGTTTGACCAAGTCCCCCTTCTCGAAGACCATCTCGCCATCGAGTCCCTCAGGAGGCCCCAACATGCTGTTGGTCGTGTAGTGCGCGGCCATGTCGTTGACGGAAATCGTGACCGGGAATGCAGGCTTGCCGCCATGCCGCCTGATGAAGCGCTCCGCCGAGTCTATGACCTCGTTCCAGTGCTTGCCAGCGATGATCTCGCCCTTGATCCCATCCAAGGTCCTTCGTGCAAAAGTGCCCGGCGTCTCGCCAGTGCTTCAGATCCTCCTCGTCAACCATGATCTGACCTCTCGCTCACTGATTA
>BPDA01000039.1 GCA_019654055.1 Methanobacteriota archaeon | reverse complement strand
GGGCCAAGGATGTGACAGCCCTCAGGGCACTCGGGTTCTCCGGCGTCATCGAGACAGTGAACAGGGGCTGGGACCGCTCTAGGCTGGTGGCCTACTTGTATGACACGTATGGCACTCGCAACACCGTGGACAGTGGGCCGCCGCTGATTCTACTGATGGACTGGGACAGGCCCGGGGGGTAGGCTGCAGACGACCCTCAGGGAAGGCTGATGGCTCTCGACGTACCTGTGGACGAGGAACTCAGACAGGTCCTTCTCAAGGTGATGAAGCCCGAGGGTAGGACCGTTGAGTCCCTAGCCCCGCACTCCAGGGAACTGTCCCCGATGATTGACGAATTAATCGAAGAGGCTGAGTGACTACTCCGGAAGCCCCGTGGAGGTCTCCTTGACCGTGTTGAGCACCAGATGCGTGACCGAACGCTCCACCCGTCGACCGACATCACATTCTTCGACAGGTCGTCGAGGTCGCTGCGGTCCCTCGCTCGGGAGATTACCATGGAGTCGAAATCGCCGGTCACGTCGTACACGCCGTAAACACGCGGATCCTTGGCAATCTTCTCTTGAATCTCGATTAGGCGGCCCTTCTGAATGCGAAGGCCGATGACGACGGTGAGCTCCCATCCGGCCATCTGGGGGTCGAGCAGCCCCGTATAGCCGAGGATGGCGCCGGACTCCTCGAGGCGGCGCACGCGGTTACTCACAGTTCCCAGCGAGACCCCGGCCTCCTCGGAGATCCTCGCATCGACGCCCTAGCGTCGCGCTGCACACGGATAGTATGCGTCGGTCCGTGTCGTCCAGCATGACCCCACCAGGAATGATCATTTCTCGAACCGGCTATTGAACATATGCCAGCGACTGGAAGCCACGGCTATTCGATTGTTCATCATCGGTGGACTATTCCCCTTCATTCTGGTTGAACGTCAAGCCGCGTTGCAGAGCCAGCAGAAGACGTTCGGAGTTGCCCAGCATCAAGCTAATCCTTCCACCGACCCAGACGGAAGACAGTCACCGTTCCCGGAGTCGACAAGGATGAGCCCCCCCTTGATGTCACCGGGTATCCGCCCTCGACGGGAGCGCCCCCTTCCTCGAGCAGGGTGTCGATGAGCACGCCGTCGACCTCGCACGAGGCGCCGGGAGGCGTGGGCCGAGCACACGGGCCGCGCCTGCCACTACTCTCTCGACCTGCCATCGCGGAGCATGGCGGCGTTGAGCCCGAGGTGCATCACCCTGAGCGGCCGCCAACGGCCCCGGGAACCCTGATTCTACCTCCCCTGCGGCTACGACTGGACTCCCAGACCACCCTTGCCTCCGGCGTCGACAGCAGCAGGCGCTTCCGCGCACCCAGAGATCGTCAGGCAACTCCCCCAAGTGGACTCGACCGAAGAGGACAATGACTCAGGGAGGGGTTGCGGGGAGTTCGCAGATCGGGTTTTACGTCCTCAGAATCGAGTAGCGAGACGTTGTCTGCCCCAGGGCGCGAGGGTGCGTCAGAAGACTTCTCCAGTACAGCGAGGAAGAAACCACCTCCGCCTATGCTGTCGTTCCAGACCCTCATGCAAAGAGCGAGTTGTTGGGAAACCCCTCCTCTTCGGGAGGTAGCATCGAATTGGGGAAACCCCCTCCTCGGAGGGCGCCCCTTCGTCGTCTAGGGTGGACCACTCTGCGCGCCCCTGCTCCCCAGGAACCCCGGCTAGCAGTGGTGATGTGGGGGGCAGGCTCATCGAATCGCTGGAGCGCAGGACCTCGGCGACCACGGCCTCGTCCTCGACCGGGTCCAGCGAGCAGGTCGAGTAGACGATTCGGCCACCCGGCTTCAGCAGCGCGAGGCCTTGGACAGGAGGGCGACTTGCAAGTCATGCAGCGAACGCCCGCCAGAAGGCAGCCACCTGCCCCAGACGTCCGGGTTCTTCCTAGTCGTTCCCGAGCCGGTGCAGGGGGCATCGACGAGGATGCGATCGAATCCCGACTCGGGGACGCGTGGGAGGTGGCGACCGTCGTGATGGATCACGGCCATCGACCTCGAGCTATGCCTCTGGACGTTGGTCACCAGCATGTTGACCCTAGAGTTCACAATCTCGTTAGCAAGCACCGGGCCGCTGTCCCCGAGATGCTCGGCAATCTGGGTCGTCTTGGACCCCGGGGAGGCGCACATGTCGAGGACGACGTGACCCGGCCTCGCTCCGAGCGCCAGCACCGGCAGCATCGAGGAACCTCCTGACGGGTCAGACGACCGGTCTCGTGCAGTGCGTTCAGGACCTGCTTGACCTCGCCGTCTGCGGAGCCGCGCACGAATGGCAACTCCCACGCACTCCCGGGCTCGCCGAACCAAGTGATTCTCTTCGAGCCAATTCGTTTGAGCCAACCTCGGTCCAGCCCCGGTCAGCTCGGAGCGGATTGACACGGACAGTCTCAGGAAACCTATCGAAGGAACCCCTCAACCAGACTTCCGAGTCATCCCTCCAATTGGAGACCGCCCTCAACAGGACACTGTCACGAGCCATCTGACTCCAAGGAACATCGCCCTGACCCACGTCCCCCGGGTGACCGCGGTGGAAATCAACTGCGCGATACCTCCGCGTCACTCCACCAACTGCATATTCACGATTTGCAACCGAGCAGCACCGTAAACGGTTAAACCCTCAGCGAAGCGCTCGTCATCCGCGGCGTAAGCCGCGTGGGATGCACATGACACGATTTCGTAGAAGAATAGCCAGAACATCAGAGGAACCGACGAAGACCGATTTGAATGGGGCGACTAGGAAACTGGTCGAATTGGTAGAACGTGCCCGAGCGGTGGGGAGGGAGCAGGGCCCCCTAGTACCGGTCGAGGCTCTGGTCCCCATAGAGCGTGACAGCTGGATATGGCAGATCGTCGACCGCGAAGTGCTTGACTCGTTGAGTCACAGGCTGGTGTTCGAGTCAGACAACGGCAAGCGCAGGGAGATTCTGATGACATCCTGTATCGACACCGCCATGAGCGCGGCCTCGAAGATCGTCGAACTGGACGGCGGATGCGTGCTGATCGAGACGCTGGAACCCTGAACGACCCCTCTGGGGTCGCTTCCGGGCATCTCGCGGAATTGAAATAGTGCAGGCAGGTGCGACGCCCGATGGCCAAGGAGAAGAAGGGCAGTGGCATCCAGCAGGCGGCTGGGCTGATTCGCTACTTCGACGAGGAGTCTGAGGACGCCATCCAGATCTCCAAGGGCATGATTTACGCAGCCTGCATCATCTTCTCGGTGGGTATCTACCTAGCCAACCACGGCGTGTGGTCGTGGATGTGGTCGACGCTCGGTCTGTGATCACTCCTCTTCGGAGAGGTCCACGAACGGAACCTCCTCAAACAAGTGCCCAGCTTGGACTTCGTCCCAAGCCTCCCGTATGACTGGGGAGGGGACACCATCAGCACTGCTCTCCGAGGAGAGAATCTCGGTGTCCGGATCAGCCTCTATGAGCGCGCTGGAAGCCCTCCCCAGCGCGCGTTCGACTGCCGGTGCGTTACGGTCGGCCAAGGCAGCACGGGCCTCGCTGATGGCCATCTCCGCGGCGTCGAGCACACCCTCGACTGCCTCGTCAGAACCCCTGAGTCGCCTGAGCTTGTCCTCAAGCTGGTTGACCTCCTCGCCCATGTCCTCGCTGGCTCTCGCAATCAACTCCTGCCAGGCGGCTCTGTGAAGAGCGACCTCGCATTCGGTAACTCTCTCGAACTGACGCAGCCGTCGTGGCTCCCAAGGGTTACTGCCCAGCGAGGCGACCAGATCGTGCACGCACCTCGCTCGCTGGCCCAGCGGGCCGGATAGCTCGATTCGATTGAGAAAGCACCCGGTGAACAGGCCCAAGCCCCAGTAGGGTCTGCTGGAGATGCTCATCGTCAGCTCGTTGGCGTGGGAGCCCAGCGACCAGCGTTTCTCGTCGAAGCCGGGACTCGACGAATCTAGGGGGGTCGTGCGGTCCGAGGGCCCTAAGCGCGGCCTGTGCGACGTCGCCGAGGAACACTTTTCCCCCCGAGCCCTCCCAGCCCTCCGGTCGCAGGTAACCGTCCTCGTCGATGGCCATCCTCGGCTGCCCGTCGTTGACCTGCGCGTAGAGAATCGTGCGGCTGGCGTCCGAGCCGACCTGTTCCTCTTCCTCGGCTTCCACGCCATCCTGCTGCGCGCAACGGGTTGAACGTTGCGCGCAGGTGGGAATCGCTAAGTCCCTCCGAATCCAGCGCTGCGCGTGCCGCGTAGGAAGTACGGAAGACTGCAGAAGACTGTCGAGTCGCCGCCTTCAGACAACTGCAGCAGGTGCAGGGCGGGAAAGCACTGCCCGATACCCTCGCATCCCCGGGTTTCGTAAACCCCGGGGGACCGCGAGTGGCATGGTCCTGAGGTCGTTGACAAGAGGGGCAACAAGAAGAACCCGGCCAAGAAGTAGTCAGGGACCCTTTGGATCGGAACCTCTTCCACAAGCCCCTCAAGGAGTCTACCACTTCGGTCTCTTCGCCCTCCCCACCAGGCAACTCCCTCTGGGCTCGGTGGTAAATCTCCCTCAGGGTCTGGTCACCAATCTCGAGGTAGACGCGAGTGGTGGCTATGCTGGCGTGGCCGAGCAGGCGTTGGATGGTGACGAGGTCTGCGCCCCGCTCCAGCAAGCCTGTTGCGAAGGTGTGTCGCAGCGTGTGGGGGCTCAAGCGGGAGCGCGGAATCTCGGCTGCGTCGGCCAGCCTGTCGATCAGCTTTCTGGACTGAGCGCGGGTTCATCCTACGACCGCGGCTGGACAGCAGCAACGAGCGCTCACGATCCTCTCCCTCGCTCATCTGTACGCGAGCGTTCCGAATCGGAGTCCAGGCCTCTATGGCGTCGACGGTGGCTTGGGTGAACAGGACCGTCCGGTCCTTCTCCCCCTTGCCCCCGATGACTAGGGCAGACAGGTCCTCGACGTCCACGTCGTCGATGTCGAGGCCGCACAACTCGGAGACGCGCAGCCCGGTGTCGAGCAGGATGGTGACCACGGGCTGTGCGAGCGGGTCCTCTGATTGGGTGGCCGCGGTGCGAACCCGCCCTAGCTCGTTGCGTCCTAGGGTGCGAGGTAGCGAGCGACTGCGATTTGGCCTCTGAATCCAGTCCGGCATCGTGTGCCCGATCCACTGGAGAAGATGTGATGCTGCGGCGATTCGGGCGTTGACGGTGGCTGGCTTCAGCCCCCCGATGCCATTCAGCCAAGCATCCATCCTGCCCCTATTGGGATCCACCCTCGAATGGAACTCACGGACGCTGATGGCCTTGGCCTGATCCCAGTCGAGCGGTGGCTCGCCGGGCAGCGAGGTGGTGCTCAGAGTGCGTGCTGCTACTGTGTAGGCCCTGATCGTGTGCTCACTCTTCTTCTCGGTGCGCAGTCTTTGCAACCAGCATTCGAACCAAGGCAGCTCGGATAGGCTCTGGAGACGGGAGGGGATGGGGACCTCGTCATCCGCAGCGAATCTAGCGAACCTCGCTCGCTCCCTCTCGGCCAGGCCGCTGCCGGCCCACGAACTAGTAACAACTTCCCTATGCTCTGTCAACTCTCTCGCCTCTGGCCGCGAACGGCCGTGCATCCCTGTCCCTACGGACAGGCCCAAGTCGTCCTAATCAGACTTGAATGCTTCTCTCCTCAAAGGGGTGAGAACCGCCGTTTCCCACAGCCTAGGAAAACGCCATCAGTCGTAGACGCTGGAAGCATCGCTCCCAGCACCCGACATCTCCGAGCTCCTAGATGCCCCTGAGTCAACGCGAGCCTCCTCGAGCCTCCTGTTGAGCAGACGAGCCACTTCAGCGGCGACGAATCCCTCGCCGACAACGGTCTCGATGCCCTCGAGCCCCGGGCTCGAGTTCACCTCGAGCACTAGAGGCCCGCTGCGGGACTCCAGCATGTCCACGCCGGCCAGCCCTAGGCCGAGCTTGTCGGCCGCTATGCACGCCACTTCGGCATAACTTTCGGGGATATCGACGGGCTCGACGCTGCCACCGAGGTGGAAGTTGGAGCGGAACTCGGAGCCGTGCGCCTTGCGGCGCATGGCGGCGACGACCCTGCCGCCAACCACGAGAGCTCTGATGTCCTGACCGTGTGATTCCTGGATGTACTCCTGGACTAGTGGCCCCATATCCCGCTCGAGCATCTGGTAGACCAGTTGGCGAGCCTGCTGTTCGGTGTGAGCTAGGAAAACCCCGGAGCCGTGCGTGCCCTCGTTACTCTTGATCACGCACGGCGTACCTCCGACCTGGTTCACCGCGCGGTTGGTATCCTCCCAGGCCCCGACGTTGGCGGTGATTGGCACAGGGACACCGGCTTCCACCATCAATTGGCTCGCCACCAGCTTGTCACGGCTGTTGGCTATGCCGTCGCTGCTGTTGATCACAATCACACCCATCCTCTCGAACTGCCTGACGATGTTTACTCCTCTGCGGGTTATCGAGTGCCCTATTCGCGGGATGACGGCCTCGCACTCGAGCGGCCAGCCTCTGTGGTAGATTCTGCCACCCTCGTCGTCGATTAGGACGGTGAGCTTCATTGGGTCCACGACCCTGACCGCCCAACCCTCATTCTCGGCCTCCTTGACGAGTTGTTTGGTGCTGTACAACCCGGGGCCTCGGGAGAGTATGACCAGGCGTGGGTCCATGTGCTGCGCCGACCGGACCCACTTCTTGAGTCCTTTCATCGCCTTTCATCGGCCTCGACGCGCAGCCTCGCGAGTGCGCGTCCTGCAAGGCAGGACGCCGAAGGGGTTGAAAGCCTCCCCATTGGGCTGAGAGTGAGCAGAATGGCCTCCGAGGAGCCTCTTGACCGCGACACCCTTTCCGCGATGAAGGTCAGCGACCTGCGTCAACTCTGCAGTGACCACGACCTGCTTGTATCGGGTAAGAAGGACGAACTGGTTGACAGATTGCTAGGCATCGAGGCACCTCCAAAGGAGGCTCCGAAGCCATCGGGGGAACCGACTGAGGACATTGACGACGCCATTGACAGGCTGATTGCCAGAGTGAGCGGGGAAGGGCCGGACGAGCCGGAATCGAAGCCCGAGGAGCCCGACCCGGAGCTAGAGGAGGAGCCCCTAGAGGCGGAGATTGTCGAGGCCGAGTTGGTGGAGCCGGAGCCCGAGGAGATCGAGCAGGAGCCAGAGGAAGAGCCGGAAACGGTCGAGGAGGACCCCTGGTTCTCCGGAGTCATACCCAGTGAGGCCAGCGACGAGCTACTGCTCGATGATGCTGAGGAAGAGGAGCCCTCGATGGTCATAGTGCTGCCCTCGATTGAGGGCCTGAAGGAGAACTGGGGGACCGATCTCGGCAATCGCCGTGGTGGTCCTGCTGGTCGGTGCCGCCGCCTTCTACCTGATTCAGCAGGACCCGGCCTTCACCGCCCGACCCCTGCGCTACGGCGACCACATGGACTTCACCGTCACCGAGACCACGATAGAGGTCACCGGGGACGAGATGATCGCACTCCTGAGGGACGTCACCACGCCGACCCTCGATGAGGTATGCGACGAGCTCCGAGCGACCGTCAGCGGCGGGACCGGCTCGATCACCATCCGCAACGGGGGTTCCGGTGACATCTCCCATCCCCTCGACGCCGAACTAATCGGGGCGGTCAACGTCCACGACTCCTATGGTAGGCAGCACCTGACCGCCGAACAAACAGTAACCCACGACCTCGCAATCGACCTGCAGGGCAAGGTCAGGGACGAGGGCTCATGCACCAATACCGGCTGGATAATGGAGGACAATCACCTAGTTTCACAATCCAAGTCATGGAGGGACATAGCCACTAGGACGACAATTCGGACGGACACCGACCTGAGCTTTACCGACCCGGACGGGGACCGCACCGATGCCAGGGCGGTCGCCTTCGACTCCGATGCGTTCGGCTCGGTCGGGACCCTCTCCCCGCTGCTGATATTCCCACTGACCCCGATCGAGTTGCACGACTTCTTCGGCGACACGGCCCTGACCGATGGACTGTCCTCGGTCAAGACCTCGGGCCTGATGGACTGGAGCTGGGAGGTTAAGGGTGAGATCAACACTGACCTTCACGGGCTGGTGACCCACGTGAGCATAACCGAGGAAGGCCTCGCGACGTGCGTCGGCCACGTCAACATCGACATCCACGTGAAACACGGCAACCCGTGGCCGGTGAAACAGGTCGTCGACATCCTGCTCGACAAGGACGCCGGCGAGGACTGTAGCCTCGAGGGACTGATTTCGAACTACCTGCTCGACCTGCCCGATGGCAGGCTCGTGGTTAGCGCGGTGATAACCAAGACCTCGAGTAACTTCGGCTCCACCCCGGTGCACTGGGACACCGCATACGCAGGCAGCCCCAGCAGCGGCGAGGACGTCCCCGCCAGCCAGCAGCACTGGGGGAGGCGATGCCGGACGAGTCGAGCCTCAGGGACTTCGACCTCGAGGCGGCGATCAGTGCCTGATGGACAACCATTCCTCGTCTGATGCCGCCGAGGCGCTGGGGGCAGCTGGCTACGTCTGGCAGGCGACCTACTCAACCGACGAGTGGAACATGTCTTGGGTGGACGACGACGAGAATGCCGGCTGGGTTATTCTTCGACACAGGGACTCGGGTGCATCCTAGCCGAGTCGCATGACTATGACGAGGGCACGGTGCCATGGGACAGGAACCAGATTCCCGAGACCCTCACGTTGGGCCTTCTGGAGGAGCGCGTGCTCGACGCATCGTAGGTACCCCGATCTCAACCAATTCATCAGTGATGGGAGCGGCTGGGAGTCTTCTGTCAGCTACGGCTACCTGCTGGCGACCGCCTCAGTCGACCTGCTTTCGCTGGACATGGTCACAGCGGCGGGTGCGCGCTCGTGGGAGGACTCGGGCAGGGACAACTCGGCGGGCTTCGTGATTGACGCGGAGACCGGCAGCATGGTCGGTTGGTACCACACCTCGCTACCAGCCTAGTAGCGCCAAACCGGCTCGCTGGCGCGCTAGCACTGCGGCACCTTCAACAGCGCCCCGAGCGCCGCAGGCGCTCGTATGAACGCCGATGACGAGGGCGACGGGCTGCCTGAGGTGCACGAGGCACCACTCGTGATAGACGTAGAATTCACTGAGGTTGAGGAGGAGTCCGCAGCACCGATGCTGGACGCTGTCGACGAGATCAGCACGGCCCGGGCGAGGCCCCCGCTAGACCTCCCAGCAGCGCAGCCGACAGCCGAGGGCAGAGCTAGGGTCGTGACCGTGATCAACCAGAAGGGAGGGGTGGGAAAGACAACCACCGTGATCAACATCGCAGCCCAACTGGCGCTGCGCGGGCATAGGGTGCTCGTGGTCGATGCCGACTCTCAGGGCAACTGCGCCACGGGCCTAGGTGTCGACAAGAGCAAGGTGCGAGCGACCACGAGAGACCTGATCCTCAATCCGGAGACCGCGGTCAACGCTAGGCACGCGACGGCCGTGGACGGGTTGCACATGGTCGTGGGAGACAGGAGCCTAATCGGGCTCGAGCAGGAGATGCTCAGGCAGCTCGGCAGGGAGCGCAGGCTCACTGATGCCCTCGAACCACTATTGCAGCACTACGACATCGTACTCATCGATACCCCACCCTCGCTAGGAATCGTCTCGGTCAACGCGCTGGTGGCCAGTGATGGCATCCTCATTCCGGTCCAGACCGAGTACTTCGCCCTCGAGGGGCTCGCCATGCTGGCTGGCACCATCAGGGAGGTCAGGGGACTTCTCAACCCCAAACTAGGGGTAGACGGCGTGATGCTGACCATGCACGCGCCCACACTACTCAACCAACAGGTCGCGAGTGAGGTCAGGGAGGCATTCCCCGAACTCGTCGTCGAGCCGGCGATTCGTCGCAACATCAAGCTGGCTGAGGCCCCAAGCCACGGCATCCCAATACACCTGCATGACCCCACCAGTGCTGGCGGCCAGGACTACCAGGCGATGACAAGTGTTCTAGAGCGCCGCTGGGGCCTTGTGTAGAATGGCGGAGTCAGAACTGACTTCCGAATCCCCCAGAGCGGCTGTCCTGTGGATGATCTTCGGCAGCTTCTGCTTCGGCACGATGAACGCCCTCGTGAAGTGGACTAGCGTGCATGCCGATGTCTGGATGATCATCATGGTGCGCTCGGCCGTGATCGCCTTCGCAGTGGCCGCTTTCGCAGCCAGCCGCGGCATCAGCCTGAGGATCAACAACCGCAGGACGATGTTCCTGCGTTGCGCTGTGGGATTGACAGCGATGATACTCTACTTCACCGCACTTGGAAGGATCCCGATAGGCCAAGCGGTCACCCTGCAGTATACCGCCCCGCTGTTCGTGGCTCTGCTCTCGGGCAGGGTGCTGGCAGAGAGAGTCTCAGCGGGAATAGCCTTCCTCGTTTCACCGCCTTCGCCGGGATAGTGCTGATCGTCTCCCCGAGCTGGGCAAGGTCGAGCCCGACGCACTGCTGGCACTTGGCTCAGGATTCTTTGCGCTTCGCTTACATGTAGTCGCGAGTTGCG
>BPDA01000038.1 GCA_019654055.1 Methanobacteriota archaeon | reverse complement strand
GCAGCGACGAAACTCTCACTCTCTACAGAGAACTTGCCGACCTCGTCAACTACCAATATCTCGCAGTTGCCGACGGCGTTCTCAATCGCAGGCACACCGACCCTGTCAATCTCGGTGGGGTCTATGCCATAGCCCAGAATTCGATTCCTTGAATCAATCTCGCGATGGGCCATCACCCCACTATCCCCGGTCTCGATGTCGATGCAGGCGTAACCCACCCTCTCACCGTCCTCGATTATCGCCTCGGTCCTCATCCCGCCAATCACATTGGTGCCAGGGTTGCGCGGGTCCGCCTTGCGCTCCTCAATGACCATGCTGACGACTTTGTCAAGGACCGCTGACTTGCCGGATCGGGGAAGCCCCGTGATTCCTATTTTGGGATGTATACCCATTCTCCATTCCTCGTAGACCATCGCTTACGCGATGGAACGCTCCCCGTACGGAACCCTCGGATAATAGTCTGTTTGGTGTCCAAGCATCAAAGATACCGAAAAACGGAAAGTTAGTTCCGGCAATTCAACGCCCTTCTTCCGCTTTACTGCCTCAAAGCGTAATTCAGGGCCCCCTCAGTGTAAGGCGAAGGCAGAGGCAGGCTCTCGATCTCGTAGTTGTTCACGTTGTTGTTCGCAGCCCACGCCCTCGACCACAGGTCGAGACCCTCCGAGTTGAGTTGGGCGGCTACGAACAGGAGACCCTCGTCCACACTACCGTGCTCCTCGGCCAGGTTGTCGAGCACGGCCTCGGGAAGCTGCAGGAAGTTAACCGAGTTGCCTAGAACGCAGTCCGGTGGGACGACCGCCCAGCGCAGGCGACGCCCCTTCTGTGTGTTGACTATGGCCTGACAAGCCACCCTAGACACCCCGGCCGGCTCGATTCGCCCACTCCACAGGGCCTGAGATCTCTCTATGCACCCGTCCTCTAGATTCGTATCGTAGGCCGGGTGCTTGATACTGACCTCGCCACCCTCCAGATGGAAGTGGGCTCCTCTGATGAACGGAGTCCCCTCGGATTCGGGACGCCAGTCGCTGATGTCGCCGGACCAATTAGTCTGGTCGATTTCGCCGACCCGGACACGAATCGGCTGGTCCGTAGGGTTGAGCCAATTCCCCTCCTCACCCAAGCGAGGCTGGTCGGCTAGGTCCCCTATCGCCTTGAGCACGGCGTTTCTGTCGTAGCGGTCACGAGGCATCCTAGGCACGGCCCAGGTCATGTCCGTCCAGACCGACCACGGGCCGCGCTCCATCTCGAGGAACGGCGCCTTGTTGTCCAATCCGACCCTAGCCGACAGGTCCTGGGCCTCGAGTGGGCCGAAGCTGGTCATCATCTCAGTCCTCCCGCTGATGGTCAAACCAATCACCAGGACGCCCTGGGAGGCGCCGGGGAACACCCTCTGTGGCTCGGGAAAGGACCACGACGAGATCCACTGGTTGCCATCAACCATGAGCTTGCGAAGCGCCACGCTGCTCTTCTCACGCAGCAGCGCATCTGGAACAATCATCCGCAGTCTGCCGCTGTCGCCCACCAGACTCATCGAACGCTCTAGGAACAGCCTGTACAGATTCACGTTGCCGCGCAGCGCTTCGAATCTCGGGCTGCCGTCTGACTCGACCGCGCCACGTAGCGACTTCGATAGCCGCTTTCTCATCTCGCTGCCCTCGGGGTGGCCCCTGAAACGGTCCTTGATGCGAAGCCAGGGTGGCCGACTCACCAGCAGCCTCGGTGCCTCGTCCCACGGCCAGTCGCCGCGCAGGGCGTCTGCGCATCGAACACTCCCCTCCAATATGCACTCGGCCTCGCTTCGCCCAATCATGGCTTCGTCGCCCTCTCCGTCGAGGTCGACTAGACCCAGCCTCGCAAGCGTCAGGAACAACCTCCTCCTAGTGCAGGCCACGGCCGTCTCAGAGGAGTCCACCATCTGCATGCCGCGAAGCAGCCTCAGGGTGTCGTCACGAATCTCGCTAGGCGTCGAACCCTCGCTCCGCAGAGCATGGATTCTGATTGCCCGGCTGGGCACGACCCCGCCTGCCACAGCCGGGTCAGCGAACGGTAGGGGGATTCCCGAGTGGGTGCGCTCACCGGCCTCCACAACCTCGTGATCGGCCTCGTCGCATCACCCTCGACAGACTCGTTGAGACGCTCGGCATATTCCCTGAAGCCAGGCGGCATCGCTGCCAACGAAAGGGTCGCAGGAGGGCTCTTCGAGGTCTTGCTACGCGTACCCTTCAACTCGTCTACCAAGACGGCATGCACGAGCTTACTCGGGGTGGAATAGGCCCCCCTCGGTGACCTACCGTCCTTGACCGCCTCATAGCGCGAGAGCAGGTGCTCCAGAACTGCACCGGGCTCCGAGAGCAGCCCTGCCGGCAGGGTCGGCCAGTTGTTGGGCAGGGTGGCGGCTATCGGCGCTCCATGAGCGACCGCCTCCTCCCATGAATCGAGCCATCGCGACAGTTGCTCGCCCCGGTCCGGGCAAACGTGGTCGAGGCGTGCGTACCATCCCGATGCATCACTCGCCATGGTACTACGGTCAATCCGATAGGACGCCCTTCTTTGAAGGGCTCGGTCAGTCGTTGAAGGGACCAGAAGGCAATCAGATATCGAGACCGAAGCAATCCTGCCCGATCTCGATAATTACCCGCCTCTGCAGAAGCCAGGCGACGGCCTCGTCAATCTCGTCGGTCCGAATGCCCACGGTGTCGAGATCGGACACCAGACGGTCGAAGTGAACATTATCCTCGCCCCTTTCCAAGGCCTCCTCGATGACGCTCAGCACGTGCTCGGATACAATCGCCAGTAATGGGTCGTCACCGGCGTCCAGCGAGCCGAAGTCAACGGCAGCCTCGCCACTCTCTTCGTGGTCGGCAGAACTCTCGTCGGAATCGTCTTTCTCGTAGACGTCGAACAGGTTCCTCTGATGCGGGTCAGTCCAAGTCGATCTCTCGGCGACCTCTCTCTGGCGGCGCAGGCGCTTCACTAGGGTCTCGATGCGGTGTAACCGCTGCTCCAAGCGCAGTCGCTCACGACCCAGATGACCCTGAACAAGATCGAGCTCGTCGGTCGCGCACTCGTCGAGCCACTCGGACAGGTCCCAGGAGGGATCCAGCCTGAGCATGGTCTCCCAGAGCCTCGCAACCGAGTCAGGCAGAGACCTGACGTCTATTCGTGGGCTACCACTTCCATCGTCCGTCGAACGGTCCATGCTTCACCCGTTCGCATTGACCGTCTATCAAGTATCGCCTCGACGGGCGGAAGGAATTCTTGGGTTGGGTTGATGAATGAAAAGCAAGTGCCCCGCGCGTGAGCGAGTACCGTTTGACAGTGCTGCCCGGCGACGGCACGGGCCGCGAGGTCATAGTACAGGCTATGCGCGTCATTGACGTGTTCGAGGAGCACAGCCCACTGTCCTTCGACATCACGGAGATTCCATGTGGGGGCCAGTACTTCCTAGAGACCGGAGAGGAGTGGCCAGAAGGCTCGTTCGAGCACTGCAGGGACAACTCTGACGCAATCCTCCTAGGAGCCATCGGATGGCCAGGTGCGAGGATGCCTAACGGCGACATGGCCGGCGGACAAGTCATCCTCGGCCTCCGCTCGGGTCTCGACCTCTATGCTAACATAAGGCCGGTCAAGCTCTACCAAGGAGTGCAGCACAAGGTGCATGGCGAGCATACTGACATCTGGGACCCGGACCTAGTCGACATGGTGCTCATCAGGGAGAACACGGAGGGGCTGTACCACAGCCTCCTGCGCCGTTCGGCCCAAGCCGCGGTGGGGGCCAAGGACGAGCCCCTTGCTACGCCCGAGTTCCCAGGCCTCGAGGGTGAGGAGGTCGCATGGGATCCCCGCCCGATAACGCGCAACGGCAGTGAGAGAGTCATCAGGTTTGCCTTCGAGCTAGCCAAGCGCAGGCAGAGCCATCTGCAGGCCCCCCAGAGGGTGACTTGCGTGGACAAGAGTAACGTCCTGCGTGGATGCAGGCTGTTCAGGAGCGTGTTCGACGAAATCGACGAGGAGTTCGATGACATCGAGACAACTAAGGCGTTCATCGACGCCTTCACGATGTGGCTGGTCAGAGACCCGGAGGACCTCGATGTGGTGGTTCTGCCGAATATGTTCGGTGACATAGCAACAGATCTGGCCTCGGTCCTGCAGGGTGGCATGGGCATGGCGGCCAGCGCCAACATAGGCGACCAGCACATGCTGTTCGAGCCGGTCCATGGGTCATCCCCGAAGCACGCAGGCCAGGACAAGGTCAACCCGATAGCAGCGATATCCTCTGTGCAGCTGATGTTCGACAACCTCGGTGCGCGTCACAATGACCCCGACGCACTGGTCTGCGCTGACATCCTCGAGTCCGCAATCTCCTCACACCTTTCCGAGGGAGGCGACGTTACCTACGACCTCGGTGGGTCAGCCAGCACCAGCGAGGTCGGCCAAGCCATAGCGGAGCGCTGCGGCAAGCTTCTGCAGAAGCACTACCCATCCGCCTAATCACGCATCGACCGACGCGTCAGAGATGATGTCCAGAGCAGCGTTCAGAGCAGCTGCGTTATCCCAATAGCCCGACTCGCGTTCGCCCGTTATAACTTGGTCAAGCAGCTTCGACGACGCCCTCGAGACTTCGCCCACTATGGTCACTGTCGCCGTCATCGAGGTTCGGGATAGTGGATTGAGGTCGATGACGAGAACCTCCTTGCCAGCTGCGACTAGGGCCTCGCACCTGTCCCCTCCTCGAGGGGACCAGAACCACGTCGGCACACCCAATCCCGTCCCAGCAGCACATGGCGCGCGGCCCCTCGAGGCCGGGAATGCGGTGGTCGGCTGCCTCACCGAGAAGCGCGCCCGATTCGACCGCTTTACGCCATCCCCGCCCCAAACCCCTTGAGGGGCGGCTCCGGCAGCCACCCCTTCGCGCTGCTCCGACAGCCTGCCGAGTAGGCCCGACCCCCTTTTCCGGGGGTCCGGTAGTACAGGTTGACCTCGATGGGGCATCCACGACGGCAGCAACCCGAATCAGGTCCTCGCCCGCCAAACGACGGTGTTGCCGTTGACAGATATTCCGGGCGCTCGGCCGATAGAAGCCTAGCCGACGTCTCGCGGATGGCGCTCATAGCAGATTCCGAGGTCCCTCTCCCAGCAGGTAGTCGAAGGCCTCGCCCCTGCCGTGCGCTATCATCGCAGAGTCCGCCAACGGGCCCCTTTCAGCGGCCGCATCGACTAGGCTCTGCCGAGCCAGCAGGGAGCCCGCCTGGGGGGCTGCCGGGAATTTCCCCCACTACTCCCACCCCCTATCAGCATCGACATGTCGAGGGGAACTATTCCCCTGTTGAGGGCGCTCGACGAGATTAGGCCCACCCACTCTGCGACCACTCGCCCAATGACTCGAGAACGACCCCACCGGAGCCTTCGAGAATACATCGCCGGCGCAGTCCAGCCCCGTAAGAGCGCGATGGACCTCATCTGCTCCCCCGCGCCCATGTTGTCCAGCAGGAGCCCCAAACCTCTCATACCCCACGAGCGCTCTGCACAGAGTCCCATGCGGTGGGCTGCGGCCAATGACTGCTCGACGTCTCGAACCTCGATTACAGTGAAGCCGGCATTCTCTTCATGTCGAGCGACGAGACCACCGCTTGATCCCCCGGGGGAAACCATCCTCCCCTCCTCACTCATCGCTGAGAGGTCTTTTCCTTGAGCATCAATGCATCCCCGCGGTCCAATCTGTGGGTCACCCCCCTCCATGTGGATTGCCCACTTGTCAAGAAACCCCCATTCGGTCTTACGGGTCGCTGCGACTAGGATGGACGCCCGGCCTCAGCCCACTGGACTGTTCGTGGCTATTCCCGAGAGCCTGCCAGTAGATTCAGCAGAATCCTCTCGAGCCGCAGCACATCGCCCGCTCCCCCTTTGAAACGTTGCCACGACGTCGCCCCTTGCGACAGCACCACCCTCTACGGGCCCCCATTGTATCGAGAAATCAGGGAAGTGCCTTTCCAGAAACCTCTCGGCTACAGGCCGCCCCACAGAATACCGGCGGCCTTGGCAGTGATTTTCGCCTCGAAAATCCTCCGGGCCCGTCTCCCCCCCCGTGTTCGCCCGCTACCATCGCATCGACCCACCTGTCGATGGAATCGAGGAACAGGGGGTGTGGGCTCACCGCCAGACCACAGCAGGTCGGAGCGGTCGTGAGGCAGCTTGGTCACGCCACTACGTGGCGCCGCCCCGCCTTGAATGGTCCGAAACGACATTTGACCACCCTCGCTGCGATTCACAGATGCGAGGCATCGTGGTCGGCGGAGGGGTAGCGGGCCTCGCGGCCGCCGTCCAACTCGCATCGGACGGCTCCACCGTCCTACTGGTCGAGCCCAAGGACACCCTCGGCGGGCGGTCAGGATGCGCGACTCAAGCAGCTGGATGCGGGAAACCCCGGGCTGCACCTCCTGCGACGCAAGGGCCCGTTGAACCAGCTTCTGAGGAAGTTGAGGGCTCCGAGGGTCCTAGGCCCCAGGTGGAACCACAGGGAGATGCTGGCCATAGACGCCCCAAACAAAGCGAGGCGCTGACCGCCCTAGCGACGATGTCAGTTGGCTCCGAGGAGGTGAAGGGGGCCCGAGTTCGTGCTACCTAGGGGGGCTGGTCGAGCCTCGTGGGGCGCCTAATCTTGGCTGCCAACCAGTTGGACGTGATGCTCGACACCGGCAGCACCGCTGAGGCAATCAATCTCGGATCCGACGGCAGACTGTCCTCGGTACGGGTCTCGGGGAACGACGTTAAATGCGACGAGGTGGTCCTAGCGACACCCCCTGCCGAGAGTGCAGGCTCCTAGAGAGGCAGGCCTTTGACGCGTCCACGCTGAGACGGTGCACCGAGCATAGGGCTGCCCCGGGTTTGGGCGTCGCCTTGGAAGGCAGGCCGATGAGACCGTACTCGGGGCTGTTCGATGCGGGGGGGGGCCCTCATCGCGGTAGACGCCACCGCCGAGGACAGGGTCCCAGAGAAGGGTGATGCTAGCGCTTGCACTATCCTGCACGCGGTGAGCCTAGCAGGCGATGGACCGGAAGCCCTGCAGGGCATCAAGGAGTTCCTGGGCTCGCGCTGCTCGGGGTGGAGGAAATGGCCGCAGCACGCCGTTCCACGACCTCGGTAATGCTCCACCCCTGCTCTCGCAGTGAGAGAGTGGATGGCTCGGCATTCATTGACTACCGAATCGCGATGGCGGGCTGCCACGTAATCTCCGAGCAAACCCTCTGAGTGATGCTGCCGCTGACACCGGCAGAAGTGCGGCGAAGGCACTCAAACTCAGTCGGTGACGTCTAGGCTCGACTCAGCCGCGGCGAGGCAGGCCAACAGGTCGTCGACGGTCGACCGCACTGTCTTGAGACGATCCCCCACCACCCGAATACGTAGTTCCGCAGCCCCGTCAACCTCGACAATCTCGGCCTCGAAGGAGCTGGGGTCGTCGGGCGAGACGGCCGCCAGAGGGCCTAGCCCTCTCGAGGAACCCTCCACACAAACTCGGTCTCTGCGGTGCCCATGGCCCCTTTCGAGCAGCACGACGGTTTTCGCTGCTGCGGTCGCCGCCTTCATGAAGGGACGCCTTCTCGTCTCCCCATGTCCGACCGGCTCGCTCCAATCACCACCGCGGAATCGGTCGCTGCAGGCCATCCGGACAAGCTCTGCGACACTATCTCAGACGCCATCCTCGATGCCTGTCTAAATATCGACTCGGAGGCGAGGGTCGCTGTCGAGACGCTGGTCAAGGGCATGGGGGGGGAGGGGCCCCGATAGTCTCGCAGGCGAGGTTAGCCTGAACGGCTCAGTCCCTGACTACGAGGCCATCGCACGCCAGACTGCAGCCTCGATAGGGTACACCGACCACTCGATAGGGATGGATGCAACCTCGCACTCGACCTGCGCGGTACACACCTACATCACCACCCAGTCCCAGTACATCAGCCAGGGCGTCGACGGCGCCCTTTGACTCGCAGGGGGCCGGCGATCAGGGGATAATGTTCGGATACGCCTGCAACGAGACCGAGGACACCGCCGAACTGCGTGGACGATTCTTTCCCATCGCTGCTGCCTTGTCCCAGAGGCTCACACGCCGATTGGACATCATCCAGCGAACGGGCGAGATACCTTGGATGCGCCCGGATGGCAAGAGCCAGGTCTCGATACGGCTCGATAGCGACAGGATCGAGCACGGCGACGGGCTGCGCTACCCCCAGCACGTCAGCAACGTCGTGATTGCTGTGCAGCACGCAAGGGACGCGGGTGGTCTAGGCGACGACGAGGAGGCCCAGAGACAGTTCATCCGGGACACGGTATGGGAGCAGGTGGTCAAGCACGCCATCCCAGCGCGCTGGTTGGATGGCTTCGACCCCAAACAACCTCATCGTCAACGGCACCGGTTCGTTCCCCGACCCCGGCGGGCCCTACTCGGACGCCGGGCTCACCGGCCGCAAGATCATCGTCGACACATACGGTGGAGGGAAACACGGTGGAGGGGCATTCAGCGGCAAGGACCCATCGAAGGTGGACCGCTCGGCCGCGTACAACGCTAGGTGGGCGGCCAAGCACGTTGTAGCCGCTGGTTTGGCCGATCGATGCGAGGTCCAAGTCTCCTACGCCATCGGCAGGGCGCAGCCCTCGGTCTTCTGGCCAACACCTTTGGAACAGGGGGCCATATCGGACCTTGAGCTGTCCAACAGGATTCTGCGCGTGTTCGACTGGAGGCCGGCTGCCATGATTAGCAACCTCGACCTGAAGCGGCCGATTTACCAGGTCACAGCACAGGGGGCCACTTCGGTCGCAGCCCCACAGACGACGGCCACTTCCCTTGGGAGCGTATTCCACGAGGACAGAATTGAGGCCCTGCGGTCCTGAGATAGAATCGAAACGAGCTTCCTCGGACCTGTCCGGCGACCCTACTATGGGTTGCATCGACCTCTGACCACCTTATGGTTCGACAGCCCGCCCAAGACAGAAAAGGCCCGCCGCCGGCAGTTAGAAAAGAAACACACCAAGAGACACTCACGCTGTTCCTCACATTCGTCATGGTAGCCTCCCTTTTCGCGCCCTCTCTGTCGACCGACGTCTCGTTCCTCGAACCATCCGAGACTCGTCATGAGACCGCGAACAACACGCTCAACGACAGCGCTACCCAGACCCTCATGTCGAACCTGAACACATCTAACCCCGTGGAAATCACGGGTGTAATGGACGATCTCAGCAGGGTCCACTTGGTTTGGGTGGAGAACGGCTCTCAGCCCCTACTGCAGTACGCCTCATAGCCACCAACGGCATTGACACTGTTCTGATTTCCAACACGCTGGTCGGGGCTAACAACTCCCCCGCCGTCTCTAGCCCTCCCTCGTAATCGACTCCGACAGACGTGCTCACATCGTCTGGGCGATAACGGACATCGAGATTCTCTACGTGCTACTCGACCCATCGCTGGACGACCGCGACGGAGACGCCGGGGACATCGCCAACATGACGCTGGTGTCATACACGGTCGCAGACGGCACCGGTGTTCGAAACGACCCGGACATCGCCATCGACTCCTACGATGGCGCCCACGTGGTTTGGGTCGACACCTACGACCCGCAGGGACTGTACTTCGGCACATCGCTGATCTACTACACCATGCTGACCTACGACTCGTCGGGCAACTTCGAGTCCAGATCAACAACTCAATCATCACCCCCGCTCTTGGATTCAAGGGCAATCCGGCAGTCTCTATGGGTGCAAATAACACGGTAATCGTAGTTTGGGAGGACACCCGCGGTAGCCTCATTGAGTACGTCGGTCTGATCGACTCCTCCGGCTCGATGACCACTGAATGGGAGGACATGTGCGCCGTTTTCTACGGCGGTAATCTAACCAGCGGCGACTACTTCCAAGGCGTCAAGCCCTTGCTTGAGCAGGCGAGCATAACCGTACTAGAGACACTTTACGCTCTCAGTGGGCAGATGTCCTACGCCGCTTCACACAAGAACTGCGAAGATGGCTACATAACCGGTGGCAGTGGCTCTGAGGGTCCAAGAAACACCTCACTGGGCCAGAACCCCTCGGACACTACTGGCGGCATCCGATCTCTAGAGTGGGTGATGTACAACAACTCGTCCCTGTATATTCCAACGGATTGGAGCCACAACAGCGAGATGTGGGGCCCAGGTTCAACTTGGGCATGCTTGTCATGGCGCGATAACTCTGGAATGACTCCCGGTAATCCTGCTACGACAGTTGACCACCAATGGAACCCCAACGCCACCAAGCTGGTCATACCAGTCGCTGATGAAGGTCCATACGGCGGCTCTGGCAACGGTCACCAGGCTCAGAACGCGGACGACTATCAGAGCATCAGCGAAGCCCACGACGCGTGCGTCAGCGCTGGAATCATACCAATAGCCGTAGCCGGCACCCTGTCTTACGGCCCAAACCACCCTGGGGCAACGACACCCACGTACGCTCGCACATGATGGATCTCGTGCAGTGCGCAGGCAACACCACAG
>BPDA01000037.1 GCA_019654055.1 Methanobacteriota archaeon | reverse complement strand
ACGTAAAACACCCTGCCAAGAGTCCTAAAGGGGGCTCTCTCCCTTTTGGGGCGAGAACCCGTTTGCCCCGGGTCTTCCCTCCACTCTCGGAGGCCCTCTTCAAACGCCAGAAGCGGCTTCAGTCTCCTCCTCCTTGCTGAGCATCGGAGGAAGAGCAGCCTCCTCCGCTCCGTCTCCCGGGCCATCCTCTCTCCTCAGAGAACACCGTTGCCGGGCCGTCGTCATCTCCAGATTGTGTCTGATTGTCGCCCACTCCCGGCAGCCGCACCCCGGGACCCAATGGGAAAGGGCAGGCCACTGCATGGTCGTCGAAATCGATTGTCTCTAGGGGTGGGTCCACGACTCGCACACCCCCTCCACGGCTATCGGGCAGCGGGTGGGGAAACCCTGCACCCAGGGGGGGTCGGCTGGACTCGGGACATCGCCGCTCAGCACAATCCTCTCCTAGACCCTTCTCGAGTGACGGCTCCGGGATTGCGGACATCAGAGCATGGGTGAAAGGGGTGGGCTGGCTTGTCGAACAAATCGGCTGTATTGGCATCTCTACGATCTTGCCCAGATACATCACAGCCACCCTGTCGCTGATGTGGTTCACCACGTTCAAGGCGTGGGTGATGAAGACGAAGGTGGGGCCGAGCTTCTCCTGAATCTCCTCCAACAGGTTCAGCACCTGGCCTGACCGAGACGTCGAGGGCCTGGTTGGCTCGTCGAGGAGGATGAATCGGGGTCAAGGAGAGTGCTCTGGCCAGTGCGAGTCTCTGCTTCTGCCCCCCCGAGAACTCGTGCGGGAAGCGATTCATGTGCTCGCGCTTGAGCCCACCGAATCAAGCACGTCAGCCACCTTCTGAGTCAGTTCGGCCCCTCGGCCAGTCTGTTCACCTGTAGCGGCTCTCCGACAAATTTACCTTACGGACATCCCGGGTTTATCGAGCCCCCCGGGTCTTGGAAGACGATTTGCATCCTCCTCCTGAGCTCCCTCTGGAATTGCCTGATGTCCTCGCCGTCATAGAGGGCCGAGCCATCGGTAATCGGTATCAGGCCAGCAAGACCCTGCCCAGAGTGGGCTTCCGCACCCGACTCCCGACGATTCCCAGGTTTCGCCTCGCTTGATTGCAGGGCGACCCCGTCCACGCCCTGACGTGGTCTTGACCCGGACAGCATGCCTCCCTTTATCGGGAACCACTTCTTCATGCCCCTTTACCTCTATGAGGACCCCTCCTCCCTGTCTCCTCGGGCATCTCAGGCACTCCTTCCAACTCGTATTCCCTGCGAAACTATCGAATGCGGCTTGCACCTGTGAGACGTCATTTGTTGATCTGTTGGGGGCAGGCAGCGAAGTGCCCGGGCTCCACCTCCATCATCGGCGGAGGGGTGAGATGCACTTCTCATCAGCGAAGGGGCATCTGGGTGGAACCTGCACCTCGAAGTGCAGGTTCGGATCCGGGACTTTTCCCGGGATATTGGGAGCACGGCTCTTTCGGAACCGGTTCTATTGTGGGTATGCTTGAAGAAGGCCATCGAGTATGGCATCCTAGGCCGGGAGAGGACGTCTGTGATACTTCCAGTCTCGACCACGGAGCCAGCTACATCACTGTGACATCGTCGCACATCTCGGCGATTACCCCCAGATCGTGAGTAATCAGAGTATCGCCGTGCCCTTCTCGTCCCTCAGGTCCCTCATCAGCTTGAGTATCTGGGCCTGGATGGTGACATCGAGGCTGTAGTAGGCTCGTCTGCAATCAAGAGCTTCGGCTCGCATGCCATCATCATGGCAATCATCACCCTCTGGCGCATCCCTCCCGAAAGCTCGTGTGGATACATCTTCACGACCGCTTCTGGGTTTGGAATCTTGACGTCCTCCAATATGCCGATGACCTGTCTGGTGTGGGCTGGGTCAAGCTTCAGGTAGTCGAGCATGATGACCACAGGAAGTGCTAGTAGAGTGGAAATGACAACCATGCCTAGGAGGGCCGAGAAAGGCATCCATAGCATCAGGTAGACCACAATTGAGGAGGCTACTCCTATCGGGAGATGAGGGATGGTAGTCATTAGCAACGACGACCTTCGTTCCTCCGATGAGAATACTGAACTAATGATTGGTAGGGCAATCACGAGGATGAATGCCAAAGGCTCGGCTTCCTGTGCGCGACCCAAAACATGAGCAGTTGTCACGAAGGCGAAAATCCCGATGGCTGCGGATGAGGCGTATGGGCTCAATCTAATTGCACGGGCGAAAAACGAGAAGGGGCTCACAAGTGCCTGTAGGATTCTGATGTGCTGAGGTGTTTCGGCATCAACCAGCCTGTCGTGCGTGCGCATCACCTCGGAGATTTGCTTCTCGACCGTGTACAGTGGGTTCAGAGCCGACATGGGCTCCTGGAAGATCATGCTAATCTCGTTGCCACGGACCCACCTCATGAACTTCTGATGCTTGCGGAATTCTGTCTTGGCCCCGAATCCCACTAGCCATGACACAATTGTAATGAAGAGGAATAATACAAACAGGGAACTGAACAGATTGGGCTCCACTAGGATTGTCGCGAAGAAAGAGAATATCAAAGCCATTATTCCGAACGCCGTGATTCGCCCGGAGGCGAGTTGTATCCTGCTGTCAGAGATTGAGTCCTTGAACAGGAGTTCCTCCCCTTGGTATCTCACGCTCCCCTCGTCAACCTCGCACGTTGCAAGTCCTATGGAGACCAACGAGGTAACCGACTTCCCACACCCCGACTCCCCAACTAGGCCCATTATCTGCCCCTCATCGACCTTCAGATCAACCGAATGGAGAGCCTCTATTGGCCCATCGAGCGTGTCGAAGTGGACCCTGAGTCCTTCAACCTCTAGCACGCTCTCAGTCAACTTCTCATCTCCTGTTCTTGGGATCGACGACATCCCTGATTCCGTCACCGAGCAGGTTGAAGCCGAGTACCGTCACAGCGATTGCCAGCCCCGGATATAGCATCAGATGTGGCGATAGCAGGAAGTAACGTCTGCTTTCGGATATCATCAACCCCCATTCTGCAGTGTATGCGTCGGCACCCAGCCCGAGGAAAGAGAGGCCGGAAGCAGAGAGTATTGTCCCCCCTATGTCCAAGGTGAAGGCGACAAGTAACGGGGCCCAAGCATTGGGCAGGATGTGCCTGAACATTATCCTCCCAGGACGGGCCCCGACGCTCCTAGCGGCTTCGACGAAGGTCATCTCCTTGACATATAGGACCTGTCCTCGAATCAGTCTGGCATAGCCCGGCCAGCCGGTGAAGATGAGTGCTGCCTGCACCTTCCAGAGTCGATCGAAGTCCTTGATCAGGACTATCTCCTCGCCCTCGTTCCCGGAGAAGCTGAACAGCAGCGCTAGGGACACGAACACCGCCAATGTCCTGAATGTCAGGTACCTCCATGGGTTCGTCCAATCGAAGGATTCTCTAATCCTGCCCAGTCCCCCTTCGAAGCTCGTGTTGAGGAAGAATCTCCTGTCTGCTAGAATGATCGCCCCCAGAACTGCGATTATTCCCAGTGACGCGAAGGCCCTCCAGCTCCTGCTCTCGGAGATTCCGAAGAAGTCCGGCCAAGAGGGTCCCGGCATCCACCCTACAAAGAAGAAGAAGGCGACTAATGCCAAGAGGACTCCTCGATACTGCATTATCAGGCCCATCGCTTGATCGCTTACCTGGTCGGCATCGGGAACGTTCGAGTTGAGGTACGTGTTGGAGAATGCGGCCAGAACTAATATCGGGAACAGGATTCCCAGCCATATCGGAATCGTCAGACTGGTAATCTGGTTCATGGCGGCTACAAAGGCCATGGCGAGAATTAGCCCGGGGATTGCGAAGAAGATGTCACATATCCTCATTATCACCTCGTCGACCCTGCCGCCGAAGTACCCACTGATGCTTCCAACGATGGTCCCTATGATGACTGTCAGAGTGGCCACTGTAATTCCTATCTTCAGGGACACTCTGGACCCGTACACGACCTTGCTGAACAGGTCATGGCCCTGATCATTGGTCCCGAAGATGCAGACGTCGTGACCGTCCGGCAGCCACCAGTGATGCATGGCCTCGTTGTCGAACTCGTATGTCACCCAGACTCCAGCGTAGAGGGATGTGTTGCCGTATAACTCGGGTGACAGCACCAGAAGGGAGGAGTTGGAGGGGTCTATGCTGAGGAGTGACAAGTTTAGGTCGTATCCTAGGGAGTCCTCCAGTTTGATGAGTTGGATTACAGACAGTGTGTCCCTGTAGTATCTGTTGTCATCACCCACCTTGTCGTCGGACTCGGCAACCACGATCTCGGAGAAAAGAGGGGAGTTGGGGTTGGTGATGATCTTCTGCTCGTGCCAGTCGCACTCTTCCGAGAACGGGTCGGCCCTCCTCGGCTCGTAGTCTATCGACCACTTATCCTCCGTGTCCTGCAGGTTTCTGTAAGGGTGCTCGACGGCTATATCATCAGCAAAAATCGCAACTAGAGAAACAGAGATGACCATGAAAAGGCCCAGCATCGCTAGCAGAGAGCGGCGATAGATCTTCCAACTACGGCTGAGGTCGCTCTTGGATTGGGATAGCGCCTCTCGCAGGCGTCTGCGGCTCTCATCGCGACCCTCCCTTACCCTCGTCCCAGCCCCTCATTCCAACCTCACCCTCGGATCGATAATTGCGTACGTTATGTCGACGATTAGATTGGATAATAGGAAAATCACGGAAGTAATCAGAGTAACGCCCATGATTACTACGAAGTCAAGGTACTGAATCGATGTCACAGCAACCCTCCCCATCCCGTTGAAGGCGAATACGGTCTCAGTGAGGACTGCTCCTCCTATCGCGCCCCCTATGGAGAACCCCAGAATGGTGACTATCGGGATCAGGGCGTTTCTGCATGCATGTACGATGACTACCCTGAATTCTGAGAGGCCTTTGGCGCGGGCGGTCCTAACGTAGTCCTCGTGTAGCACCTCAAGCAGGCTCGCGCGCATATACCTGAGAAGTGAGCCGGCGGATGCAATCCCCAGAGCGGCGCAAGGAAGAGCCAGGTGCGTCAAAGTGTCCTTGAAAAGCAGCCAGTTCGAGCCCCACTCAGAGGGCAGTGTTGCCAGCTTCTCGTCGGTCACGAACCAGCTGTCGACGAGGTGGAATCCAGTTCCTCCTGCAGGATAGTACCATGCATACCCGTCTACAGGGTAGGTGTAACTTGGATCATGCCTGCCATATATCGGGAAGCATCCCCCCTCGGTTCCGAATATCGGATCGCAAATACCTCCGTGTTCAGTCCCTGTTGCGAGAATTTGTTGCAACATCATTGCGAACCAGAATATCGGCAGGCTAACGAAGGCGATGGCGAAGAATCTGGAAACGTGGTCGAACATGCGGTCTTGTCTGACTGCACTGATTATGCCTAGGATAATGCCTAGGGGATAGGCTATGAATAAGGCGAGGAATGACATCTCCAGTGTTATCGGAGCGGCGTCTTTGACAACATCGACAACAGGACGATGATAGAGTAACGATTCGCCCCAGTCACCCTCAGCCAAATCCGTGATGTATCTCCAGAACTGGACAGTAACCGGATCGTCCATCTTCAGTCTTATTCTGTTGGCCTCGTAGGCCGATATCGGCTCCCCGTCTTCGGTGTGGCCGACTATCACGCCACACTTGTCGCCGCACTGAATGGCAGCCGGGTCGCCAGGGATGATGTGGGCTATGGCGAACGTGAAGATTGCAACCCCTATCATGACCGGGATTAGCAGCAACAATCGCCGGACGACGAACTCGTGTAGCTTCAAGACAATCCCTCCCTGCCTGTGGTACGGCCGTCGACCTATGACGGTTACCTCACGCCTGCCGTAGGCAGGCGTGAGGGGAATTTGGTTTCGGCGCGACGGCAGCCGCCGAAGCGGCTGCCGCCGGCCTTACGTTTCTCGACTAACCTGCTTAATCACAGGAGCCGACCAGCTGGCCGTCTACCTCAGGCAGCTTGTCGTAGTCGAACCAGTGGGCGGACCCAATGGCTACCCAGTCAGGGCTGCAGATGTCGTCGTGCTTGACACCTACGCCGTTGTACTGACCGATGATAATCATGTTCGGATCCGTTTGCCAAGCAGCGAAGGCATCGATGTATGCCTGCTCGCGCTCAGCGTTGTCCTGGGATGTCCTACCAATCAACAGAGCGGCGTTGACATCAGCGTTCTCGTACCCTGTACCATAGGCGTCGCCACCAATGGAGTGACCGCCGGCGAACGGCGACCAGTAGTTATCAGGGTCCAGATAGTCGGGTGCCCATCCGCTGAAGCGGATGTCCCATGTCCTGGTGTAGTACATCGTCAGGTACTCTGGCCAAGGCTTGGCGTCACCTGAAGTTGCAACTCCGATGGTCCCTAGGGCCTCCTCCAACTGTCCAGCCATGGCAATACGGTAGTCGTTGCCCTCGTTGGCCATCACGCGCAGGATGTTAGGTAGGCGGCACTCGGTGCCGTCTCTGTCAGCCTCAGCCACAACAGTAGGTGCTTCGCCGTGTGTCAGCGAAGAGCAGTCGTACTGGCGGATGAAGCCGGCTTCCTCGAGAATCTGCTCGGCGCCTGCGATGTCATACGTGAAGACCTCGTACTGGGTCTCTGCGAACAGGAATCCAGTCGGGATCGGTCCATACTGAGGAGCCAACGAGTTATCGTATGTCTCCCTTCGGTGCGTCTCATAGTCGAATGCATATGAGATAGCCTCGCGCAGGGCCGCGGTCTCCATGACGTTGCAGTCATTGGTTCCGTCACCATCGCAGTCGTGGTTGAGCACCAGAGACGAGTTCGAACCTGGGTCAGTGTTGTCCTCACCGGCGTCCAGAACCTTCGGGTGTAGGTTGAAGGCGGACAGGGTTGTGGTGAAGGTCTCCCTGTAGGTGCAGATGTACCCGTCCTTGGACTGTACGTTCGGCTTGTCCTCAAGGTTGTCACAGAAGTTGACCAAGTCCTCGATGTTGATGCTGCCGAAGTCAACCTCGCCGTCGGTGAAGGCCAGCAGCCTCGTCGACGCCTCGGTAACTATGGACACCGTGTGGCGGTTGATGTTGTAGTCACCAGCCTCCCAGTACATCCAGTTCGGCACCAGCACCAGTCGGTCCTCACGGACCCATGACTGTACCAAGTATGCGTTGGTTCCAGCTCCGAACGGCCCCTCATCCATCCACTCGTGGCAGTAGTCGTCCGAACTGACGTTTCCGTCAGCGTCGAGCTCTATGACACGGTTGGCCTCGCACAGTTCGGCGTTAATCACAGCACCGACCGTGTAGGCGATCGTGGAGATGAAAGCCGAGGATGGTGCGAACAGTGTGACCGAGAAAGAGGTCGCGCTGTTGACTGTGAGACTCAGGCCACCATTGTCGTCGTGGTTGCCGTCAGCGTCGTTGCAGTCAAAAGCTCTGCCCCTAGGATCCAACCTACGTGGCTGTCGGGCGAGCCGTAGCCAAGTACGCGGCACCATGAGTACACAACGTCGGATGCTTCCATCTTGTCACCGTTGCTGAAATACACATCGTCCCTTAGGTCGAAGGTGTAGGTCAGGCCGTCTGCACTGACTGAGTAGCCAGTAGCTAGACGTGGTTCGATGATGGCGTTCCCGCTGCCGTCTCCAGCGTAGCGGTAGAGCGTGTCGTAGACCTGCTCAATTACATCTCCAGATGCGGAGTCGTAAGCATCGTGTGGGTCGATGGTAGAGGCGTCGCCAATCGACATCTCAACTATCTCACAGGGGTTGTTTGTACCCTGCTCACGGCACTTCCGTGACTTCTCCAACTCGTAGAGAGCCTCGCTGAAGGACATGTCCCCTGAAGCGTAAGCCGCCATAATGTCGGCTTGTGCCATACCATAGTCACAAGAGCCGTCATCTTCCTCAGGGGGCAGCATTGTGGTTATTTGCCGAAGGATCCATGCAGCCCATTACGGCCTCAGGCTCTGGCTCAGGATCGGCGTAGGTGCACGATCCGTCGTCCTTGGTGGCATCGGGGTTGTAGTTCTCAGCGTCCGCATAGGTGCAACCTAGTACGTCTTCTGGTTCCGGTTCCGGTTCATCGTCGTCCCCGCCGAGACACCCGGCAAGGACTGACGCAATCATTAGCGTGCAAAGAAGTGTTGCTTTCAGCTTAGACTTCATACGTCGTGCGTGCAAGTATAGACTATTTAGTATCAATGTAAATTGCCCTTTAACACACCATTTGGGCTAGTTCCGTAGGCTTCAAGTCACCAAAGTCGGAAAACGATTTACTGGGGGATAATGCTATCCAATCGGGTGGGTAATGGTGGACGTGCCGAGATTTGAACTCGGGGCCTCTTCCATGCCAAGGAAGCGCGCTTCCAGGCTGCGCCACACGCCCAATACACAGCCGACCTACGACGGCCATTTAAGGAGAATGGGGTACGCTGCGGCGTGGTGGGGAAGCGGGGGCAGTGCCGGAGATCAGGGCCCCCGGAGATGCCCGAGGGTCTGCTCGACGAACTGAAGGAAGCTCTGAGCGAGGAGGAGGCGCCGTTCCTGCGGCACCTGGGTAAGCACCTGACTCTGGAATGGCTGGAGCCTGACGAGAGTCGCCTAGGGATGACTCTTTTTCGAGTACGACCCCAACGAGCTGTTCAGGAGGCGCAGGCTCAGGGCCGCGCCCGGCTCTGTCACCATCGGACTCAACCGCGTGCTCGCCGAAGACGAGTTGCTGTTCCGTCACACCCTAGTGCACGAGCTGCTCCACGCAGCGGGGATGGTCGAGCACGGCGGCAACCACGCGGAGCTGGTCAAACGAATCGCACCCGCGCCGAGCCTAGCCGAGTCAGTAGTGCTCAGAAGACTGCGTCAGGAGGTGCTCGACAGCCTCCCAGAGAGGCAGTGGATCTGCGGCAACTGCGGGCACCCCTTGGGAGAGGGTCAGGGTCAGCGCGCCCACGAGGTGCCCAAGTGCGCGCGCCCCTTCAGCACCAACTAGGGCAACTACCTTGAGTCAGAGGGGGGTGTGGGTCGCGTGGAGATTCCGACCACTCGTGATGAGCTGCTCGAGGTGCTCGTCGACTTCGGGCGAGAGACCTACCCGACACTGATGGCCATCATCGCCATCGCCGTGTACTCCGGCTTCGTCTTCATGTTCTACCGGATACTGGCCAAGAAGGACCTTCTGACACTGGATCTGAGCAAGTACGCTGACGACTTCGGTGGCAAGGTCAAGAAGTACCTGCGGAGCGTGCTGTTCGTCATTCAGTACATCGTAGTCGTCCCCATCCTGATAGCCTTCTGGACCTGGTCCTAGCGGTCATCCTTACTCTTCTGTCGGACGGTTTGGACCACGCCGCAACGCCCTCATCGCCACCTCTGTGGTCGGTGCCGTGCGCATCCTCGCGTACTGGACCGAGGACCTCTCGAGGGACGTCGCCAAGATGCTCCCGTTCGCGGTCCTCGGTGTCTTCCTAGTCGGCTCGACCTCGATCCAGTGGAATGAGTTCGCGACCCTGCTTAACAGCCTGCCCGAGCTCGCTGGATCGTTCCTCAGCAGCCTCGTGCTGCTGGCCATCCTCGAGACCCTGTTTCGGATCACGACCACCCTGAGTAGAATCCGCTCTAAGCGCTGGAAGCGCAAGAGGCTGCAGAAGGAGATCTCCAAGAAGACCGGGAGGAAGGTCGCAGACATCAGGCAGGACATTAGGGACGACGGTTCGCTCAACCTGAGCGCCGGCTCGGACGTCGAAGAGATGCAGGAGGCGGTCGAAGGGGGCGGTCGGAGAGCTGCTCGAGGACGTCTCGGACGATGTGCAGGGTTCTTGACCGAGAGGCCTGCGGGGGTAACCGGGCGATTGGTGTAGTCTGGATATCATCCCGGCCTTCTAAGCCGGTGACACGGGTTCGAATCCTGTATCGCCCACCATCTCTCCTCTGACTCCGCGAATCGCTCAAATAGGGAGAGCAGGTCGGCGACTCGCATGAAGAGAGGCTCCCGTGCTTGGAAGAAGCAGGGGAAGCAGCGCTGGAAGTGGCGCAAGAAGAAGTTGCGACGTCGAAAGGCCTCACGAAAACGCGCCAAGCAGTGAGTATAATCGCACTGTCCGGGGCATAGTTCAAGGCTAGTGTGCATTTTGCACCAGCATGCGCTGGCTGCTCGAGTACGGCGAGAGAGACCGACACCTCGAGACCATTGTTTTACTCACCTTCGCACTGCTAGCGCTGCTGTACTACGTCTTGGCCAGCGGCGTCGTTGGAGCCCCGCAGACACAGGGTCAGATTGCCGGTTCGCAGTACGTGCCGGACATTCTCCTGGCCCTGTTCAGGACGGTTGCCGCTGTTCTGTCAGTGTTCACCCTGATCAGCATATGCACTGATGAGGAAGGAAGCTTGTCGCTACCGACGCTCTACGACAGCAGGCAGAGCGAGGAGGTCCTCTTGCTGGGAATCCACAGACTGGTCCCGTTCACGGTGTGGAGCTTCGCGGCATTCGGCCTCTACTTCTCCGTTGCAGCCGCCTCATCATGGGCCCTAGTCCTCGGAGGGGAGGTCCCGGGATGGGCTCTGGCGGCCGTGCCGTTGGCATTCGCCACGGCGTGCGGCACGGCACTGCTCGTGACTTCTGTGGTGACCTTCTACCTGATTCCTAACAACGCCGCCAAGGGCTACGACGTGAGGAAGTACTTCGAGTGGCACGAGATGTTGATGCACAACGGGAACGTCTCATCC
>BPDA01000036.1 GCA_019654055.1 Methanobacteriota archaeon | reverse complement strand
GCATCTGCGAGCCGGTGCTGCTCGGACAGTTGGAGCGAATAGACGCGGTCAAGGAAGAGCTCGGCCTGAGCTTCGACTGCGAGACAATCGACGTGCGGTACGACCCGCGCAGGCGCACCACGTACGCAGAGGAGTTGCACGAACTTCGAGGACGAAAGGGGTTGACCGAGGAGGACGCAGTCCGCCTGCTCAAGTCGACTACTTACTTCGCGCCCATGATGGTGCGAATGGGCGATGCCGACGGCTATCTCGGTGGAGTTTCGCACCACTACCCTGACATCGTCAGGCCGTGCCTGCACACGATAGGTCCCGACCCCGACTCGCACAGGATCGTCGGGACGTACATGATGACGGTCAACGGACAGCTGATGTTCATCGGAGACGCCACCATCAACATCTACCCGGACTCGAGGACCCTTGCCGAGATAGCCGTGCAGACCGCCAAGGTGGCTCGCCGGTTCGGGGTCAAGCCGAAGGTTGCAATGCTCTCGTTCTCGAACTTCGGGACCTCTGGGGAGCTACGCACGGATAGGATAGAGGAGGCCGTCTCGATTGCGAGGGAGCTCGACCCCGACCTGATTATAGATGGGCCCATGCAGGCTGACACCGCTCTGGTCCCTGACATCCAGAAGGACTACCCCTTCATGTCCTTCGATGGACCTGCCAACGTCCTAATCTGCCCCAACCTCGCATCGGCCAACATAGCCTACAAGTTGCTGCAGAGAATTGCCGGGGCCGAGATGACTGGGCCCATACTGGAGGGGCTTTCCAGACCTGCACAAGTGCTACAGCGCGGTGACAGCGTTCGTGACGTCGTCCACATGGCGGCTATTTGCGCCGTCGATGCCCAGAGACACGCTAGGCAGCGTCTCTGAGCGAATCAATGGGTACCCTCTGATTCATCCGAGGACTCTGGGGGACGAATCGAGGACCTCTTCGCTGCAGCCGTCTGCGAACTGCTCAAAGTTCTCAATGAACATCTGAGCGAGGAGGTTTGCGACGTTGTCGTACCTCTTCTTGTCGTGCCAGGTGTCTCTGGGCTGCAGGATGTTGTCGGGCACGCCCTTGCAAGTGGTCGGGACCTGGAAGCCGAAGCGCTCGTCCTCGACGAACAGGACGTTGTCGAGATCGCCATCCAGCGCCGCGTTGAGAAGAGCTCGAGTCCAGCGGATCTTGATGCGGCTGCTAGCGTCGGCTCCTCCGGCCACCCACCCGGTGTTGATGAGCCAACACTTGGCGTCGTTGTCGCGGATCTTCTTCGAAAGTAGGTCGGCGTAGACGCTTGGGTGTCTAGGCATGAATGGAGCGCCGAAGCAGGCGGAGAACGCCGGTTGCGGCTCCTTGACGCCGACCTCGGTCCCCGCGACCTTGGCGGTGTATCCTGAGATGAAGTGGTAGGCGGCCTGCTCGGGGGTCAACTTGGAGAGCGGAGGCAGCACTCCGAAGGCATCACAAGTCAGGAAGACAACGTTCCTCGGATTGCCGGCCATTGAGTCAGGGGTGCGATTCTCTATCGACTCGATGGGGTACGAGCCGCGGGTGTTCTGAGTCAGCGACGAGTTGTCGAAGTCGGGAGTTCCGTCGGCGTTGAGAACGACGTTCTCGAGTATCGATCCGGGCATGCGAGTGGTGGCGTAGATGGCAGGCTCGTCTTCCTCGGAGAGCCTGATGAGCTTGGCATAGCAACCGCCCTCGAAGTTGAACACGCCATTGTCGGACCAGCCGTGCTCGTCATCACCCACTAGAGCCCTGCCGGGATCCGCGGACAGGGTAGTCTTGCCGGTGCCCGAGAGGCCGAAGAACAGCGCTGCGCTCTCTCCGTCCGTGTTCGCCGAGCAGTGCATGGGGAGGAGGCCTTTGGCGGGCAAGATGTGGTTCATGATGGTGAAGATGGCCTTCTTGATCTCGCCCGCATAGTGTGTCCCACCGATGATGACCAGTCCCCTGTCGAGAGCTAGGATAACGAAGGCTTCCGAATTGACGCCGTCGGAGGAAGGGCTGGCGTGCAGGTCAGGGGCGTGCAGGATGGTGTACTGCGGGACGTGGGAAAGTATCTCCTCCTTTGACGCGCGCACGAACATGTTGTGCATGAAGGCGGCATGCCAGGCCTTCTCGGTGACCAGTCTGACAGGCATCCTGTAATCCGGATCGGCCCCGCAGAATGCGTCCTTGACGAACAGGTTCTCGGAGTCGTTCAGATGGGTCACCGTCCTCTCCAGCAGGCCCTCGAAGACCTCGGGGGTGGTGGGCCTGTTGTGATCCCCCCACCATACGTCATCAGACAGACCCGGTTCGTCAATGATGAACCGGTCGTTGGGCGACCTCCCCGTCCTGTCGCCGGTCGTTGCGAGCAGGACGCCGTGCGCAGTCAATTTCGCCTCGCCTAGCTCGGCGGCGGCCTCGTGCAGACTCTCCCATCCGAGATTCCAGTGCACTGCGCCCTTGGGGTCAAGGCCGTGCGAGGCCAGAGGCGTTGCGAAGTTGCGGGAGTCGCCTGACATGGAGGAGGACTCCATGGCGCACGACGCCGAGATTCCCCCTTCAAGCGTTGCGGCTGGCCCGAGTCGACACATTCGCGGCGAAAGCGCGCTTCCCTAGCCTCTCGGGCGGGGATGCGATTATCCGGGAGCGGCTGCGGTCGGGGAGGGATGGCTGACGGTGACCGGGATGACAGAATCATCCGGGAGCACGAGTTCCGTCGCTCAATCAACATCGATCTCAGCGATATCGAGATCCCCGAGAGAGAGGGTGACCAGGAGGAGCGCCGAGAGCAGCTGGCGAAGGCCGTCGACGAGGCTCTCGGGGAGTTCCACGACCCGTTCGAGCAGTCAAATGGCGATGAGTCGGGGGCGGTGCAGCGGGACGGTAGCGTCCCCACTCCCCCCGAGCGGGACATCGTGACCGAGATTGCCATTGAGGGAGAGAGGCGGGTCAACTGGGCCCTGATGGTCTCGATGATACTCGTCTACAGCGCCATCGGGGTGCAAGCCGGGCTGGCGCTGTCGCCTCTGCTGGCGGCCGTCGTACTGGTGCTGCTGGCCGGAGTGGGTTTCGCGCTCGGGGAGCGCTGGGTCCCGGATTCTCCGATGAAGTTGCTCGGAGTGACCTGGGTGATCATCTCGATGAAGGTCACGTACGGACTCGCAATCGAGCTGAATCGATGGGGCTTCATCGGGATGGAGGTCCTCGGCGGCCTGCTCCTGATACTCGTCGGCGTGAACGTGTTAGTGGCTTACAGGCACGACCACGATGCTATCGCCGCCCAATCCACGCTGGTACTGCTGGCGATAGCCTCGACTGCTGGGTCGGTGCTGGGCGAGGGTGGTGTCGCTGGGATGATCCTACTCGCCACCCTGTTGGTCCACGGGCTTGCCTTGCACAGGCAATCGGGCAACCTCGCGGCGCTCGGGGTGGCTGCGTCCAACCTCTGGATAGGAATGCATGCGATTACCGGCGGGTTCGAGTTCGGCTCACTCAGGATACTGGCTCTAGATGACCCGTTGCTGCTGTTCCTGCTGCTGATGACCGTGACTGGAATCAATGCGACCATGGCAGCTCGCTTCGCACGCGATGGGAACTGGTTCTCGAAGGCCTTCGAAGCGATGGGTCTGGGCAAGCCGGGGCTCTGGGGAGTCTCGGTCTCGATGGGCATGGTGGGCGCGCTTCTGGCCGTCGCCAGCAGTCGTCAGGACGTTGGTTACGCACTGGGCATGGTGGCTTTCCTAGGTGCGGCCTTCGGTGGATCCTACCTTTCGGTGAGGGGTGTTGACGCCAAGCGGGTAGTGCTGCCCTTGGGGATCTCTGCGCTCCCTCTGGTGGCGATGCTGGTCGTGGGGCACGACGCGGGCGATCTGGTCAGCAGACTCGATGCCTATGACCTGTTCACGGTACTCGCCACTATCGTCACCGGCTTCGTGCTGCTGCGCGATCAGGACAGGGTCACCGACAGGGTACTGTGGCTGGGAGCGGTCGTCGTTCTCGCCCTGCTCGTCATACTGGTCCCGGTGGAGTCCACCGCCGAGGGCGGTGACGGTGGAGCGCTGCTGCTCGCACTGCTGGGCTCGATGCACGTCGGAACCGCGGTGCTCGCGGTGCGGAGGGAGTCTCCTTCGCTGGCGGGGGTGACGGTTCTACTGCCCTGGAGTTGGGTGCTTCTGGAGGAGATCGTAGAGGAGACCGTCAGGACGCTGCTGGTCGCCAACGACGTTCTCGATCCGGGAAGTATAATCGAACTCGAGCCCTTTCCTCTAGGATCGTACCTAGCCGTTTCCTGCGTCCTGATGGTCGTAGTGAACGTCAGGCTGGGCGAGACGGGCGTCAATCTGGCCGCACGGTTCCTCGGCGTGTCCGAGCTCTCTGCTTCGGTACGCGACTCGGGGGCTCTGCAGCTGTGGTCGCTGGGATGGTGGCTGCCGCTGTTCGCGATTCTATTCATGTCCCAGTTCGGTGGCTTCACCGCCGTCTCGCTGTTGCTGCTACTGTTCCTGTTGACTGTTCTCCACGTCGGCTCCGAGATCGCCGGACTGAGAATTGGTGATGCCGGCACCATGAGCGCAATCCTCGCGGTTGCGGTCTTGGCCATACTGTGGAGACACGGGATGTTTGTCCCACTTACGGTCCTGCTCTGTGTGTCATTGGTGGCCCTGATGATTACCAAGGCACCCAGCGACGAGGGGCTGTACACCAGCGGCTTGGGCCTGATGAGCCTGCCACTGCTGCTGGCCCTCTCGGGGAGGCAGCCGGTGAAGCTTCTGGAATCAACCGCCTCGCTGCCCGAAGTCGATATGGGCATAGCCGCCGTGGTCTGCTCGGCGGCGGTGCTAGCGGCCTACCTGCCTCGCGCGGGAAGCATAGAGAAGCTGCTCAACCCCGCGCTGGCGGCTCTCTGGCTGCTGGTGATTACCATCGCCCTCGCCTTCGAGCTCGAGAGCGGGGCGGGCGAGGTGGCCTCGATCGCGATGTTTGTGGTCAGCTCGCTGTGGCTGGTGGCCAGAGGCGAACTGCGCGCCGAGCTGAAGTCTGTGGCCAAGCGGGATGCGCGGGTCGAGATGGCCGAGCAGGTGTCTCAGGATGAATCAGGGGGAGATGGTGGCGTTGCGACCTACGACCCGAGACTGGCAGAGCTCGAAGCGAAGCGCAGTAAGCTCAGGGAGAAGTCTGGCACCGACGATCTTGCCGAGCTCTACGTCACCGATGTCAGCCACAAGCCGATGGTCGTCCTAGCAGTACTCTCGCTGATACTCGGGGCGGGGGTCATACTGGGTCTTCTCAACGGCACCAATCCGCTCGTGCTGGTGGCAATCGGGCTGTTCGCGACCGCTCTGATTGCACTTGCCAGGTCGCGCAGCAAGAGCCTCGAACTTGAACTCCCTCACATTATGGGCATGGAGATGCCGATAGCCATTGCAATCATTGGACTGGTCTGCATCCACGTGGTTTCTCACATCGGCCCTGGCAGCAGCAACCGCGACCTTCTCGACATGGCAGTGGTGGTCATCCTGCTGGTGGAATTGGTCGCTATTTCGCTGATTGGACAAGACAGGTTGCTGGACAGGATACCGATTGCGCTTGACTGGATTGTGGTCCCGCTGTTGGCTGGGAGGATGTTGGGTGCGGTGATGGTCGAAGCCATCCCCTATCCGCTGACAATCGACCCGTTCGTGGGCGACATGGTGGAGTGGAGGATGCCTTGGATGCTGCTCGAGTCGGTACTCATGCTCGTCGTACTCGCTGATATCTGGGTCGACAGGAAGAGGGGTCAACTCAGCAGGGAGGACTGGAAGGGTTCCTCAGGGCGAGGCGTTCGCAGCCTGTTCGTGGTCATGCTGTCATTCGGCCCGGCGGGCGTCCTAGCGGTGGCAAGCGCCGTCGAGCAGGGCTGGAGGTACCGTCAGCCGTGGGCGGTCGGGGTGGCCGTCCCGGCCGGTCTGTTGGCGCTGTTCGCCATTGGCAACTGGTACGAACCGGTGTCCGAGGTGATTCCCGAGGTCACGATGGGGACAGGGCTGGTCCTGCTCGCCTTGCTGGGGCTGACCGTACCACTGAGAGGCGAGAGTTGGTCGATGATGCTAGCCGTGAACTCGCACCTGCTAATCATCGTCATCTCAATCGCCCACTACACCACCTCGGTGCTACTGCCTGTGCTGTTGGTTGCTCTCTCGACCACTATCTGGGTAGTAGGCATACTGCAACTGCGACGAACCCTCAGGGTATGGGGGCTTGTCGATCTGGTCGTCGCCATACTGAGTGCGCTGATCTTCGTACCCGGCATCTTCCAGCCGGCAACGATGCTGGTAGCGCTCATGGTGGTGGCCGCCGAGTTGGGAGTGGTGTCGTGGCTAGGCCTGCGGAACGAGGCTCAGATGGTCAAGGACTGAATCCACAACGCGGTACTGCGAGGCTGTTCTCAATCTTGGAATCGAAGGCTCTCGAATTTCATATCGGGCCAACGTTGATGACACACGGTACTGACAAGCAATCGTGACGAGGTCGTGGATATCAGACACGCCCGACGAGGTCGAGCATCCGCCCGTGCCGTTGGGCATCAATGAGATGGTGGTGCCCAGAGCCACTCTGATGCTCTCTCTGGGCACCGCTCTGGTGCTGCTTCTGTCGATGATCTGGGTCGTCTGGGCGGCTTGGAACTTCAGCGCCGAGCTCGAGGACTCCTTCGGGCCGCCCGTCGAGGCGCCCACCATCGACGGTCGATTGGCCTGGGAGGTCGACCTGCTGTTCGACACCTGCTCCGCGAGGGAGGGAGATTGGGAATGGCCCGAGAACTTCTCCGGGCAGGACGATGTGTTCCTCTACCCAGGGGAGCTTCGATGTGACTGGGAGCATCAGGGAGACGACGACCGCGCCAGCCTGGCAGTCTACAACCGCGGCAACACGACCGTCGATTTGGTACTTGAGATAAGGGGGGCTGGAGTGCTGTTCTCTGACTCAGACGACAGTAGTGACCTGATGACGCTGGATGGGGGCCAGAGCGGTTTCGCCGAACTTGAGCTCACCGATGATATCACCGAAGGCAGCTTCACGGTGGTGGTCAGCCATCTCACGGTGGTTGATGCCGAGGTGCTGCTAGACGTGAACGTGTTCAAGGGCACCGAAGAGAGGGAGATGCATATCAACGACAACGACAGAATTGAGGTTCACTACGTGGTCTGGGATGCCGACACAGGGGAGCAGTTGGACGAAGGGGACCTTCTGGTCACTGCAGGGGACGATCCGACCTACATCGATGGCTTTGGCTGGTCAGCCATAGGTCTGGACATAGATGGCGACAGGGGGCTGATTCCCGGGATCGCCACCGGGACCTCTCACACCACGCTGCTGCCTCCGCCAATCGCATACGGTAACAGCGACGGGCATGAACTACAGGATTCCTGGCTGCGATTTGAGCTGAGCATCAACAGAGGCCCAATCACCTAGGACGAAAGTAACTTGACCAAGTTCTCGGAGGCGGTGGCGTGGGAGATAGTAGTAGACACACCGCGCTGAACCCCTCGGCACAGATTGTCAAGGAGGCGGGGAAGCGGGCCAAGGCCAAGCCAGTAAGGCGGGGCGAGCCCAGCTTCCACATGACTGAGGACATGCGTAGGCTGTCTACGCCTTGGTTCGTAGCGCTCTCTCGGGCCGACAGGATAGACCCGAACGTGCTTCCGGCCGGGGTGATTCTGGATGCTGCCGCGGGCTCCGGCCTACAGCTGTCGCCTACTCGCAGGTTCTCAAGCGGCCCTCACTGGGAATCGAGATGGATGGTAACGTCGCGGTGCTATGCGCGGCCAACATGCACATCAACCCCGATGAGGGGGACCTGCAACGCTCGATGGACCGCGTCGTCATTGGTGACGGGTCTGATGCAGAAGGTGCAATCACCGAGTACTGGAACAGCCTACGTGAAGCCGGGACGCGTGCTCACCCTCCCGTCGCGATGTACACCTCGACCCGGCCAGACCGAGCGATGCTCAGAGTCACGATGTGGATGAGATGGCGCCCTCTCTGAGCTCGGTGCTGCGAGGCTGGGCCGATCACCTGCAAAGCGGGCCAAGGGGTCCGGCCATGCTTCTCGACCTGTCCCCGAGACTCGATGAGATGCAGCAGTCCGTGGTCGAGTCCATTGTCCAGACCACCTTTCCGGGAGTGAATAGCACGTGGGAATGGCTGAGCCAGGGTGGTGGCAGGGTGGACAGGTTGTCACTGTGGGTGGGTGCCCTCGCATCGAGTGAGATCCACCGCTGCGTCAGGATGGGCACCAAGCACGTCATCGCCTCATAGAGGGGTCGCCCTCGATTTCAGACACGGTCGAGATGAGCAAGCCCCGCCGTATGGCGCCCATATGACGATAGTCGACCCGCCCTAGTCCAGAGCGGCCTCCAGGAGGTCTGGTTGGAGCGTGCGTTGCGCGAGGACTCCGGCCACTCGTGGCTGCGCTTGGAAGGCCGCAGGCCGCTACTAATCCACACCGACCCGCTAATCATGTCAGAGGATGTCGAGGGCTTTGTAGTGGCGACCGGTGAGATAGTCCAGCATAGGCTCAGGCCACCCGAGCTGCACACCATCGACCAAGTCGCGGCATCGATGGCCAGGAATGGTATCGGCAAGGTCACACTGCGCTGCAATCTCGACCCGGACGTCCATCCGACCCTGCAGCGCAGGCTGGACCGGGAGCTACGAGAGATTGATGGCGCCAGGGGTTTCATGGTCGACATCGAGATTGAGAGAGACTCGGGTGATCAGGTTCTGTATGTGGTCTGCCGGGAGTAGTTGGAATCGCCCCGTAGGGGCGTCCAATCGGTTCAAATAGGGATGGTAGGTCGCCCAGATGCCCAATGGGCCACCGGGCAACCGGTGAACACGGGGGAACCGTACAATGCCTGAAGATGCCGAACTCGGAGATGACTTCTCCTATATCCTGCGGATAGCCGACAGCGATATCGACGGGTTGCGACCAATCGCTATCGGCATCACCTCAGTCAAGGGCATCGGCATGAGAACCTCGCAGCAGATTTGCCGCTTGGCCGGTGTAGATGGGAACACGCTGGGAGGCCATCTATCCGATGACGAGCAGGACCGTCTGCGCAACTCGATAGACGATTACGCCACCACGGTCCCGTGGTGGCTGGTCAACCGACAGCGCGACGTCGGGACAAACGAGGATGCTCACATAGTCGCCACCGAGGTCAAGATGACCCGTGACGACGACGTCGCACGCATCGCCGGGGTCAAGGCCTACCGCGGAATGAGGCACAGGAGCGGACACAAGGTCCGTGGCCAGAGACTTCGATCGAACGGCCGCAAAGGCTCCTCGCTGGGCGTCGAGAGGAAGAAGTGAGGTGAGAAGATGGGTAACCCGAAGTTCGCTAGGCCCAAGACTCGTACACCCACTCATCCGTGGAAGCAAGCTAGGATTGACGAGGAGCATGCGCTCAAGGAGAAGTACGGTCTCAAGAAGGTCGGCGGGATGAAGGAAATCTGGCGCGAGAAGTCATCTCTTCGCCGCCATAGGAACCAAGCGATGAAGTTGATTGGCAGGGTCGACACCTCAGAGGGCCACTTCGCTCGAGAGAAGGCCGACATGGTGGATTCCCTCCACCGCAGGGGCCTGCTTCCAGAGGGGGCCGGGATAGACGATGTGCTACAGATTAACGTCGAGCACATGCTATCGAGAAGGTTGCAGTCAGTCGTCTTCTACAAGGGACTGGCCCCTACCATGCGCTCGTCCAGAAACCTCATCGTCCACGGCCACATCAGTATAGGCGACCAGAGGATGACGGTTCCCGGGTACCACGTCCTGAAGGAGGAAGAGGAAGAGATTCAGTACTCCACGAACTCGCCCTTCGCAGATTCCGAGCACCAGTTCCGCAGGGACATGGAGGAGCTGCGACTGACGCGCGTGTCCGACGAGGACGACGTCGAGCCGGTACGAGTAGTGGACTCCGAGTTCGTCGATCGGTCAAGGCTGACGCCGCGGCCGCGCCCGTGACCGAGGACACCGTTCCCGAGGGCGCCGAACCGACTAAGGAGGGCGAGGACTGATGTCGAGGAAGGCCATCCTGCACATATTCACCACGCATAACAACGTGCTGATGACAGCCACCGACCTGACCGGGGCAGAGACCATCTGCAAGGTCTCGGGTGGCATGGTAACCAAGGGCGGCAGCGACTCTGGCGGCCAGTTCGCCTCGACGAGGGCGGCCGAGAGGATGGCTGAGATGCTTGCCGAGAAGGAGTTCAACCAAGTCATCGTGAAATACCGGGGTGCCGGTGGGAATCGCTCCCACAGCGCTCCGGGCGCGACCTCGGCGATTCGTGCACTGACCCGCGCCGGAGTTTCAATAACCCGAATCGAGGACGTGACCCCAGTCGCCACTGACGGGACGAAGAGCAAGGGAGGGCGCCGAGGGCGCCGAGTGTGAGGTGAATTCATGGTTAAGACCAAGGTGATTGAAGAGAACGAAGAGGCAATCTCGATACTGTTCAGCGACACGGACCGCGCCTTCGTCAACGCCATCAGGCGCTCACTGATGGCTGACACCCCGAAGATGGCCATCGACACCGTGCGCTTCGAGATGGGTACCATCGAGCAGGACGATGAGGTGTGGGAGACGGACGGTCCACTGCCCGACGAGTTCGTGGCTCAGCGTTTGGCCATGATCCCTCTCCCGACCAAGCACGACGAGTTCC
>BPDA01000035.1 GCA_019654055.1 Methanobacteriota archaeon | reverse complement strand
CTCCACGACCCGAGAAATTACGCATAATTATTCAATCTACCTATCATTGATAGGAACAAGCCCTCAGTTATTCGGTTACTCTAGTGCGTTGAGCACTGGCCTCTCATCGCAGTGGAAGAAGGTCATCAGGGCCCACCAAGTGATCATGTCTAGGCTGTTGGCGAGGTTGGCGACCCCACTGTTCTCCTCACCGTAGTCCTTACCGGTGGTGTCCATCCAGTCCTCCATCTCCTCGAGTGTATCGCAGACCTGGTGGTAGCACCAGTAACCGTCCACGAGGCCCCCGAAGCCAACGGTCACCGTGCCGAGGTTGTTCTGGAAGCTGGCATGGTCACTCCTCGCGGTGGTATCCTCGTAGATGATGACCTCAGGTCTGTCCATGTCCAGCCAGACATCCGTCTTCCAGGTGTCAGCGCTGTAGTTGGTCCCTATCAGCGTCCCTATCTGCTCCTCCAGACCGAGAGCGTCAGAGCCAATCCAGTTGGACAGACCGACCATTCCCGGCTGATTGAACTGGTCGTGGTTGGGCCCCGGTCCGATGTACACCCGCATTGGCCACACCTCGGTGTCCTTCGGGTATCCGTCCTCGTCAATCTGCGGGTCGGGGTCTCCGTGTGGGGCACCGCCTCCGCCGGGCCAGTTCACACCACCCATGTCGAGATTGATGTAATTGGTGACGGTGACATCCGGATTGCCCTCTTTGACGTAGTACTCGGTCCAGTAGTCCGAGCCTCGTAATCCACCTTCCTCGCCCGACCACAGACAGAACACCATCGTGCGGCGCGACTCGAATCCAGCCAACACCTTTGCCGTCTCAAGCACCATCGAAGTCCCGGCGGTGTTGTCGTAAGCGCCGACTCGCGTTCCGTAGGAACGCGATCCCGTCGTGTGTGGGTCCAGGATTACCGCGTTGGCCGGTGGCGCGATATCGAAGTGGGCGCCGAAGACCAACCAATCGTTAGGTGTCTCCGAGCCCCACTTGTAGGCGCAGATGTTGTACGCCTCGGGGTTCTGAGCTTGGAAGATGTCCGTGAATTCGTAGCGATGCTGTACCACCTCGAGACCCATAGCGGAAAGCTCTGAGATCAGGTACTGGGCAGCATCCTCGTAGGCAGGGTTTCCTTGGCCTGCCCACCGGTCCCAGTAACCTGCGCGACCGTCGACGTCGAAGGCAAGGCTTGGGTCGGTGATCTCGTGGAGCCGCTCGTACACCAGCCTGCCATGGAGAAGACCGGCGGAGTGCGCCCCGCCTTGCTCGATCGACACGGTCTGCTGTCGAATGGAGCTGACAATCTTCACTGATACCCTGCCACCCAGCTCGCTGCTGTGGTTGACCGTGTCCAGCGTGGCGTTCTCAGAGTGCGCTACGCGCTCGATGCCGTGACCATCCTTGCCGGTGTCCCCACCACGCATAAGCCAGCTGTTCCACGACTCCCCGACATCCCGCACCGGCCAAGCATCACGCCCCTTCTCACCAACCAGCAGCATCATGCTGTCCGTCCTAGGTGGTGCGAGCACCTCCAGAGTCATGCTTGAGCCAGACGAGAGGTCCACGATGGTGGAGTTCTGAACGTAACCGGTCCCCGAGTCGATGACGAGGTATGGGACGAAGACTGACATGGCGGCCTTTGCTTTGAGCTCGACCTGCTGGAACACACCCGCCTCGAGAACCTCCGGCGAAACGGTCAGGCTGGAGGCATTAGCCTCACCCTCCTCTTCCGTGAACAGGCAGCCACCGAGCGGGGCTGACACCATCACTGTGACCAGCAGCAGGGCGATACCGCTTCGCGAGCGCACGCCCATGCGACCAACGGCTTCGTGTTCAATGCCTCGGTTAGACGGATATCTCCTACTGTATCTGCGTCGGTTCCTTAGGTTCCTTCAGCACGATGGCCAGAATGCCTCCGAGAAGCAAGGAGCAGACCCCACAGCCGGAGAGTCCAACTCCTCCTAGGATCCCCATAAGTCCGCCAGCGGCCTCTCCTAACTCTTCTCCGACCACTTCCCACATCGGCAGTAAATTGACCTCAGTGTTGGCGTCCAGGGTGTAGTCTCCTGCAGACTCTTTTTCCCACCCGAACGTTCCCATGTGGTACCATCCATCCGGATCGTCCGCATAGCCCTCGGGCGCGGAACCATCTTCCGTACACGCATCCATCTTGGTTTCAGTTGGCCCAGAATCGTTTGAGAATGTGATTGTAAACTCATCACACCTGACTGTATCAGGTACGAAAACCATCAACGCATCCCTTCCATCATACGAGAAGACACCCCCCTGACCACTCCAAACGGTCTTTTCTTCGACATCGACATCTCCTACATCCTCTGGGGCGTTACCACCCATTCCTGCCATTACCACTCCCAATACAAGGAGCAAAGCGCCGAGCCCGAGGAACACCTTTCCTGCTATGTGCATGGCCTTCGCCATGGAAAGACGGCCTTCAGTCTTGTGCTGTTTCACCGGTTAAACACGGAAAGACAGGTCAGCGAACCATCAGCCTGTCTGATGGCGTCCATGTCGACACTGGTAATCGAGAAGCCAGCGTCCAGCATCACCTGCCTCGTGGAGGCGTACCCGTCCGCGATATCACGCGGTCACTCGAATAGCCGATGGTGTTGGCCGCGTACGTGTCTGAGTTGGGAACCCACAGGATTTCATCAGCGAGGTGCCCTATCTGCCCCTCTTTAGGTGCCCCTCGGCTACGACCAGCGTGCCCTCTCGCGGCGAAGAGCATACGGTGGTGAGGTGCAGCGTCGAGAGTGGGATGTCAATAAGTTCGTAGTCGAAACCCTCCGACTTCACCTGCTGGGCCCAGGAAGTCCGCTCCGGCCTGATTAGTGCGCGTTGACAGGCCAATCAGGTAACGGTCGTCGAAGAAAACGACGTCGCCTCCGTCGAGGGTCGCGCCCTCAGGCATTCTCAGGATATCGGAGTCCTCGGAGAGGTATTGGGCCACGCCACTTCCTCTCCCACCCTGCTGGGTGCTCCGAGGTTGCTGATCAGGGCGACCCCGTCGATCATCACCGCGCAATCCTCGACGAAGCAGCAGTCCGGGTGGTCTGTCAAGGCGTCTAGGACCTCGACCTCCGTGCCGTGCGCCCGGAGGGCCATCACTAGGCGTCGTGGGCACCCTGAGCTGCTAGGGGGTCGGGGGTCCGTGTGCCGAAGTACTTCGAGAGAGCCCTATCGAAATTGGGCGAAACACGCCTCACAACGGCCTCGCGCCGACTTCTGTCGTATGCTCCTGGCACGGCAGGCCGTCCGACATACCTCACTTGAACGATTCGGAATCCGGGAACCTACTTCCGAAATCAGGAATGCACGAACGAGGCATTATGGACGGTTTAGCACCGCTCGCAAGCGTGGACCTAGTGGACAAGACCGACGAGTCGGGCAAGCACATCAGCCCCGCTGTTCCCGAGGGGGTGAAGAACTACCTCATCGACATCGACGGCACCGTGGGCGAGGACATCCCGAACGAGGAGGCCCACAGGATGGCTACGGCCGAGGCCTATCCCGATGCTATAGAGACAATCAACGGATGGCACGGCGAGGGGCATCAGATATGCTTCTTCACAGCTAGAACTGAGGAACATCGAGAAGTCACGGAGGCTTGGTTGGACGAGAAAGGCTTCCGCTACCACACCCTTCTGATGGGGAAGCCGAGGGGAGGTAACTACCATTGGATAGACAACCACGTTGTGCGTGCTACACGTTACTCCTCGAGGTTCACCGACCTAGTCAAGCGCAACGTCGAGATCGAGGTCTTCGATGACGAGTGATACCCCAACCCCATTGGGCGAGCTACTCAGACTGCGTGAAGCGCACCTCGGTAAAGCCCTCTCGATTGCCCACGGCAAGCCCCTGCACATCACCCACGGCAGTATGCAGTATCTGTACGCAGCTGATGGCACTCGCTACCTCGACCTCGTCAACAACGTCAGCCACGTGGGCCACTCCAACCCCCGAGTCACACAGGCATGCGCACACCAGATGGGACTACTCAACACCAACACTAGATATGTCTACAACGGCCTCACGGAGTACCTCGGCAGGATTGCCGACACACTACCCGAGACGCTCAGCGTGGGCTTTCTAGTCAACTCGGGCAGCGAGGCCAACGAGCTGGCCGTCAGAATCGCACGCGCTCACACCGGAGCCCATGACATGGTGGTTGTCGAGGGCGCCTACCACGGCCACACCGGGATGCTGGTCGATCTCAGCCCGTACAAGTTCAGGGGACCGGGAGGCAAGGGCGAGCCCGAGCCATGGGTCCATGTTCTGCCGATACCCGATTCCTATCGCAGGGATGGCGTTGATTTCCCAGCCGAGGCGAGATTGGCCATTGAGGGGGCGGGACGCTTCGCGGGGCTGCTGATCGAGACCATGCTCTCCTGCGCCGGGCAGGTACCTCTACCCGAAGGCTACCTCGCCGCAGTCTGCAGGGCGGTGCGCGAGCAAGGTGGCCTACTCATTGCCGACGAGGTCCAAGTCGGGTTCGGTCGCGTGGGCTCGCACATGTGGGCATTCGAGGAGAGTGGCGTGATTCCCGATATCGTGGTCATGGGCAAGCCGATGGGCAACGGGCACCCAATGGCAGCGGTGTTCACCACGCCCGAGATAGCGGCTTCTTTCGAGCAGATGGAGTGGTTCAGCACCTTCGGAGGCAATCCGGTGTCGTGCGCAATCGGAATGGCGGTGATGGATTGCATCGAGCATGACGGGCTGATGGCCCGAGCCGAGCAGCTCGGAGGGCGCTTTATGCAACGCCTGGTAGAACTGCAGGACAAGCATCCTATCATCGGTGACGTGCGTGGGCGCGGCCTGTTCCTCGGCTTCGAGCTAGTGAGCGACCTTAGCACATTGGAGCCTGCTACGGAGGAGGCCGGCCAGCTAGTCAACGAGATGAGGAGGAGGGGAGTTCTACTCTCCACGGACGGTCCGCATCACAATGTCATCAAGATTAAGCCGCCAATGGTCCTGAACGAGGAAGATATCGACACAACATTGGAGCATCTGGACGAGGTCCTTACGAGTCTCTAAATCAGTGTACTGCTAGAATATCACAGTTTCAAAGTTATTTCCGGCGGCCGACGTAAGCCACCAAGACGAGTAAATCCTACCACTATGCCACCTAGAAGCATTAGTGGGCGGTCGACCTCTTCCTCCCACAAGGTCGCATCATAGGGGTAAGCATCCGAATTATCCCCCACTCCATCCCCGTCGCTGTCCAGAGTCTCACTGGCATCACCCGGGAAAGCGTCGGCGTTGTCACCCACTCCATCTCCGTCAGAGTCCACCCACTCGGATGGATCATCGGGATAGACGTCCGAGTTGTCTCCGACCCCATCCCCGTCACTGTCCAGAGTCTCACTGGCATCACCCGGGAAAGCGTCGGCGTTGTCACCCACTCCATCTCCGTCAGAGTCCACCCACTCGGATGGATCATCGGGATAGACGTCCGAGTTGTCTCCGACCCCATCCCCGTCACTGTCTACCCACTCTGTGTCGTCTGCCGGGAAGCTGTCCGAGTTGTCTCCGACCCCATCCCCGTCGCTGTCCAGAGTCTCACTGGCATCACCCGGGAAAGCGTCGGCGTTGTCACCCACTCCATCTCCGTCCGAGTCTGCCCACTCATCGGGGTCGCTTGGGAATACATCGCCGTTGTCTCCCACCCCGTCACCATCGGCGTCAGCCCACTCGTTTGGGTCCTCAGGGAATAAATCGCGGTTGTCACCGTAACCATCTGAGTCGCTATCATCCCACTCGCTCCCATCGAGCGGGAATTGGTCGTCCAAATCCGGGACCCCGTCCCCATCGTCATCGTCATCGAATAGGTCGCACTCCCAGTCGCCATCGGTGTCAGTGGGCACATCGGTGCCGTTCATCGGGTCGCTCTGGCAGTTCAGCTCATCTGTATCGGTCCAACCATCACCGTCGTCATCGTCATCCGCGTTGTCGCCCACCCCGTCACCATCTAGATCAGAATGTTCCTCTGGATCGAGTCTGAAAGCATCCTCTTCATCGCCCCAACCATCACCGTCGTCATCGGTATCGGCATTGTCACCGATACCGTCCCCATCCGTGTCGACAGTCTCGTTAGCATCGTATGGGAAGTCGTCGTAGAAGTCCGCTACCCCGTCATTGTCGTCGTCAGCGTCCGAGTTGTCTCCCGTCCCGTCGCCATCGAAATCGTACCACTCGTTGGGGTTGTTGGGAAAGACGTCGCTCGGTACGCAGACCCCGTCACCATCACTGTCAATCCAACCAGTCGGGTCGTTGTCACATTCATCCGTATTGTCCCCGACCTTATCCCCGTCCGCATCCGCCCATTCATTGGGGTTGTAGATGAACGCATCAATATCGTCGCGATAACCGTCTCCGTCGGAGTCACGCGAGAAGTCCTCCAACGACCAACCCAGAGTCTGGCTCGGCCATTCCTCATCGTTCAGAGAGGGGGCGTGAATCCCATTGTTGATTCTCCAGTGCGCCACCCTGTTCCCATCGGTGCAGTTCAGATGCTCAAGGTCGTCGGTCTCGGCTACCCCGTCTGAGTCTGTAAGATCGATACTGCCGAGGTTTGTCCAAGTAGCTTCACACCCCGACCTGTCGGCCCAGAAGGAGGTCGACTGGGGGGCCGAGGGATACGTTCCTCCGAACATCGACCCACCACCATACTGTATGACGCTGTCAACAGTACCATGCACATGCAGGATGTTCGGCCTTCCAGTGTCGGGACAGTTGTTGGAGAAATCATCCCATGTCGCCCCGTTAAGTGACACTATTGATTCGATTATACTGCCTCGGTCGCACGCCATTCTGTGACTCATGAAAGCACCGTTTGAGTGACCTATCAGCACCACCCCCTCAGGGTCCGCTCCGTAGTTCTGGACGGCTTGGCTGATTAGGCCCTCGAGAAAGCTGACATCATCCATTTCAGTGTTGAACAGGTTGCAGCAGGCATCGGTGGCATTCCAGTATCTCATCCCTACGATGTTCATAGAACCGTCTGGGGTGAGCAGCAGGTGCTCGTTCTCGTGGACACTATCATACAGGCTCATCCACCACGCATTGAAAGATCCGGAACTGGAGTATCCATGCAAAGCGACGACTAGGGGGAGGGGTTGATTGTAGACATGCCCCCCCGGCATAGTAAGCGTTGCAGGCCTACCCTCGGCGGTAATCGTAGCAGTAGTATGTTCGTTTGTGTAGTTGATAGGCCCGTAGCCATCATTTGAGTCGGTCCAGCGTCTGTCTGGAACCTCCATGGTCAGCTCCTGGCCAGTATCAAGCGGCCCGGAGGCCATCAGCATCAAGGACACAATCAGGGTGGCCAATCGAGCACGCGGCACACCACTATGGGGGGCAGGCGCCGGTATCAAACTCACCGTGATGCGAGTAGTGGTGCAGAGGACAGGATTCGAACCTGCGAAGCACTACGCACTGGGACCTCATCCCAGCCCCTTTGACCACTCGGGTACCTCTGCTTGGAGCAATAGCGAGCCCCCCGGCGTATATCAGAATGGCGAAGCGGCAGAAATCAATCCTCACTCGTATTGAGGGTCGAGACATTATCTCCGATGCTCACCATTCCTTCTTCAAGTACGGAAGCCAACCATCTCGACCAACCTAACTCCTGCTCGTGGTCAATCCTCGCGAACCTGCCGTCCATGAATGAATCCCCTATCTTGTTGCAAGGGGCGCACGGCTCACTCAGTTGGATGGTCGCCTCCCCTACCCTCAGTACCATTCCCACCTCCAACGCGTCCCAATCCATGCCCTCAAGGGTGAGGTTCTCCCCTGTCGACCCGACTTCGATGGAGTGCCCTTCATCCTGCAGCTGCCTGATCCTTTCGAGGGAGAAGATGTTGATTGCCCTGCCCGGGGCGCCCGCCTTCCTCTCGGCGCGGAACCTGTTGTGGTCCCCCTCCATCCCCTCATAGCGTACGATTGCGGCCTTGATGGGGAGCTTAGGGACCCCTCCCTCCTCGCTGACATTCACGGAATGGATGACGCCGTTCACGTTACCACCTAGAATCCAAACTCGACCCCGAGCCTATCAACCATTTCGAGGTAGCGGACCGACAGTTCCGTGCCTGGCTCGGCCATATTGTGCTTCCAATACCTCCAAGCAGCAATCGATAGCGTTGCGTAGCGATGCAGAACAGCGAGTGCAGCACGTTCGGGATTCGTGAGATTGCGAACCGATTCGTAACCCGAGACGAGAGCGTCCCAACGCTCCTCGACAGGTCGTCCCGAATCCCATCCGAAGCCGACGAAAGCCATCACGAGGTCGAAGGCACAAGGGCCGACCCAAGCCTCCTCGAGATCCAGTATGGCGGCCACCTCACCATCTCCGATGACGTTGTCGGGAAACAGATCACCATGCAGGATTCCCAGAGGCAGGTTGTCTGGGATTTCCTCGCGCAACCTCCCCTCCTCATCCCTGAGAACCACTAGGAACTCAGTCCACTCGCCAGCCTCGTCGGCGAGTTCGTACATGAGCTCGAACAACGGCCAACCCATCCTGAAATCGCGTGGGAAGCACTCTGCCTCAGGGACCTCATGCAGTCTCGCCATAGTCGCTCCAAGACTCTCCAGAGATGCTCGGTCGGAGCCGAGGTGGCCCCCGGAAACGTACGGCATCAGGGTCCAAGCGACACCATCCCTGACAGCCATCCTACTCTTATCCTCGAGCACAACCGGAGTCGCGGTCGGAACACCGTGCCGATCTAACCAGATGTGGCGCTGTATCACGGTTCGAACATCCTCTAGGCTCTTCTGGGCCTTCCATATCTTGAGCACGAGACTGGTGCCATCCACGAGATCCAGCCTGAGATTCGAGTTGTCCCATCCCCCTGGGAGGCGCTGCATTGAGGACACTCCGGAGAGCCCGGCCCGGCCGACCATCCACTCTGCATCCTCGAGAGTGACCTCGACTGCCATGTCAGACCTCGCCGTTGATGATTGAGTGCAGCCGATCGGCATGGCTCTCGGGGGTGAGGCCGAGTTCCTCTATGCGAGTCAACCCGTTGCGCGCCCAGCGCTCACGGGTACCTGGGTCGCGGGCTTGTTCGAGAGCCCGGCGCCAAGCCTCGATGTCCCCGCGTTCCACCAGCCTGCCGTTGAGTTGGTCGACAATCGTCTCGGTGTATCCGCCCTCGTCGACGAAGACGGGTGGGACACCTACGGCCATCGCCTCGATGGGCGTCAGCCCGAAGGCCTCGCCATGCGCTAAACCGATGACCGCCGCGGAGTTTCGCATCACCGACCGCATGGACTCCGAGTCAATACCGGAAAGCACCTTGACGCCCACTCCAACCTCATCTCCATAGGCGCGCAGGGCAGCGTTCTCGCTCTCCTTTCCTCCTCCAATTACCACCAAATCCAAACCACTTCCTACTAGGTGATCCACGGCCTCGAAGATTCCCTTGAACCGCGAGAGCCTGCCCACAGTGACCGCGTACGAACCAACCTCTCCCATGCCCAGGGAGTCGAAGGCGACCCGCTCCCCGTGAGAGGGTTCGCGGCTGAACTCGGTCAGGTCTACTGAAGGGTACAGCACGCCCCCCTTGATGCCGTAGATACGGTGCAGGTTACCCGATGAGAACTCAGAGTTCGCCGACACGCTCCAACCTTGATTCTCAGCGAAGCCGCGGAAGGAGCGCTCGATCCTCGCCCTCTGCCTGCTCTGTAGCAGGTGCATCAGCCACGGCCTCCAGCCGCCGCTGCCGTCCGGGTTGAGGTGGCTGACCTCATCATGAATGCCAGGTTTTGACTCGAGGAAGTGCAGGTGCAGGGGTTTGTCAATAGGGACGAATGCTGGGAACTCCATTGACCCGTTGCCACCCGTTAGGTGGATTGCGTCAGCCCACTCGATGGCGGCCAGTGCCGACTCGTGTTCCTTCCACGCCGCTGCTGCGCTACGTTCCTGACCCGACGTAATCTCGTTCACCAGACCTCCCTTGGGCTGCCACTGGTAGAACGGCTCGAGAATCTGGATGCCTCTGGAAAGGAGAGCTTGGCGCTGTGAGTCCAGCAGGTTGAGGCAGGCGAACCGCACCTCGAAACGCTCGGCGATGCTAGGCAAGTTGCGCATCAGGTCGCGCGCCGCGCCACCGTTGACGGTCATCGCCGCCTTGACGACCAGCAGACGGGTTCTGTGCTCACTCACAGGCCTCGCTCGGGTTGACACGGTAAGGGGCTTCGGTCATTTAATTCAAGAGCAGTCTGCCTTTCGCAGGGGCATGGTCGACGTCGCATCGCCGGTACTGGGTGGCTTCCAGGATAGTATCGTGGACGCATTCGGAGCCACCGCAGGGTGGTGGGTCGGCCATCTTCTGGTGGTTGGCATGGTGACCCTCTGCGCGGTTGCGCTGCAGAACAGGGAACACATCGCAAACAACTCCGGAATCGGACGCAGCATGCTGATGGACACAACCGCCACACTCGTTCTCATAGCCGTCCAGTACGTCGTTTTCACAGGCACCTTCGGATGGCCCGAGGGAGAGTCTTTTCTCCTCGCCGCAGTTTGCACCCTATCGCTCAGGTGGCACGTGCTAATCGTCGAATGAGCGCCGCCGCCGAACCACGAACATGACTATCGCTAGCACGAGGACCACTGCGACACCGCCGATGATTACCGGCGCCTCGTCGGCGTACTCTCCGAACACCGAGTCGTTCCCAGTGAGATCTATGGTGCCTATTCCGATGCTCTTGGGCTCGACCTTGACGTTCACCGAGTTGGAACTAGGGCACGACTTCGGAACCGAAGCACCATCCTCGAGCACGACGACACAACCTTCCCAGATTGAATCTAGGTTGGAAGGCGTCAGAATCTGG
>BPDA01000034.1 GCA_019654055.1 Methanobacteriota archaeon | reverse complement strand
CGAGGATGCTGCCTTCCTCGATAGGCGTGGATGGGATGTGACAGCGTTCGACATCTCACCTACAGCAGTAGATTGGGCAAAGGAGCTGTTTAGTGATTCTAGGGTTGAGTGGTTAGCGGCAGATTTGCTGAATCTGCCCGAAGAGTGGGATGCCTCGTTCGACCTAGTCCTAGAAGTTCACATCCTACAGGCTATGCCAGAGTCTGTCCGCTTGCAAGCCTCTCCTATGCTCGCGCCCCTAGTCAGAGATGGCGGGCATCTGGTCTGCATTGGCAGGTTCCAGACTGATAGTGAGCCCGTGGAAGGGCCTCCTTGGCCTCTGTCAAGGTCGTTCATCGAATCCATCGGTGAGAATCTCCCAATGCAAGGACTCGATGTATGCTCTTTGCCCGACGATGAGCCGGGTGTCTCTCGGTTCAGAGCCGTATGGGGAGGATAGGCCTAGCCGCCGATGTAGGACATCTCGACCCTTGGCAGAACCGCAGTCCTCTCTGAGCGTAGTTCGCTGTAGCGATCGTCGCGCCTCGACCATATCGCTGCTATGGCGTCGCTGAGGGCCTCTCCGTCGGCCCCGTTCTGGATGATGGCCCTGAGGTCGTGGCCGCCGGATGCGAACAGGCAGGTGTGAAGTCTGCCGTCGGCTGACAGTCGCGCACGCACGCAGTCGCCGCAGAATGGCTCGCTCACCGAGGAGATGAACCCGACCTCTCCCGAGCCATCGGAGTGCGCCCACCGCCTAGCGACGTCACTGGGCCTTTGCGAATCGACCGGTTCCAACTCGAACTCCTCCTTGAGGTACGCTATGACGTCTGCAGTCGGGACCACCTGTCCGAGCTGCCAGCCGTTGGTCCTCCCGACATCCATGTACTCGATGAACCGAACAGTGACCCCCGTGCCCCTGAACTTGCGGACGAGAGGGGATATCTCGCCCTCGTTAACGCCCCTCTGCACCACACAGTTGACCTTGACGGGAGATAGGCCTGCTCGGACCGCAGCCTCAATCCCGTCCAGCACGGCCTCCACGGGGATGTTGCTGTCCGTCATCTGAGCGTGGGTCTTGGGGTCCAACGCATCGAGGCTCACTGTGACTCTGTCGAGTCCAGCCTCAGCGAGCCTCTCTGCCGGGTCTGACAGAAGCGAGGCATTGGTGGTCAGCGCCGTCTCGACCCCCGCAGCACTCAACTTGGACACCAGGTCGGGCAGATCGGGGCGGAGCAACGGCTCCCCCCCGGTAATCCTGACCTTCTCGAGGCCGAGAGGCTTGCAAGCGAGTACGACCTTCTCGATCTCATCGAACGACAGGTAAGCCCTGCGGGGGAGGAAGGTGTGCTCCTCGCCGAAGCGTTCTCGGGGCATACAGTACCTGCACCTGAAGTTGCACCTGTCCGTGACGGATATCCTCAGGTCCCTGAGATGTCTGCCTAGGTTGTCCACGACCACCGAATCGAACACGGTTCGGCGTGGCGTGACTCGGTGATGAGGGTTGCCTGCGGTCGGACAGGTTGAATAGAGGGGCACACGAGCCAGTCACGAGCGACATGCTGAGCATCAGCCCGAAGGCACGAGAGATGCTGGACCAGTTCGCTGAGCAGGCGGATGAGTCGAGTGAGGTGCTCCTCAGGGTCGAAATCGTCGGCAGGGGGCCCAACGGCTTCCAGTACGACCTGCAGTTCGTGAGTTCGGACGACCGCAAGGACGACGACGTCGAGTTGGAGTTGGAGGAAATGAGGGTTCTCGTCGCAGCGAGGAGCGTTCAGTACCTCGAGGGTGCCACCATCGACTACAAGGAGACTCTCATGGGCGGGGGCTTCAGCTTCGAAAACCCCCAACCCCCTCTGGGTGGATGAGCTGTCGAAGGCCGTCGCCGAGATTATCGCCAGTGAGGTTAATCCAGTGGTTGCTTCGCACGGCGGCCATGTCGACCTGATTGGTGTAGATTCAGGTAAGGCCATCATCGCCTTCGGCGGCGGCTGCCAAGGATGTGGGATGGTCGATGTCACCCTCAAGCAGGGTGTAGAGGTCATGATCAAGGACAGTGTGCCGGGTATCTCCGAGGTCGTAGACGCGACCGACCACGCGGCTGGGACGAATCCGTTCTACTAGTCAGAAGACCATTGGGACGTCGTCATCGTCGTCTTCCGAGTCGGGCGCCGGCAGAGCCATCGCTTGGGCCCTCTCGAACCCCTCCCTGACCCTCTCCTCGATGTTCCGAGCGTCGTCGAGAAACCCCTGCCCCGGAATCTCGCAATCCATCATCTCGCTCAGCCCCTCCACCGCTATCAGAGCGGCTCTCGCGTCGGGGTACATCGGGTTGCACTCAGCCAGCAGGCGGTCACGTCGAGTCCCCTGCGCTCACCCTCCGCAATCAGGTAGCCGGCGATGCCGGGGACGATTCCCTGCTGGATCTGCTGGATACCGGCATCATCGAGTTGGTTGCGGCTCATACGGGTTGACGCGACCCCCCACAAATCGCTGTCCTCCTTGATGCCGAGGTCTTGCTAACCACCCCTCAATCACGATGAGCCGGTCGAAGCCCCCTTGGTGAACCACTCCATGACGGTCTCTCCGAAATAGACGTCTTCTCGCTGGGGAACTGTATCTCGGCGGTGAAAACGCCCATACCGTCGCCTTGGTACACCCTGACCGGGTGCTTGGGCACTGCGTCGTGAATCAGCGCAAATTGCCGGGAACTTGGGGTGCATCACGGTCCCCATGGGGCTGAGTTCCAGAGTCTGGATGAGGTGTGAGGCGGCTATTACTCCGACCGAACCCACGGTTGAGAATCCACAGATGGCAGTACCACCCAAGCGACTAGGGTCTGCATCGGCATGCAGTACGAGAGGGTAGGCACCGCTCGTGTACTCGTCCATTGTACTGTGCCCCCCCGCCGAGGATTATTGAATCCCACGATTGGGAGGGGCCCGGATTCCTCTTGATTGGTGGTTCTCGCTGTAAAGGAACGCTGCGACAAATTAACACCGATGAAGCGTTGCGGGTCCCATGGCTGGGGTCGGCAGCAGCGGCGTGGGCAGAATCTACATCAAGGCCGGAACTGAGGAGATTGACCTCTCGGGCTCAGCTAGGGAAGTCGACGACGCGTGGCTCAACATCACCAAGCAGGACACTTGGCAGTCGACTCTCTCGAGGATACGTCAAGCCAGGCAGGAGGCCATAGAGCGCGCTCGCGAAGTGGCGCTGAAGTCCGGCATCCCGGAGCGAGGTTCGGCCTTCAGGCGCCTAATCGATACCTGCGACATCGAGAAGAAGAGTGATGTCATACTCGCTGCAATCCACTACCTCCGGTCGGTGGAAAAGGAGTCGGACACTCCTCCGAGGGACATCAAGAAGCTGATAGTCCAGAGCGAGAAGTGGGGCGAGGACGAGGTCGGAAAGTGGAATCTCTCGCTGTACATCAACAGAATGCTGGAGGGGAGTTCGGCGCTTCTCGAGTACCCTAAAGACCAGTCGGAGAAGAATCGTTTCGTGGTACTCACCGATGCCGGGCTCGACCACCTCGAGAACATGTCGCTGTGAGTTGAGCCCGTGTCTGAATCCGCCAAGGACCTGTCCTACACCTCTCACGTCGGTCGCGACCTGCGTGGAGCGGACCTCTCTGGTGCCGACTTGCGTCGTTCCATCTTCGACGGCGCTGACCTCGAGGAAGCCAACCTCTCCGGTAGCGACCTCCGTGACGCCTCGTTGAAGGGTGCCAATCTGAAGAAGGCGGCTCTCGACGGCGCTGACCTGCGCGGGGCGAGGATGATTAAGGCGAACCTCGGGCTCTCCAACCTGCAGGGAGCTCGTCTAGATGGCGCTGACATGCGGGGGATTAGGGGCAAGTACGCGATCTGGAGGGGTGCCAACTGGTGGGATGCGACTATGGATGAATCGTTGAGTAAAGCGCTCGCCAAGAAGTGGCCGAGGCAGTAGTCATTCGGGTGCCAGTTTCGCCAGCCCCTCGCGCATCCAGTCGGGGACTCTTACTTTCTCCTTGACGTCGTTCATGTCGACGCAGACTGTGACTTGGTCCGAGGTCCAGCACAGTACGTCGTTCTGGTTGTGGAACTCGTAGCGCCATGATATCGAGGTGTTGCCGATACGTGGGACTGTTATGGTGCAGTGGACCGTGTCGCCGTACGCCAGTGGGTGCAGGAACTGTGCGTCACTATGCACCAGAGGGAAACCAAGACCGTGCTCATGCAAGATGGTGTTGTAGTGTATCCCACATGAGTGCTCCCATGACTCCTCGTAGAACCGGTGCGCTAGGTCCCAAAACTGGGGGTAGTAGATGATTCGAGCCATGTCAATCATCGGGAAGTCGACGCGGCGCTGTGAGGTGAATGCCATGATGCCGCCTCGGGGGACTCATGCTTGAACGCTCGCTTACCCCAGTGGCGGACCCACCGCGATTCGAACACGGGTTTCCAGCTCCGGAGGCTAGAGTGATATCCAGGCTACACTATGGGTCCAGTGGCCAATCCAAGGCCGCTCGGTAATTGAACCGGTCGCTGCTGCCCGCCGTCGCTCAATGGCGGACCCACCGCGATTTGAACACGGGTTACAAGCTCCGCAAGCTCATGTGATATCCAGGCTACACTATGGGTCCAGCGTGTTTTCCACCGGCGGCCTCTGTTTAACCCCGACGGTATGTGAGCAATCACATGCTGAGCGGGAGCACGGTCTTCCAACGCGGCTCGGCGAGTTTCTTCGCGTTGGGTGCTATCCTGGTGTTCTTGGTCTTGTGAGTCAGCACACCGTGCATGCCTTCGACAGCGAACTTGACGCGGAGCTCGAGCATACGATCTCTCTCGGCGGCATTCATCTGCTCGGAGTCCAGCTCTATCGAGGTTGCAGCGCCCTCGTCGCCCTCGTTGCGCAGGCTGAGGGTGCTGCCCTCTATGTCCGCTCTCGGTGAGAAGTCGTAGTCCTTGGGATCGTCCATCAGGACCTGCGCATCGACCACCAGTCTGTTGCGGATGGTGACCTTTGTAATCTCCATTGACTTGACCATGAAGCGCCATCGCTGCCGAGTTCAAAGCCCTTCGCACTGCGACACGAGCCCCTCACACGCCAATCTCGCTGACCCGGGGGACTAGGATGACAATCTCGACTACCAGCTCCCAGTCGTTGCCCTGATCTGGATCGACGTCGTCCACAGGCAAGTCGGGGTCGCACTGGTCGGCGGTGATGGTCCAGTACCAGGTTCCCTGCCCGAAGCGCTCTCCCGGCTCGTTCAGCAGGGCCTCGACCAAGCCGTCCGAGGAGTCTGCGGTGATGGTGTAGCCGCTCTCCGGGTGCGAGTTCATGTCGCCTCTATCGATGCTTCCGGAGGCGTTCTCGGTGATGTTCTCGTGCTCGGTCGAGACGAAGGTGCTCCAACCCGAGGCGGGGACGTTTAGGGAGAGTGTGAAGTTGTCCTCAGGCCACTGTATGGGAAGCAGGTCCCGTGCTAGGGTGAGGGTCGCATTGACCTGCATCACCCTAGCGCCGGCACCTGGCTCGTGGCTTATCTCGTGGCTCTGGCCCTGCTCCAGATAGCCGGACCATTCGAACTCCAGATGCTGCTCCTCCCAGACCACGTTGAAGGTGCGTGAGACCACCATCAGGCCCCAGATCTCTGTGCTCACCGCCCCCTTATCGTCTATCACAGAGACTGAGCCGGTGCGGTTACCGGAGTTGTCGATTGTCAGGTCAACATAGGGCGAGGTCGCGTCGGCATCGTTGGCCTTCTCCCCGTCACCGTCTGAGTCGAAGCCTAGGTCGAAGTCCCACATGAATTCGACAGCGGCCCCCTCTGGGTCAGTCGAGTCACTGGCGTCGAGCCTAGCGGTCTCGCCGGCTCGGACGTAGGTGGGCATCTCGAGTTCGATGGTAGGGGGTGAGTTCACGAAGATGGTCAGAGAGGCCCTATCGATCTCGCCGTTGTCGTTGATCACCGTGACCTCGACCTCGTGGTCTCCTGCGGATTCGAATGTGTGGCTCACTATCCCCTGCTTGGTCTCCCGGGTCTGGCCGTCCCCGAAGTCCCAGCGGTACTCGTCGATGAAGGTGGGCTCGGGCGTGGACGACTCCCTAGCGTCGAAGTTCACCGTCTCGCCGACGTTGATCTGCTGCTGGTCGGAGCTGATCTTGGCATTCGGTGTGGTCGAGCTCAGACCTGAACAACCGACTAAGGTGGAAGATAGGAGTAGTAGCGCTATCGTGGTCGAAGTCGCGCGTGTCCTTCCACCCATGACCATACTGCCGAACCTGCCGCTCATAGGGCTGTTGGAAACAGGCTCGTTGTCGGACTGTTTACGAGAGTTCATGGGCGGTGCCACTCAGCGGATGGCGTGTCTGACGCGATGCTCACTGGCTACAAGGTACTCGGTTTCGACCTCGAGACCACAGGTTTCGACCACAGGTCCGACAGAATCGTGCAGTTCGCCCTGATTGGCAGCGATGTCGATGGCAGTCACGTCAACCTGCAGTCGCTGGTAAACCCCCGGGTGAGGATTCCACCCGAGACCACGAGAGTACACGGCATAACGGATGCAGACGTCAGAGGGGCAGGGGATTTTGCCCAGCACGTTGCTGGAATCTCCTCAATGATGGAGGACTCGGTCATCGTCGGGCACAACGTGCTGCAGTTCGACTGGCGCTTCCTCGAGATGGAATGCATGCGTGCTGGTGTCGAGGCTCCACGTCCGAGAGCCATCATAGACACTCTGGTGCTGGCGAGGAGACTGCGGATTCCTGGCCGGCATACGCTCGGGCACCTCTGCCACAGATTCGGCATTAGTATGGACAGGAGTCATCGCGCAGATGTCGATGCCGGCGCGACTCTGCTGCTCCTGTGGAGGATAATGCAGGCATACCCTGACAGGTTCAAGGGCTCGGTCGACGACCTGCTCGACTCATTCTCTGACTGACTTGAGCAGGGGCGTCCATGGGAGGACCTCACACCAGTCTCCGAGGTGGACGATCTTGCCATCGACCCTGACACTGCCGAGGAAGATTGCTTCCTCATAACCCGAGTCCATCAGCTCGCGCATCTGGTCTAGTGCTTGGTCACGCAGGATAGCTCCGAATCGATGATCCGAGTGCGCCAGCTCGCCGTCGACGCCCACTGGAGGCATGCGCTCGAACAGCGCAGCACCCGATTCGGGGTCGAACTTGATTGCTCTGACCACCTCGTCGCGGAACATACTACCCGGAGAAAGGATGCCGTCCCTCCTCGCACTCCACCACACCGGACACCATGCCTTCCACTCGCAGAACCCGCACTGGACCTCTCCCGGTGTAGCCTCCAGAGGCTCCTCAGAAGGCCTCATCCCATCCCAAGCAGCGAAGGCGTCGTCGAGGACTGAGGGGCCGTCGGCGCGATGCACCGTCTGGTTGGACGAGTACCAACCCTCGGCGTGTACCTGAGGGTGGTCGGGGTTAATCTGAATCAGAAGATCGCGGTAGAACCTGAGTTGCCGACTGACCTTCTCGTTGAGTTTCAATTTGGGTGGATTGCCGGTCTTCAGGTCGGCGACTATCCAGCCCTTCGACTCGCCGTTCTCGTCGAGATCTGCGATCAGCAGGTCGAGGCGTCCCATCAGACGGCCGCACTCGGACACTAGCGTACCCTCGTTGGCCAGCACGATATCCTGTACCTGCTTCCACTGACCTACGGTGACCTCGGAGAGCCCGACCTTGCCGATGTTAGCCTTGGAGAACAGGATGTTGAGCGCTCCGACTAGGCCGTCGTGGGCCTTCGTAATCATCTCGTCCTTCCACCTGGGGTGGCGAGGCGTTCCGAGGAAGATGTCGCGCTCGAGGGCCCAGTGGCGGTCGAGAACTGCCTTGGATGTCGGAGGAAGCCAGCCGTCCTCGGAGTCCTCCCTGTCGGAGATGTCAAGGTTGCACAAGTCCTCTACCGAGTTGTGCACCGCGGTGCCCATCGCTGCTGGCATGCTGGCCTTGCGAGGCAGTCGTTGGCGGGAGAGCCAGTACTTGCGTGGGCAGTCCTCGTAGCGGTTCCACGAGGAAGGTGAGAGTTGATGTGCGCTGAACCCTTCCTCCAAGTCACTCCCCCCGGCTAGGTCCGGGCGTGACAACGGTTAACAGCATCGTTGTAGCATTGGCCCACATGGCAGAGGGACCGAGGGTCGAGGTTGACTCGGGGCTGAATGCCAGCGGCGCTCTCGTCGTCAGCTGCTTCCCCTCCATCGGCTTCGTCAGCAGCATAGTGGCACACTACCTAGTCGACAAGTTGGATCTGGAGTTGGTCGGAGGCGTCAGGCACCCCAAGCTGCCTCCGGTCTGCCTGGTTCAGGACGGCAAGCCGCTACCTCCGATGAGGTTCTACTCGGGCGAGCCGATATGCAACATGGAGCGATGTGACAAGATCGTCCTGATAGCATCCGAAATCCAGGTCCTCCCAGAGCTGAACCTCCCCCTGGCTGACACCTTGCTCGACTGGTGCACCGAAAACGGGGTTGGTGCTACTATGCTGATTGACTCGTACGCACAGGGAATCGGACAGCAGCACTCAATCTTCGACGATGACCAGACCGACGAGACTCTGCTCGGAATCGGCTCTACCGAAGTCTCGCACCAGACTCTGGAGGGACTGGGGGTGCCTCTGCTGAAGCAAGGCGTGGTCGGAGGCATCACTGGGGTCATGATGGGTGAGAGCAGGAGGAGGGGTGTTGACGTGATGGCAATCTTGGCCGAGTCCGACGGCGAGATTGGTGGAAGTCTGCCTGACGCGAGAGCGGCTGCTCGCATCATCGAGTGTCTAGACGACCTGTTGCCTGCCGTTCACCTGGACCCAGAGCCACTACTAGCAGAGGCTCAGAGAATCGAAGGGGAGATTCGCGAGATGATGGCCGTCCACCTCAATCCACCTGCCGATGCGGGAGACTCGTTGGGCTCGATGTACGGCTAGAAGTCCTCAAGCGAGCTCTGGCGAACTGCAGGCGGCTCCATGCCGGTCATTTCGGCGAGCTCGGCTTCGGTAAGAATTTCCACGCCGAGTCTTCCGGCCTTCTCCAGCTTGGACCCGGCTGATTCCCCCGCAACCAGGTAGTCCAACTTCCCGGAGACCGATGAGACCACCTTGCCGCCCTCGGCCTTGATGGACAATGCGACCTCCTTCCTAGGGCGAGTAAGGGTGCCGGTTATGCAGAAGGTCTGGCCAGAAAGCGGGCCGAATTCCTGCTTGGGGGACTCCTCGGTGATGTCAAGTTCCTCTGCTAGTTCCGCCACGATCTTCGAGCGGGTGTGCAAGCCATCGAGAAGCAGGTTCGCGACCGTCTCGCCCACACCATCGATGGCGATGAGTCTACCAATCGCCGCATTGTGCTTGTTCGGCTTGCCATCGTCGTCACTGCCTGCTTCGTCGTCCTTATTCTCGACCAGTTCTAGAAGCACTTCCAGGCTGCCCATCTCGGCCGCTATCACCGAGGCTATCTCGGGACCTATCCTCGGCAGGCCCAAAGCAGCGATGAAGGCGCTGAGTGTCATGCTGCGTGTGGCCTCGAGCTCGTCGATCACGTTGCTCGCAGACCTTTCGGCCATCCTCTCGAGGCCCGCAATGTCACTGTGAGAGAGCTTGTACAGGTCGGCCAGCGTCCTCACCAAGCCCGTGGAGCAGAGCTGCTCGGCGAGTTTCTCTCCGATTCCGTCCATCTCTAGATGCCTGCACCAGTACAGTATCGTTCTCTCCAGCCTAGAGGGGCAGTCGAGGTTGGTGCATCGGATGAAGGCCCCATCCTCGATTAGTCGAGTGGAGCAACGAGGGCATTCCTCGGGGACCGTGACTGCTCTGCGCTCGGGTAGCCCCTCCTCGAAGACGGATCCGTCTGAGTGCCGCCTTCCCTCTAGGTCAGAAGCGCTCGCCGGACCCAGCACATCGACTATCTTCGGGATGACGTCTCCCCTGCGGACCACCCTCACCCTGTCGCCCACGATGATCTCGAGCCGCTCGACCTCGCCCTTGTTGTGCAGGGTGGTGTTCTCCACGGTGACGCCCGAGACCATCACGGGAGCCACTCTGGAGACCGGTGTCACGTTACCCGTCCTGCCGGTCTGCCATTCTACGTCCATCAGCACGGTGGTAGCCTCCTCGGGCGGGAACTTCCATGCCAGCGCCCAACGAGGGTGGTGCGCGGTCATCCCGAGGAGTTCGCGCTTGGTCAGGCGGTCAAGTTTGATGACTATGCCGTCGATTTCCCAATCGGATCTCTCTCTAGCCTCGGTCCACCTTTCGACGACTTCCATGATCGCCGTGCAGGTGGTGGCGTCGTCGGAGCCACCGACGACCTCGTTCCCGGCAATCTCGATGCCCTGTCCCTGCAACCACGTGATGACTTCGGAGTCGTACTCGAACGATGGGGGCCCGGGACTGTCGGGGTGCCTCGATTCTCCGGACGGAAACTCGGCCCCGTATGCGAGGAAGACGAGGTCCTCGGCCCTGCCCTTGCCGGCGTCGGCGTGCTTCTGCCTGAGCGAGCCGGCGGCTAGGTTCCTCGGGTTGGGTGCCACCTCCGCGTAATCTCTCCTGAAGGTGTCTAGGGGCATTACCACCTCTCCCCTAACATGGCAGTCGCCCTCCCAATTGAGTGACTCCGGGACGTTGGGAATCCTCCGGACGTTCGCCGTCACGTCCTCTCCGCGGGTCCCGCTGCCTCTGGTGGCGGCCCTTACTAGGCGCCCCCTGCGGAACTCCAGTGAAAGCGCGGAGCCGTCGAGCTTCGGCTGGCACACGAACCTGCGGCTCTGGGCCGTGGTCTCGGCGACGAAGTGCGCGACTTCTTCCTCGGTGCTCGACTTGTCGAGGCTGAGCATGGGAAACAGGTGCTCGACCTTGATTGAGCCGGGAGGGGGGTCCGAGCCGACCTTTCTCAGTTGGGGGTGCTCGGGATGCAGCCTGCTGAGCTCGTCCCAGAGCTCGTCGAACTCGGCGTCGGACAGTTCCGGTCTGGCCTCGTTGTAGTAGAGATTCGAGTGATGGGCTATCTGCTCGGCCAGCCAATCGACCAGTGCCTGCTCGTCGCCTTCGCTCGGCCGCTCCGCTGCCATGGTGCGCGAAGGTGGCCTAGTGCCTTCAACCTGCGGTTTAGGAGCCCGTAGGGCTCCTACTTTCTGGAGACTTGAGCTGGGCTGAAGCGAAAATGGTGGGCCTGCCAGGATTTGAACCTGGGTCGCGCGACCCCCAGCCGCGAAGTATAGGCCAAACTAACCTACAGGCCCCTTGGGCTCTCGAAGCGAGATGGAGATCGGTCAAAGCCCTGTCGGAGGGCTACTGCTCTCTGGCGATGCTGAACGGAGCGATGTCGTCAATGAGGTCTACTTGCCCCACGAACATCCTCCTGCAGCAGTACCTCTCGATGCCTAGGTCATCGAGAGTGCTCTGAGGATCCTCGCCGCTGTCGACTGCCTGCTTGTACTGCTCGTAGACGTGTGCAATCACCTTGCCGCAACTCCAACACCTTACTGGAATCAACATGTTTCATCACCTGTACGACTTCTGCCACTTCTTTCGAGCACCGCGCCCCATTTGATGCTTCGGTTCCTTGCGGCGTGGGTCATTTACGAGCAGACTGCGGTCGAACCTGAGGTACTCGTCGCGCAGTTCCTCGTCATCGCCCTCAGCGCCGCCATTCCACTTGACCAGTCCTCGGGCGATGGCAGTGCGAATCGCATCGACCTGCCCCATCTGACCACCGCCTCGGACGTCGACTGCCACGTCCACGTCCGCTAGACGGTTCATGGCCTCGGCAATCTGGACCGGTTCCAGAGCCTTCCTGCGTGCGAGCTCGGGCTCTATGATGTGGATTGGCTTGCTGTTGATTCGGACGCGTCCCTTGCCCTTGCGCACTGTGGCTCGGGCGATGGCCGTCTTGCGCTTGCCGCTCATGTTGACCGAGTTCTTCTTGGATTTCTTAGCCATGTCACTCACCCTCCCATCGAGAGGCATCGACGCCCAGTGACGAGCTGATTTCGCCGAGTCGGACGAACTTGAGCGGTAGGGGCCTCTCTATTGCGCCGGTATCGCCCCAGTCGTGTCCATCAGGAAGTTCCTCGCCCGCTAGGTTGGCCGGCTTGCCTATCATGACCCTGAGGTCACGCAGAGCACCGCGGCCGCTGCTGTTCTTCTGGTACGGCAGCATGCCGCGGACAGTCCTCTTGAGAATCTGATCGGGCATCCTCGGATAGAACGGGCCCTTCCTGGGGTGATTGAGTTTGTACTTACTGTCGTAGTCGGCCAGAACCTTTGTCCTCGGCCCTGAGACAACTGCGTGCTCGGCGTTGTAGATTATGACTCGTTGCTCGTTGCCGGCCTTTCGAGCCACCATTAGCTGCTTTGCCACTTGGCTGGCTAGGCGGCCCAGTATCTTGTCAGTGGCGTCGTAGACGAGTGTTGCTGCCTCAGCCAAGAATCCTCACCCCCTTGCCATTGGGATTCTCGTCCATCAATTCGCGGATCGTCATGACGCGTCCGCCGGCTGCTTCTATCTTCAAGCGGGCGCCGGAACTGACCCTGTAGGCGGCGACGCTGGGCTTGCCCGACACGTCCCCACTGCCCAGCAACTTTCCGGGGACGAGGACGGTGTCCTCGTCGGCGGCATGTCGCGACAGGCGGCTAAGGTTCGGTTCGGCCCAGTTGCTGCGGCTCCTCTCGAGCCTAGCAGCGACGTCTCGCCACAGTGCAGAACCAGTCGACCTGCTGTGGTCCTTCAAATCACCGATTAGGGTGACTAGGGCCTGATTGGTCTTCCTCGTGTCCTTACTCATATGACTCCCTCGACGTTGCTCGGGTAGCGCGGCCACCCGAGGCGCTGTTATGAATGCTACGGGGCGCCCCGAAGGGGCGAAGGCTGCGCCTAGTAGTATGGTGGCCTCCTACCCAATCATATCCGGAAGCCGTCGTTTGGGTTGTCCTCGTCGAGGCCGGCGATTCGGGTCTCGCCCTCGGAGTCCACAAACTCGCCCGCCTTGGTGACAGTCCCATAGATGTCGGACTCGTCCGAGTAGGTCCTGTTAAGCATCGAGTCGCC
>BPDA01000033.1 GCA_019654055.1 Methanobacteriota archaeon | reverse complement strand
TCAGTGACCTTCTGCTCCGCGAGCAGGTCCTCCTGACGTCGGAATCTCACTCCGATGGAATCGAAGTAGTCGCACAGTATCTCCTCAAAGACCTCGGCTGCGCTCTGGGTGTCGCTCTGGTCGACCGAACTCACCCTATCCACCGACTCAGCCAGCTCGAACTGTTCCCGATCGCGCTTATTCAGTCTCGACGGGTTCTTGTTCAGGGTGTCCTTGATCCTGGTCTTAGTCCAGCCCCTCCCAGTGAGGATGGCGCGGAAGGTGTTCACCGGCGGGGCATCGAAGCGCTTCGAGAGTGCCAGCACGCTCTCACCAGCGTTGTAGCGGCGGCTGAGTTCGTTGGCCCTGCGCATCAATCGGGAATGCGAGTACACGCTCTTCTCTTGGTTCAAGGCACTGCGAAGGGACAGGGCCTGTTCCACGGTGATTGGGAGGTGGTCGATCTTGGCAGCAATCTCCTGAACTCTCTCCTCGGGTAGGAAGCCGAACTCGCCGGGTATGCAGGCGATGTCTCCCGCCTTTCGCTGTACCTCCTTCGACACCGCGTTGATCTTCCACGAGACCTCGACCACTCGAGGTGGTGGGTCGATCTCTTTGGGCAGTCCCATGGGGCGAGGCTTGACTGTGAATCGAGCCAGCGCTCGCTCGACGGGTTCTGATTCGGCCGCCGGACCGCTCTCCTGAGGAGGTTTTCTACCGCCTCTGGAGCGCCGGCGGCGTCGACGGCTCCCTCGCCGTCGGTTACCGCTCTTCTCGTTACTCAACGCCCCGGCCAACGGAAGGGGCTCCATGAACCCACCGAGTCACGAGGTCATCTCGTGCGGGCGTAGAGCTCGTAGAATAGGTCCCTGATGGGCCATGGGACTACGAAGGCCAAGGCACCCAACGACCAAGGCAGACCCATTCTCGAAGCAATCCGCCAGACGGCTGCGCTCCTAGCGTGCCAGTGCCCATCCTCCGTCACGATGAACACCGAGTCCACGCCCTCCAAACTCGGTGGCCTAGCAGCGAGGAGCTCTCTTCCCTCCTCAGTCTCCTGCCCTAGGGTTCGGAGCCTTTCGCCCGAGCCATGCCTGTCAATGAATGCCGCCCAGCGGCTGCATTTACCGCAGGCATCGTCGAACAGTACAGTGGACCGAGTCATACCTCACCTACAGGAACGCGATGCCGGGCTCCAACGGGAATGCGACGCTGGCCTTGCCGGCCACGTCCTCACCCTCGCCGACCGGGTAGACCTCCAGTGATGAGACTCCCAGTGCCGCGGCGATGAAGTCGGAGTTGGCCGCTATGATTGAGGTCTCGTCGAGTTCGCCGGAGACCAGTGTCCTCTCGCTGTCGGACCAGGAATGCACCCGTCCGCGCTTCTTCTTGCTGCCAGTAGTGAGGGCCATCCAAGTCTGGAATATATCCCCTCTAAGCGCCTCGTTCTCGAATATCTCCAGCGATTGCACATGCGCCTGCCCGCCTGCCTTGAAATCGAAGTTTTCGGAGTGCAGTCTGAGTGCGTCGCGCGCGAGCTCGGACTTCCATGCCGCTGCAGTTTGGATGACTACGCGGCTGATCTCGCCCTCGGAGTGGCGCTCAGCGAGCTCGCGCAGGTTGCGAGCGCTGTCAATGAGACTGCGCAGGTAGGCCTCTCGAGCCAGTGCGGGGGCGTCCTGCGAGGACTCGCCCAGTTCGGGCAGGACGTGGCTGGCAAGCATCTCCTCCCCTCCCATCCGCTGCCAGAACTCCTCGGCGATGTGCGGGGTGGCGGGAGCAAGCATCGGGACCCAATGGGTGAGATAATCCATGGCCGTGGCTCGGTCGCATCCGTCACGGCGGCGGTACCAGTTCCAGTCGGCCAGCATCTCGAAGTGGCTGACCATAACGCCCTCGCGCAGGCTTACGCTCGACATGGCCTGACGCCAAGCGCCCTGATTGGCTCGCAGCCTTGCCATCAGCCACTCGTCCATGGGACTGGGAGAGTCACCCATCCCCAAGGCGGCGTCGACCGCGTCTATGATTGAAAACATCTGACGATGATTAGCCTCGAGAGCGCTGTCGGACCAGTCCATGCCAGCCTCGGGGTTGGCTCCGAAGAGCATGAACAGCCTGACCGTGTCAGCCCCGTACCGCCCGACCATCTCTTCGGGGCTGACCGTGTTGCCCAGTGACTTGCCCATCTTGACCGAGCGCGAACTGAGCGGGTTGCCGCAGGTCGGACAGTCCGTCCCTGAGAGGTCGACGTGGTACTCGGCGTTGCAGTCGGCGCAGTACGGGGCTGGTGCGTTGAGCATGCCTTGGCAGACCAACGTACCGAACGGTTCGCCGACCTCGTTCATGCCGGCGTCGCGGGTGGCCTTGGTGAAGAAGCGGGCGTAGAGCAGGTGCATGACGGCGTGCTCGATACCGCCGATGTAGAGGTCGACGCCTCCGTCCATCCAGTAGTCGATCGCTTCTCGATCGAACGGGGCGGAGTCGTTGTTGGCGTCGCAGAATCGCATGAAGTACCACGACGAGTCGTAGAAGGTGTCCATGGTGTCGGTCTCGCGCTTGGCTGCTCCTCCACAGGAGGGGCATGAGACGTTGACGAACGCTTCGTGGGAGGCTAGCGGGTTGCCGCTCTGATCCTCGCTGAAGGTCACGTCGAGAGGCAGTTCCACCGGCAGGTCGGAGGACGGCACGGGGACTGTACCGCAGTGCTCACAGTGGATCATCGGAATGGGCGTACCCCAGAATCGCTGGCGGCTGAGCAGCCAATCCTTCAGCCTGTACTCGACTGTCCCGTGGCCGGCTCCTGCTGACTCGAGCGCGGCAATCACAGCGTCCTTGGCGGCCTCGCCGGCCTGTCCGTCGAATCCATCTACACCGGAGTTGACCATCGGCCCGTAGCCCTCGAACGCCGCGCTCATCTGGGCGGCTGGGTCGTCGCCCTCGCTCTCGACCAGTACCCTGCGAATCTCTATGCCGTACCTCTCGGCGAAGTCGTAATCGCGTTGGTCGTGTCCGGGGACGGCCATCACAGCGCCAGTACCGTATGACGCGACCACGAAGTTACCCGCGTAGATTGGTACCTCCTCGCCGTTCAGTGGATTGATGGCATGGCGCCCCAGGAATACGCCCTTCTTCTCCTTCAGCATGTTGATACGTTCGAACTCGGACATGCGCGCGCACTCGTCGCGCAACTCGCGCCAGTCGGCCTCCCACTCAGTGCCAGCGCACAGCTCCTCGCACAGCGAGTGCTCGGGCGAGAGGGTGACGAAGGTCACGCCGAAGATGGTGTCGGGGCGGGTCGTGAAAGCACCAATCACTGCATTGGATCCAGCAACTGGGAAGTCGATGTGTGCTCCGTGGGAGCGGCCAATCCAGTTGCGCTGCATCGCCTTGACGTTCTCTGGGAAGGCGATGTTGTCAATCTCGTCGAGTAACTCGTCTGAGTACTCTGTCATGCGCACAAACCACTGCTCCATGTCGCGCTGCACGACCTCGAGGCCACAGCGCCAGCAGCGGTTGTTCTTGACCTGCTCATTGGCCAGTACAGTGTCGCAGTCGACGCACCAGTTGACCGGTGCCATCCTGCGCTCGACCAGTCCGCGCTCGTTCAGCATCAGGAACATCTCCTGATTCCAGTGGTAGTAGTCGACGTCCGAGGTCGCGAGGAAGCGTCGCCAGTCGTACGAATACCCCATCCGTTCCTGATCGGCGCGGATGCTGGCTATGTTACGGTGAGTGACCGTGTGCGGGTGCCCGCCCTCCTTCTTGGCCGCGTTCTCGGCAGGCATGCCGAACGAGTCGTAGCCCATCGGGTAGAGCACGTTGCTGCCCATCAGTCGATGGAAGCGGGCCATGGCGTCGCCGATCGAATAGTTGCGGACGTGGCCCATGTGCATACTGCCGGAGGGATAGGGGAACATCTCGAGGCAGTAGAACTTCGGCTTGCTGTGGTCGATCTCGACCTCGAACGCCCCGGCATCGGCCCAGGCCTTCTGCCAGCGGGTCTCAACTTCCTGCGCGTCGTATGCCATTTCCTCACTCCCAACGGGCTTCGCAGGGAGTCCTCAGACTCCCAGCCGAAGCAGCAGACCGGGCGCGAGCCCGCCTAACAGGGTGTGTGTGGAGGGCATTCGTGCCACGTGCCGCGACTCGGAGGCCACGCTTTGAAGCCTGCCCCGGGACAGCAGCGCCGCCACACCTATGCGGCGGTTGCCGCTGCGAGTGATTGTGCTGAGTGACGGCGAGTTCCACGTCTCCGTCTGGGAGGACGGGGTCGAGGTCTGGGTGACCCAGATGGGGACTCTGATGAACATGAACACGGCATTCATCGACAGGGGCAACGGAGTGGTCGCGATAATCGACCCGTTCAACGCAAAGCTGTGGACCGAGGCCCTCGAGAAAGAGGGATTGGAGCCGACCCACTTGCTGTACACCCACACACACCGCGACCATGCCGCCGGCTATCCTGGAATGATGAAGCGATTCCCCGACTTGGAGGTCTGGGGCCACGAGGACGCCAGAGTTCCGAGTCTGCTTGGCAACGTGGTTTTCAGGAAGGTCGACTTCACCAACACTTGGGAAAATGAGCCTGACGAGTGCGTGGAGTGGTCTGCCGGCTCAATCAACTTGGTCGTGACCCATTCACCCGGTCACGCTCCCGGTCACGTCACCATGCACGGGCACGGCGTCTACCACGCCGGAGACTTGCTTTTCGTCAGGAGTGCGGGCAGGGTTGATCTGCCAGGGGGGGACCCAAGTGCGCAGCAGAGAAGCCTCGTGAGAGCCAAGGAGATTTTGAGTGGTCTGCCAGCTGACTGGAGGTTGATCCCCGGGCACAGGTACGACAACTTCCGTGGCGAGGTCCCGGATTGGATTAGTCTAGGTGATGTCTTGCAGCACAACTACTTCCTAGCCCACATCACGATGCCGGGAGATGATGAAGAGAAGTGAGCCTATTCGCTCGTCTTGTCGTATCTCTCGCGCTCGACACCCAACTTGGCTGCAGCATCGTCAACGGTACCGGCCGTCATAGCTCCGTCCTGCTCTAGGGCCGAAAGTGCAGCCAGCACAATGCTGTTGGTGTCTATCTCGAAGAACGAGCGCAGCGCCTCACGGGAGTCGGAGCGTCCGAAGCCGTCGGTGCCGAGTACCACGTAGCGACCGCCGACCCAGCGCTGGATCATCTCAGGGATGGCTGCGATGTGGTCAGAGGCTGCCACAGTGGGCATGTCATCGCCGAAGCACTGCGCTGCATAGGGAGTCTGGGCGTCCTGCGGGTGCATACGCGTGTGTCGCTCTGCTGTCAGGCCGTCTCGGCGCATCTCGCCATAGGATGTGACTGACCAGACCTCGGGGGAGACCCCGTACTCATCACTCAGGATCCCGGCTGCCTCCCTGACGTGCTGCAGGATTGGTCCCGAGCCGAGAAGTCTGATTTTAGCTCCCTTGCCCTTGGCCTCGTCGAGCAGGTATGCGCCGCTCACTATGCCCTCATCTGCACCCTCAGGCTTGGGCATCTGCTGCTGGTTCTCGTTGTACAGCATGACATAGTGGAAGACATCGAGATTCTGTCCCCACATCTCGTCGATGCCGTGGCGGATGATGGTCGCGACCTCGTAGGCATAGGCCGGGTCCCATGCTCTGCAGTATGGCACCGCCGAAGCCATGAGTAGGCTGTGGCCGTCCTGGTGCTGCAAACCCTCACCGTTGAGCGTGGTGCGTCCGGCAGTCGCTCCCATCAGGAAACCACGCGCACGCGCGTCGGCAGCGCTCCAGATCTGGTCGCCCACGCGCTGGAAGCCGAACATCGAGTAGAAGGTGTAGAACGGAAGAGTGGGGGACTGGGCGTGGGAGTAGGAGGTAGCGCTGGCTATCCACGATGCTATAGCTCCGGCCTCGGAGATCCCCTCCTGTAGCACCTGCCCGGACTCTGACTCCTTGTAATTCAGCAGCATAGCGTGGTCCACTGGGGTGTATCTCTGCCCTTGCGACGAGAAGATTCCGAACTCGCTGAACAGCGGGTCCATCCCGAACGTCCTGCCCTCATCAGGTATGATTGGGACGATTCTCTCACCGATGTCAGACTTCATCAGGTTGCGGAGCAACCTGACGAACGCCATGGTGGTGGATACCTTCTGGCCCTCCGGTGTGCCCTCGTCGAAAGCGGCGTAGGCTCCTTCGCCCGGGAGTTCCAATTCTATAGCAGAGGGATCTCGCGACGGCAGTGGGCCACCCATCGCGGATGTCCTCTGCATCATGTACTCCGCCTCGTCGGACTCTTCGTCGAGAGTGTAGAAGGGGCTGTCCTCAAGGTCGGAGTCGGCTATGGCAAGGCCGAGTGCGTCCCTGTAGGCGATGAGGTCGTCGAGCTCCAACTTCTTCTTCTGGTGGGTCGAGTTCCTGCCCTCGAACGAGTCGATCCCCCATCCCTTCACGGTATGGGCGAGTATCACCGCGGGTCCGTCCGCTGCTAGGGCAGCCTCGTAGGCGGCGTAGACCTTGAGCGGGTCGTGGCCGCCACGCGTTAGGCCATCGATATCATCGTCGGACAGTGAGGCACCCAGTGCCTCAAGCCCGGGGCTTCCCGAGAACAGTTCCGTGCGGAACTCGGAGGGCGTGAGCGTGCTCATCCGCTGCCAGTCGCCGTCTGCTATCTGCTCGAAGCGCGAAAGCAGCTCCCCTCCAGAGTCGTTCTGTAGGACGCGGTCCCAACCCGACCCCCAGAGCACCTTGATGACGGTCCATCCGGCACCCCGGTAGAGGCCCTCAAGCTCCTGGATTATCTTCGCATTACCCCTCACCGGGCCGTCCAGTCTCTGCAGGTTGCAGTTCACGACAACCACGAGGTTGTCGAGTTGTTCGCGACCGGCGACGGCAATCGAGGCGACCGATTCCGGCTCGTCCATCTCGCCGTCTCCAAGGAAGGCGAAGACTCGGCTCTCAGACGTGTCAGCGAGCCCGCGCTGCTGTAGGTACTTCCAGAACCTCGCGTGCATCACTGCGGCCAGAGGACCGAGTCCCATCGAGACGGTCGGATACTCCCAGAACTCAGGCATCAGCCTCGGATGGGGGTAGGAGGACAGGCCGACCCCGTAGGCCTCCTGCCTGAAGTTGCGCAGTTTCTCCTCGCTCAGCCTACCATCGAGGAAGGCTCGAGCGTAGATGCCGGGACTGGCGTGGCCCTGGACGTAGATCGCATCGCCAATGCCGTTGTGCTGCTTGCCCCTGAAGACGTGGTTGAAGCCAACTTCGTATAGCGTCGAACTCGAGGCGTAGGTGGAGATGTGTCCCCCAATGCCATCGAGGCGTCGGTTGGCGTCGGATACTGTGACCGCCGCGTTCCACAGTATCACGTTCTGGATGGTTTCCTCCAGCCGTAGGTCGCCGGGGTAGGGCGGCTGCTGCTCGAGCGAGATGGAGTTAACGTAGGGGGTCTGCGAGGATGGTCGGATTGGGATAGACAGGGCGTTCGCCTCGGCCATCAATTCGTGCAGTAGTAGGCGCGCTCTTTCGGCCCCTTGAGAGGCTACGACGGAGCGTAGCGCCTCCATCCACTCGTCGGTCTCCTCCGGATCGACATCCGGCAGACGCTGACGGGGTTCAGAAGGTGGCATTCTCACTCATCCTGCCCCATGGGGGCAGAATTCCGACCCAAGGGGGTTTTTTCAATGGGTCGTACCCGATTCGGGCCTTACTCAGGTCCTAGGCCCGGGCCGATTGTCACCAAGTGGCACTCGTGGGGGGTTCGGATTCCTGCGACGGTTATCGCCGAGTCTCCGTCCACGCACCTCTCCCCACTCCAGTCTCGCACGGTGCGCATCACGGTGCTCTTACCTGCTGGGTTGTGGGGGTCGACCTTGAGCTCGACCGAGGTCGCCTCGCCCTCACCCAACCAGCCTAGAGTAGCATCGATGGCCCGGCGCGCCAGACCGTGCTGCTGCTCCGAGCTGCGCACCCAATAACCGAGATTCCAAACGGCCCTATTCGAGCGCGTCACTCGATCGAAGCCAATCAGCCCGAGGAGGGCTCCGTCCCAAGGCCTCACCATCACCCAGTGGTGCAGTAGGCCGGCCTTGCCCATGCGTTCGGTCTCAGCCAGAAAGTCGTCGATCTGCGTGTCGAAGGGGAGATCTGGGTTGATCCACGGCATCGCCCTGCTGACCTCCGGCCAGGTCTCCTCGAAAGCCTCTAGCAAGTCGGAGTGATGCTCGCTCGATGCGGGTCTCAGTACCATCCTGTCGCCGACCCGTATGGTCGTCGTCGCTCGCCTAAGCACACCCCTGCGGCTGGGTCATGACCAATCAGGGCTACGGACGCCTCAGGGTCGCAGCTTCGCCTTGGCCGTGGCGACGTTGGAGTCGTTCGGACGCGCCTTCAGAGCGGTTGCCAGCAACTTGTCAACGGCTTTCCCTCGCCCTATCCTCTGAAGCAGAGCCCCTATTGGGTAGACGAGTTTCGGACGGTCGCCCAGATGGGGGCCGACCTCGTCAATCAGAACCGTCGCCTGAGCGATGTCCCTAGAGCGGGCCGCCTCCATGGCCGCCTTCACCTGCCCGGCGACCTTGCGGTCCGACCACTCTTCCTGCTGTGCCCATGGCCAGTAATTCGGTGTCTTGGGGGGTTTCGGAATATTGGGAATCGAGGGGATTGTTGGAGGAGGTGGAATCGGCATAGGCTCCTGGTCCTCCTCTACCTCTGGGGGCGGAGGTAGTGTAGGAGGGGTGGGTGGGTGAGGTAGGTCAGTCGGGGGCGGTGGTATCTCGACCTCGGGTTCGGCCTCGCCCTCTCCTTCGGGCTCGGTCTCCAGCAGCGTGATTATCTCCGCCTTCTTGAGCTTGGAGTAGCCCGAGAGGCCGCGCTGGTTGGCCATCGTCTTCAACTGGTCAACGGTGAGGTCGGAGAGGCTGGGTTCCGTCGGTTCCGGCTCGGGCTCAGGCTCGGGTTCTGGCTCAGGCTCGGGCTCAGGCTCGGGCTCAGGCTCGGGTACGCTCTCGGGCTCTGGCTGCGGCTCGGAGCCGTTGGTATCAGGGACTTCGCTCGCGGAGGTGACTTCGACCTCCTCGGGGGCTTCAGCGGTCGGTTGGACCAGCTCTATCTGCTGGGACTCTATGACCTCGAGTGGTGCCTCCTCGGTCTCCGGCACCTCGAACTTGGTGACGAACTCGGGTGCGTCCTCGGGCTTGAGCTCGTACTCCTCCTCATCGGCGTCGTTGGAATCAGGGAGATCCGCGGTGAAGGCGAAGCTGGGCTTCTGCTTGGTGACGACCGCGTCGTCCTTGCCGTACTGCTTGACGTCTATGGTGACGTCGTCCATCGTGAAGGCAGCGTTGCTCCAATCGATGGTTTCCTCATTATCGTCTTCCTCCATCTCCTCCAGCAGCTCGTCGAACAGATCCGTGGCGACCTTCTCGCCCACTGACGCTTCCTGCTGGTGCGAGGCCTTCTGCAACTGGTACGAGCAGCGAGAGCAATTCTCGGCGTCCTCGTGGTTGCGCTGCTGGCAGAGCGGGCACTCGACGCCCTGCTCCTCTCGCTTCCGCCACGACTTGAATCGGTCGAACATCCCGGCCCCCTCGATGGCCGACCTCGCCGAAACTCTCCGTATAATATTCACCCGGAGTTGCTGCCCGCCGTCTCCGACGGCGAGGGGGAATCTGGGGAACCGTGATGGGATAGCGCGTGCGCCATCAGGCCGTGTCAGACGAGGCCGAGGAGTTCCCTGCGAGGTTCAATCGCAGTCAGGATCATCACGAGGCCTACCTGAATCTGATAAGGTGGGAGTTGGATGACGAATTGTCAATCACTGAGAAGAGGTTGCGCGAGTGGACCGACGGCCGTCTCGCCGCCAACGGCATAGCCCTGTTCGACCTAGTGGCGAAGACCGATGGATGGTTGTTCGGACAGCGTATTGTCAAACTACAGAGGCGCGATCGTCAGGCCTTCGGGATGCACCGATTCAGACAGGGGGACATCGTGATGCTGAGTCGCCGGAACCCTCTCTCAGAGAAGCCTGTGGACGCGATAGTGAGTAACCGTTCTAGGCACTTCATCCGAATCGTCCTGCCTGAGGCCCCTACTGATCTGCGGAAGGACACCTGGAGGATGGACAGGGGTGCGAACAGAATTGCTCACGACAGGATGCGCGATGCCCTCAACTCAGTGTTTGAGGAGGATGGCGGAGTTCCGCTGCGCGACCTCCTCCTAGGCATGGTCCACGACCCAGTCGGCACTGCCTCGCTAGCGCCCGAGCTCGGAGGTGCGCGTGCCCGTCCCGCACATCTGGCTTCCGACCTCAACGAGGCGCAGAGAGAGGCTGCCCGGGCGGCCATGGACAGCCGACTCACTCTGATACAGGGGCCACCTGGGACCGGCAAGACCTACACCGCGGTTCGGATACTGGAGAACTGGGCCAAGCAGGACATCGGGACGGTGCTGGCCGTTGCTGACTCCAACGTCGCTGTGGACAACCTGCTGGAGGGGCTGCTGTCCCTCGGCGTCAGGGCGGTCCGGCTCGGGCAGCCGGTTAAGGTCCGGGAGAACCTGCGCGATGCCACAATGGATGCTAGGATGGAGGAGCACCCGCTCCGACGCGACCTCGATCACTGGCTGGAGTCCAACGAGAAGCTGTCGCGTCGCGTCAAGGGGATGAGGGGCAAGGAGAAGGGGCTAGCCCACCGCGATCTCAGCAGGGGGTGGAAGGAAGTCCGCAAGATAGAGTCGCAGATGCGCGATGATATACTCGACCGGGCCCAAGTGCTGTGCTGCACCTGCATCGGCTCTGGCCACGAGCTACTGGATGGTCGTAGGTTCTCCCGAGTCCTCATCGACGAGGCTACGCAGGCCACCGAGCCTGCCGCGCTGGTACCGCTGGTTCGGGGGGCGCGACAGGTCGTATTGGTCGGGGATCATCGGCAGTTGCCGCCTACCGTTATCTCACAGCGAGCGCAGAACGGAGGGCTGGGGCGGTCCTTGTTCGAGAGGATGGTCGAGGTCGGAATCGAGCCGCATCTCCTGCGCGTGCAGTACAGGATGCATCCCGCGATCTCGGAATTCCCTAACGAACGGTTCTACGAAGGTAGGCTCGAGGATGGTGTCGCTGCCTCGGATAGGCAAACCCCTGCCGGGCTGCTGTGGCCCGATTGGGAGTGCCCGATGGCTTTCCTGCCAAAAGAGGGGGGAGAGGTTAGGTCCCCCGACGGCACCTCGAAGGAGAATCCCGCCGAAGCCGCTTGGGTGGCTCGCTTGCTCGAGGGGTTGATGGACGGCGGTGAGCTTGAGCAACGGGACATCGGGATTATCACGCCCTACGCCGGACAGGTCAGGGCGATTCGCGATAGCGTGCCGGGGAGGTACGATTCGGTCGAGGTCCACACGGTTGACGGATATCAAGGAAGGGAGAAGGAAGTCATCCTATTCTCGTGCGTGCGCTCGAACAGCGATGGCAACGTCGGCTTCCTCTCGGACTCACGCCGACTCAATGTTGCCCTGACCCGCTCCAAGCGCGGTCTGATCGTCGTCGGAGACCCGGATACGCTGCGCTGCGACGAGAACTGGTCAGCCTGGTTGGATTACGTGCGGAGTCGTAACCTTGAGGCTTGGCACTTGCTCGGAATGGCCTGAGGGAGCCTATGTCGGACCATGACTCGCCCATACAGCTGAACGTCGGCGGTGGGACGCTGGCCAAGCAGATTGTCTCGTCGCAAGACGACCACTGGTCGGTGCCAGATGGAGCGATTCTAGCCTCGGGGGTCAGGAGGTTGGCGTCATTCACGGTTGATGTGGTGATAGTCACCACTATTCTGATGGTCAAAAACCGGTGGGAGGGTAATCGACGCCTGGAACCTGACTCTCTGGTCCTCAGTGGACTTCGACCACTCCCTCGCACAGGTATTCGTCATCCTAGCGGCCCACTGGTTGTACTGGCGGCTCACTGGCGTGACGTACTCGCGTTCGCTGGGCCAGCGCATGCTGGGCCTCGCGGTGGTAGCAGAGGACGGATCGGAATGACCAGCCAGATGTGGGATGCTCGGGCCCTGCGCAAGCTGCTCTATCTAGTGCCGGTACTGAACCTGTACCTCGGGGCCTACGAGTTGGCTAGAATATCCCAGCGGCACACTCATCAGTCCAACGTTGATCTAAAGGGTTTCGGCTCGATTGTCGTGCACGCCGATTCGCTGCCACCCGCGAGCAGGCGCCACATCAGGTAGGTGATGGGATGGAGGAGGCCGTCCGCCACGCCCTCGATGGGGGTTGCATCGTCTATCCGACCACCACCCAGCCTGCCCTCGGCTGCCTGCCGGAGCCGGCCTGCCTGGATCGACTCTACAAACTGAAAGGAAAGGTCTTCCAGCATGCCCGTCAGTATCGGCGTCGCCAGCCTGACCCAAGCCGAGGAGCTGGTCGAGGTCCCCAATGATGTGAGGGACCTACTAGCCGGCTTTCCCGATGGTTTTTCTGACCGTCGTTCTCAGGGCCCGCGCGGCTCTTGACTCTCGACTCGGTAGCGGGCAGGGTCGCAGTCCGAATCGTCGCTCACCCGAGTGCCAAACGCCTGCTCGAGGCCACCGGGCCGCTGACAGCGACCAGCGCCAACAGGAGCGGGGAGGCGCCGGTGACGGACTGCGAGGAGGCTGCGCGGCTGCTATCGGGCGACGGTGAGGCGATAGAATACGTATCCGGGACCTGTCCCGGGGGCAGTCCCAGTACATTGATAGCGTGGTATTCGGTCTGTGATTCAACCGAGTCAAGCGATATCGAGGTCCTAAGAGAGGGAGTAATCAGTGAGCGAGAGGTCAGATCATGGTTGACGAGGAGGATTTGAAGCACTGGCGAGACGCCGGGCACGTTGCACGAAGGACCTTGGATGGGATCAAGGGCGAGATTATCGCTGGCAAGCACTGGAACGAGGTCATAGACTCGGCGGGGCGCTTCATCAGGCGGCATGGCGGCAAGCCTGCATTCCCGGTCACGATTTCCGTCAACGACATGGCCGCGCACTACACGACCAACAGCATGTTGGGGCCTCCTGAGGGACTCGGGTGGCGAGATGGTCTTCGAGAAGGGGGGCTTGGTCAAACTCGAC
>BPDA01000032.1 GCA_019654055.1 Methanobacteriota archaeon | reverse complement strand
ATCATGTACATCGGGTTCCCTGCGATGTTTGCCGTCCTGATGCTGTCCTACTTCGGTGATCTGCTGACAAACGTGCATGATCCTTGGAATCCTACCAACCCACACGGCATCTCAATCATCCTGCTGTTCTGGGGGGTCACCGCGTTCATCTTCGTCTCGCTCAACAAGTACGTTCTCGTCAACCGGATGGTGCCCACCTCCGATTCCCCATGGCCTCTGTACGTGCTCTCGCGGGACTTCGAGCTGGAGCCGCGCCCGGTGTATCGTAACGTGCCCGAGGGCGCGGAAGCCCCATCGACATGCTGCCGGGCGGTGATGATCCGTTCGTCTTTCCAGGCTGGTGACAAACTCCCTGATTCATTCGTCGACGAGTAGGTGAGACCCGCAGCCACACAATGACAACCGTTGAAGCGGAATTTGTGTGAGTAGGGCCATGCGTGAGCCGGCCTGCTGGGAGATGGCTGGCCCGAGGTGTGGGTTTCTGGATGGCAACGCGAACGCGCTAGGAATAGCAGAACCCTCCCTGATGGACGCTGCTGGAATGGCGCTCGCAGTCACTGCTCGGGAGATGGCTGACGGACCAATTGTAATCCTGTGCGGCCCAGGCAATAACGGGGGGGACGGATTTGTCGCCGCCCGCTACCTTCGCGAGTGGGGCATCCAGACCACGGTGCTGGCCAGCCATCCCGAATCACGCGGCGACACCGCGCGCGACGCGCGCGCGGCCGCGGGGGAGGTACGAGTCTGGCCCGACGCCCCTATCGAGAAGCACTCGCTCGTGGTTGACTGCCTGCTGGGGGCCGGAGCAGCACCCGGGAAGAGCCTCCGGCCCCCAATCGCGGAAGTCGCTGCGTGGGCTACCGGGCTCGAGGCCCCCGTGCTTGCTTGCGACATTCCTACCGGACTTGGTGGTCCGGATGTGCTGCCAGCTGACGCCACCCTGACCTTCCATAGTATGAAGCAGGGGTTGACCTCACCCGATGCCGGGGAAGTATCAGTGGCTCCACTACCATGGCCCGCCGAGGTCGAGGACTGCGGACCAGGAGATGCGAGTAGGTACCCGCCCCTAGAAGCGAATGCTCGCAAGGGTGATCGCGGCCGGCTATGGGTCATCGGAGGAGGACCCTACCACGGTGCCCCGATGCTCGCAGGCATAGCGGCCGCGCGCAGCGGCTGCGACCTCGTACACGTCGCGATGCCAAGCGCGGCTGCTGCCAGAGCAGAATGGCCTGCCACACTGATTCCCGAGATTCTGCCTGACGAAGGCATGCTGACTGATTCCTCACTCTCTCGAATCGCCGAGGCCTTTGGGCCTCGCGGGGCCCAGGCATTGGTCATCGGCCCCGGCCTGGGTCGTGAGATGCCACGACTGACGCGGTGACGAAGATCCTCAGTAAGGCCTCTGACAACGACATACCAGTGGTGGTCGATGCCGACGCAATCGGAGCTCTGCCGAACGGTGCATGGCCGGACGGCCTCACTGGGGTTGCCACTCCTCATGCCAAGGAGGCCGAGCGCTGGCTGGGCGAGTCATCCCCCGCGGACGCCCTTGAGGGATGCAGCGGAGAGGCTGCAACCATAGTGGTCACCGGACCAGAGGATCTGTTGACTGCTCCCGAGGGGAGATCATGCCGCGCTTCGGGGGGACACTCCCGAATGGCAGTTGGAGGCACAGGAGATTTGCTGGCAGGCACGATAGGAGGACTACTGGCTCAGGGTATGGCGGCTTGGCCAGCGGCAAGGCTCGGCTGCGCGTTGCTTCGAGAGGCCGGTGCCAGAGCGGCACAGAGCACCGGGCCAGGGCTTCTGGCTGAGGACGTACCTGTCGAGATAGCGAGGGTGCTTGCCGAGTGGACGGGTGCATAGAATGCTTGTGAGCGAGGACTACCCGTGGGGCAAACTGCTACGCGAGTACGCTACATATTGCGCGGTTGGTTGCATCAACGTCGCAATTTTCGCGGCACTCTACTACTGGCTTCACGGGATGGATCTCTCCGAACGATTCCCAGCAGCCGCCGCTTGGGCTATCGCCTACTTCGTGAGTTCTTGGCAGGCTCACTTCCTACATCGTTGGCTAACCTTTGAATCACCAACTGGTTACACCAAAAGCCTCACTGTGATGCTCACTATCTATACCGTTCTGTGGGCCATCTCAACTGCCTCGATAGCCTACTTCAGCGACACCCTCGGCTACAATCACATCTACACATGGGCCGCAAACACAGCCGCCTTCGGCTTCTTCGCTTTCCTCGCACTGCGCATATTCGCCTTCCCTCTCTCGGACGGGCGAATCTCACGTAAAGAACGCCTTGAGCAGTACAAAGAGCGGCGTAGGTCTTGAAGTGGGCTTGTTCGTGGCGCGACCGTGACCCAAGGCGTACGAGGCACTAGGGACTTCTATCCCGAGGACATGCGGATACGCAGCTGGCTGTTCGACAACTTCCGCAGCGCCGCCCGCAGTCACGGATTCGAGGAGTACGACGCACCGGTACTGGAGCACGAGGAACTGTACACCCGCAAGCAGGGCGAGGACATAACACAGCAACTCTACAACTTCGAGGACAAGGGCGAACGCAAGGTCGCCCTTCGCCCCGAGATGACCCCATCCCTCGCGCGCATGGTGATGGCTAGGGCGGGTGCCCTCCCGACGCCAATCAAGTGGTTCTCAATCCCACAGTGCTGGAGGTACGAGCGTACGCAACGCGGACGCGGGCGCGAGCACTACCAGTGGAATGTCGACATCTGGGGCAGCGACGCGCTAGAGGCCGACGTGGAACTTCTCTCCGTCCTAGTGAACTTCTTCGAAGGAGTGGGGCTGACAGCAGACGATCTAGTGATTAGAATCAGCAGCCGTAAGGTGCTGGAGGAGGTGCTCGGCTCGCTCGGCATCTCAGGTGACGCCTTCGCCGCCACCTGCATAATCGTCGACAAGATGGACAAGCTGCCCGACGATGTGGTGGCAGCGCAACTGGCCGAGCAGGGGCTCGGAGAGGATGCGGTCGCCACAATCCAGTCTACACTGGGGGTTGACGATCTGGATTCCCTCGCAGCCGCACTCGGTGGCGACAGCGCAGCCGTCTCGGAACTCGCAGCGTTGTTCGATCTCATCGATGCCTATGGCATCGCAGACTGGGTCGCCTTCGACGCCTCGGTGGTTCGCGGGCTCGCCTACTACACTGGCCCCGTCTTCGAGGCACACGACCGCGCAGGACAGCTCCGCGCCATCTGCGGCGGTGGGCGCTACGACCGACTCCTCTCAAGCCTCGGCGGCAACGACATGCCTGCCACCGGCTTCGGATTCGGTGACATGGTGATCATGGAGCTGCTGATGGACAAGGGACTGGTCCCAGAGCTGGCTTCGGGCAACGAGGACATCGTGATTGCGATCAACGAGGACCTGCGAGGGGCAGCGATGTCCGTGGCGACCAAGCTCAGGGCGAGCGGGCGAACAGTCGACTTGGTTCTCGAGGACAAGCGCATGAAGTGGGCCTTCCGCCATGCCGAGCGCACCGGTGCTCAGAGGCTCGTGATGGTGATGCCGGAGGAGTGGGCAGCGGGGAATGTGCGAATCAAGGAGCTCGAGAGCGGAGAGGAGTCCGACGTCGCCGTGGGCGACCTGTGATCACTCCTCTTCGAGAATCTCATCGATGGTCTCACCGGTTCCGAACATCGAGGCTACGATGGCCGAGACCCAGTCGAACACGACATCACTCTTCGCGAGAGAACCTGCTGGCACCGACTGCAGCCAGCGCCAATGCGCCGATGCCTGCTACCAGACCGAATCCGGCAGAGCGTCTGAGACAGCCCACCATTCCCTCCACCATCACCTCCCCTCTCCTGGGATGGTCTGGTTGACAACGGGGAAGTTGCCTCTACGGTGTAGTTCTCGGCATTGTTAGTGTAAAGAATCTGAACTCTCCAGTACAATCGAACAATCAAATGCATTCCCATCCGTTGTATCCAGGCCATGAGAACTGGACATGAATCTCAGGCTCCTCAATGCTTCTGTTCCAGCGCTCCATGGTCTCATTGGCATTCAGATTCCACTGTATTACCTCATCATCCCCATCCTTATTCACGTTAGGAAACTCCTGCTTTGCTATCTCTGTGGACCCTTTCATCAGTGTGAAAGTAAGTGGAATGCACTCTTGTTGATCGCCATCGCAAGCGTCTGCAGACCAAACGCTAACCACGAATTCGAAGGTCAAGGTCCCATTACCATCTAGGTATAGGTCCTGCTTGAGATTCTCCTGCATCTTACAACTGAATTCAACTTCTACCTGTTCACCCTCAGGAAAGTTTCTTCACCATATCCCTCGCTAGCAGAGCCTGCAGAATCGTTCCCATCGAAGTGTGTCCAGCAGTTGTTCAGGCCACTGTCTCCCCAGAAGTGCATGTGCGGGTTGTCACGAGGGTTGCTTGGGGTCTTGGACCGCATCCTGCGCGCTCGCGGGCGCGGCCACGGTTGACAGGACTAGCAACAGAGCGAGTCCGAAGCCACTTGCAGCACGCTGCATCTGCATGATTTGGCCCCTTATCGCCCCTGTTTGAGACTTACTCCGTTCTGGTTCAACCTCAATCGAAGCGATGGAATCCGCCTTCCGGGGTACTGCGAGCCTTCCTCGAGATATTGAGGGCCTCTCCGAGCATATCCGCGCTCATCATCTCGCTTTCGAGCCGGCTGTTGGCAACTCCGGTGATTATCGACATCACCTTGATTGTGTCTCCGAAGGCAGGGTCCTGCCTCGCCCCGAAGATTACGTTGGCGTCCGGTGAGAGTCTTGCCGTCATCAGATCACAGACCTGGTTGGCCTGCTCCAGCGTCATGTACGGACCACCGGTCACGTGGATGAGAGCACCTGTCGCTCCGTCTATCTCGATGTCGAGTAGCGGGTGGTTGAGTGACTCATGGACGACCTCCTCTGGGCCTTGGTCGCTCTCGCCGTAGAGCATCATCGTCACGCCCCCTCCCTTCATGATTGCACGGACGTCTGCGAAGTCGAGGTTGATCAGGCTCGGCAGGGTGATGGTCTCAACCACTCCCTTCACTATCTCAGCGATGAGTTGGTCCATGATGCTGAAGGCCTCGTCGAGAGGCAGGTTCGGGACGAAGTGGAGCAGCCTGTTGTTGTCCAGAACCAGAACCGCGTCGGCAGCATTCCTGAGCAGCTCCAGCCCCTCGAGCGCCCGCTGCATCCGTTGCCTGCGCTCGACCGAGAACGGAGTCGTCACGACAGCGACGACGAGAGCACCCGAGCGCTTGGCCTCCTCGGCCACGATTGGGGCGATTCCGGTTCCCGTACCACCACCCAGACCGGCGGTGACGAACACTAGGTCGGCCCCACCAACGATCTTCGTGATGACGTCTCTGCCGGCCTCGGCGCAACGCCGTCCGGTTACCGGATCTCCTCCAGCACCTAGTCCACGGGTGATGTGCCTGCCGACCAGCAGCTTCTGCATCGCCCTAGTGTGGTCGAGGTGCTGCTTGTCGGTGTTGATTGCGACAGTGACCGCTCCCTCGACGCCGATGTGAGTGATTCGATTCATCGTGTTGTTGCCAGAGCCTCCGCACCCACAGACTAGGATTCGGGGGTCAGGAGGTCCGTACGACTCGAGCTCTCGGTCGGTGAGCGCAGTCGGAATTCTACCGTCGGGTATCTGGTCAATCGCTGATGCCGGCGCCTCAACCATTCATCGTACCCCAGTGCATCCCTGGCATTGCTGCCTACTTCACGAAGTGCGCTTCTCAGCCTTCTTAACCGTTGAGGGGTATTGCAGGCCGACCGGGGCGATTATCGGAGGGTCTCCGGAAAGCGAGATAAGTGGAAGGTCACTCGACTGGTATGGCCGCGCTTAGCTCAGTTGGCTAGAGCACCTGACTGTAGACTGGAAACACTTGGTTGTAGGCAGCCATCAGGGGGTCCCCGGTTCAAGTCCGGGAGCGCGGACCAATAACCCTCTCAGACACTCTTTGAGCAATGTGGGCAGACTGATAAAGGGGGGTTTGGTCGGCAGGCCGCAACGGGGTCTGACAATGGGTGTTCAACAGCATGTTAGGTCACTTTGGAAGACTCCCAAGGCATCACTGCCGCCTAGGTACCGACGCGACCGCATGGCGAGTTGGAGACGAGAGCCCGTGTATCAGAGAATCGAGAAACCAACCCGCATAGATGCTGCTCGAAGGGTCGGCTACAAGGCCAAGCAGGGAGTAGTCGTTGTTAGGACCCGCGTCCGTCGAGGCGGACTGCGCAAGAGCAAGGTCCACATGAAGCGAAAGCCTTCCAAGGCAGGTATCAAGAAGATTACAATGGGCAAGTCGATCCAGCGCATGGCCGAGGAGAGGGTCAGCAGGCGCTACCCGAACCTCGAGGTCCTGAACTCGTACTGGGTCGGAGAGGACGGCAAGAACAAGTTCTACGAGGTCATCATGCTTGACCCGTCACACCCCGTCATCAAGTCGGACAAGCAACTCGGTTGGGTGTCCAGCGGCAACAGCCACCGCGGGCGCGCGTTCCGCGGCAAGACGAGCGCGGGCAAGCGCGGTCGCGGACTGATGAACAAGGGCAAGGGCGCAGAGAAGCTCCGGCCCAGCCTGAAGGCCAACAAAAACCGCGGCAAGTAGGCCCGATGCGGCCGTCAGATTGATGCCTGTTGATTCTCGGCGGCAGTCGATGGCAGACCGGCAAGTGTCAGAGATTCGGGGTCTTCCCGTAATCATGCCGAGCGGAAGACTGCTCGGCACGGTCCACGACACAGTCATCGACACCGACGGCTGGACCTGCACGCACATCTTCGTGGCTGACCCGCCAGCCGATCTGGTCGAGGGGCGGATTCACGTCGCCATACCTTGGAACTGGGTCAGATCGATAGGCGACGTAGTAGTCCTCAGATGGTTTCCGTCAACCCCGATTCCACGCAGCTCCTGACTAGTGCAAAGCGGGTAGAAAATCAATCCTCAATGCTTGAGCATTGGATGAACGCGACTGCGATACGATTCAAAAGCAGAGGGCGAACCGTTCTGCGTGCGCCGAGCGTCCGCCACCCTGCTAATCGCCGTGCTACTACTCAGTTCGGCCCCTGTCGCCCAAGCTGACTCGAAGGGCGTAATCTCGTGCACTAACGCCGATCAGTCGATGATGCCGGCGAGTTGGGATGCCGCTGACCAGTCGTGCGTGAGGGTGGATCTTGGCGAGCTGGAGCCAGGCGAGATCCTATCCTTCGACCTCACCACGAATTCCAACATCGACATCCTCATGTTCTCGGTCAACTCGATTTCCGTGTACCAGAACGAGCAGGTCTACCGAAGCGATTCGATATGGGAGAGGAACTCAGTCTTCGAGGACTTCAACGGGACCGGGTCCTGGCACTGGACCGTCCCCGATGACAGGGAGACGACTCGATGGTACCTCGTCCTAGACAACTTGGCTCACCCGCAGGATGGAGGAGGGGGGGCTCAGGGTGGTTCGATGGCATCGATATCTCTCGATTCGGCGACAGTCACCGCCGGGCCGTTCACACTCGCCGACACCATCGTTCGACTTGACCCCGGCGAGCACTCGGTCCTGCATGGGCCGTTCGTAGTCGACGCCGGCACTCAGGTCAGGATGGAGGCCAACACCATGGAGGGGGCTCCAGACGTCTTCCTGATGACTTCGTCACAGGTCGCTCTGTACGAGCAGGGCGGCACCGCCGCCTCACGCGTCGAGGGTACTGACATGCTCCTCATCATGCAGGAGCGCGACATGGTATGGCTGGCCACCGAGACCTACGAGGGCGAGGAACTCTACCTAGTGGTCGATAACAGGGCCGGTCCAGCCGGCGGAGGCGCGGGCACCGAGGACATCGCAGTCACTGTGACTCTCTCGCTGACCCCCGTGCTGGAGCCGGTAATTAGCGGGGGTGTCTCCCTCGAGATGATCAACGTCGGCGACATCGTCACCCTTGACGCGACGCAGACTCCGAACAATTCAGGCCAGATCCCCGAGTCAGGTTTCCACTGGGACACCAACGGGGACGGCGTCGATGACACCGCCGGGTCCTCGGTGAACGTGAGCTGGTCGGGTCCGACCAACGTCACCATCAGGCTGACCGTGGTGGCTACCGACGGGCGCAGCGCCAGCGCTTACCAGACAATCGAGATTGCCGACATTTCCGCGCCCGAAGTGAGCATCGGAGCATCTTCAGTTCTTGAGCGCTCGTTCGGGGACGATGTGGTACTAAGCGCGGTGGTGAGCGACAACTGGGGGATCGCGACCATCGAGTGGCTAGTCGATGACGTCCTGATGCGCTCGAACGCGGGAACAGACGAGGGAGCTACCGTGTTCAGTCACCTGTTCAACTCCAGTTACGCCGCCGGACCCCATACCATCACACTGCGTGTCACGGACAACTCGGGGCTGGCGTCCGAGGACTCTGCGACCATCAGTCTGTACGATTCCACTCCACCGGTAATCGGCACACATCAGGAGGAGTTGGAACTCCAAGTGGGCCAGACCTTCCGATTCGAGGCCAACGTTAGTGATGCCGAGTCGAACAACCTGCTGTTCTCATGGGACTTCCAAGGCGACGTCGACTCGAACTCCGATGGGGACCCGAGGAACGACGGCGACGGATTCGGCGACTCGGTGCTGTGGAGCTTCGAGACCTCCGGCCCCGTGACCGTGGTCTGCCAGATCGAGAACGACGCCGGTCTGGTTTCTGAGTTCGAGGTTCTCGTGAACGTGTTCAGTGGTACCGAGGGCGACGAACTCGACTTGATGCAGTTGGGTCTAATGGCTGCAGGGGCCCTTGTGGTGACCATCCTGCTTGTGATGCTGGTTTGGCGCTTCATGTCCAATCGCAGACTAGCAGCGATGATTGCAGAGGAGGACGAGGACGAGCCTGTTGCCGCACCACCCTCAGCAGAGGAGCAGAAGGCCATGTGGGGGGGAGGCGAGCCCACCATGCAGACCGAGAGCCCCTCCCAGCAGGTATTCGGCGACTTCTCCAGCGGCATGTCGGGCTCCAGCCAGGGTATCGCTACTGCCATGGGCGAGTCGGATGACGCTGACATTGACCCCGACATCGCTGAACTGCTGAAATTTTCCTCGGAGACGGCTCCCTCTGGTTCTGGAGACGTTAGCAATCTACTATCGGAGTTCGAGGGCGAGGATGACGCAGTCGACAAGGATGAGATCGAGTTCTCGCATGACTCTCCAACTGAGGAAGCAGCCTCCAACTGGACCCCGGGCGACAGTGAGACCGAGGTGTTCCGGCCCGAGCAGGAGGAGCCCGAGCAAGATAGGACAGTCCGCCAGAATTGCTCCTCGTGTGACAAGAAGTTCGAGGTAGAACTGCCATCTGGCGTAGACGCTGCCAGGACGGCATGCCCACACTGCGGCTCGATTGAGTCGGTCAGCTTAGGATGATTCAGCCAGTGTGGCTATTCGATGCAAAGCCGGTTCCTGTAGGGCAATACCCTATAGCGCACCTCTAGGAGGTGCGAACATGGACAACAGTGGTGTCCGGCTGGTCTGCAGGGCTCCGAGGACAGGCAATTCGCACACCTTGCTGATGGCCCTGCTGTTCCTCCTCCCTATCCTCTCGCCGTTCTCCGCGGTCAGCGCTGAGGCGAGAATAGAGTCTCAGGACTTCGAGATACTCGACCAGCTGTCTGAGGTCCTCGGGGAGCGACAGGAGATACTCGACAGCAACTCCGTCGCGCAACTGGCCCAGCCGGTCATAGAAGGAGTCCACAACTCGGTGATTCCGACGGGAGCTTCGGACCCTCTGGCAAACGTGGACGGGGCGATAGACGGGGCGAGCATGGTCACGACCACCCCGCCGCAGCCGCAGCATCCGGGCCCATACAACCTGCTGTTGGATCCCAGCAGCAGCCCCCCGGGCCAGGTCGACAACATCTGGCAGACTCTGGTGAACCTGACCGACTACGTGATTTGGACGGAGTATATCGACCTCGATGGGAACAAGATCCAGACCTTCGAGGTGGTGACTTTCTCAGCCAACCTGCTTTCACTATTCGACATCAACTCCGAACCACTCCTTCACGAGATTGATGTCGACAATGATGGGGACGACGATATCGAGGTGGGACTGAAGATCGCTTGGGAGTTCCTCGGTGGATGGGGTGTGGAGGGAGGCACGCTGTGGATTGAGCCAGGCATCTCCTACTCCGTCAAGGTGCTCGAGTCGAGCCAGAACGACCTAGACTGGAATCAGATGGATTCCCTTCAGGTCTCACTGATTAAGGCGTTCGCATATTCGGGACAGGATTCCATTCTCGCCCTCGGAGAGGGCGAGACCTACATCTGGGTAGTAGACTCGAGATTCACTGCCCAACCCGATGACTTCACTCTCAGAGTGGGGATTGAGAGGTTCTACTTCGACATCACGGGAGCCAGCGCGGACCTAGTGTTCACCCTCATTCAGGCCCTCACTCTGGGATTCATCAACCAAGGAGCGGACGAGTCCGGAATCACCTTCGCTTCAATCGCCGCGCCATATGCCATCGAATTCAGGAACCCCGGTGGGGGGGACTGCCCGGACAGGTACTCCCCCGACGAGATGCTCTTCTCCACCTACGCCGAATTGAACTGCGGATTCTCGGCCGGCTTCGGCTACATGCACTTCTCGCCGCCTGACGACAATGGGGACAGGGACCTCTGGGAACTGGCCTACATCGAGTTGTCATTCCACCCCAACAAGCAGGCCGTGGTCATCCCCGAGGAGGCCGACGTGGTCATCAGGACAGATAGCGTTCTGCCCGAGAACAGCATCGTCGACGGTGAGAGGGGCCTGACCACGATTGAGTATTGGGCAGACGAGAGAACTGACTTGCACATACACTTCCACGAGAACAGGTCAGAACTCCCCCCGGAGGAGTCCAGCGACGGTGGCAGAGGTAACGTGACGGATTCCACAGGGTGGCTGAGGGGGCTGCCGAAGGGGTCGTTGTCGGAAGGCGAGATAGAGCGCGTCTTCCGCATGCTCGGCTCCGACGGTTCGCAATCACAACTACCGGGCGAGCTCCCTCAGAGGCTCGGGTTCATCATCGGAATCAAGAACTTCTCCAGAGACGACAGCGAGAACGTGGACGACCCCACTCTCCCGGTCAATCCGGCTAATCCTCCGAAGACCCTGATTCTCCTACGATCGGTGCAATCATTGGAGGAACTCGACTACGACTCGTGGTTCATCAGGGAGGGCGCTGTCGAGGACCACAGGAAGATACACATCACAGCGAGGGACCTGCCCACGGCACTGGTCCTCTACGGATCATTCGAACTCAGTGGAGGATCGAGCGATAGCGCACTCGATTCGGAGGACAGCCTCGACTTCGTCTCAAAGATAGTTGACAACGTCCTAATCAACATAGTCGACCTGTTCCTAGACATAGGAACCATCCTGAACGACGTTCCCTCAGCCGTGGTCGATGTGATTAGCGGAGGCGTCGATGGGACCAGCGGTCTCGAGGGCAGGACGGTCCACCTGCTTCTCACCGACAACTGGCTGGTAACCAGATTCGAAATGCCCCTAACCAGCCTAACGGTCCAGATAGGCTCGAGTGACCACCCGATTGGTACCGGCGACCACCTGATGCTGGCTAGAGACAGTGAGATGGAAACGGTCCAAGGCCGGAACGGACCAGTCACGCCTCTGACACCAGTGGCGGCTAGCCTTAGCTTCAGCGGACTCATCGCATTCTCCCTGATTGACGACAACGAGTTGGATGAACAGACTGCGATACTCCGCACGGTATCCGACGAGAGCTTCTCATTCACATACATCGACTATCACTCGGGAACGCTCGATGACGCCTCCTTCGAGTCCCTGGTACTCAGTGACATACCCAGCAACTTATCCATCCATGTTACTCCGAGTGGGATGGAGTATCTCGCCTCCTCGGCCATAGGGTCGGTGACCTACGCGGGCAAGGACGACACGCAGCGCCAAGCGGCTGTAATCACCGGGGTTCCCGACTCATTCAGCACATCCTCAGGCAGCATGACAGGTTGGTCCTCGTCCACGCCCATATCATCCATCGAGGCACAGATCAGCAACTCGACCAATCCCGTCAGCATGACAGGCGACCACTTCCTCTTCCATCACGACCAAGAGTCCCAGACCTCAACAATCTCTGCCAGACTCACTGGTCTGAGCGAGGTCAGTTGGACGGATCCCGCGGAGTTCGGGGCCACTGGCCCCGCCGGCAGGGGAACCGCTCAGATTTCGGTGTCAGGAGACCGTGCTCTGAACATCAACGTCGACCACGCACCGACTGTCGGAGGAGACCCACTCTCTGTGTTGGCTTCGATCGATCCACTTCCTTCGACTGTCGGGGTACAGATTCCGACGGGAACCGACTCCGGAGCAAGCCTCGATGTCCCCGAGCTAAACACATCGAACGGACTTTCGGGGGTCGCTTTCTTCATCAGCGGTTTCGCTGATCTCGGCAGATCTGTCAACAGCGTCCTGTCAGGTATTACTTCGGATATCTCTACCAGCTCCGAGTCCGGAGAGGACTTTTCCTTTGGCATCCAACTCGAGGCAGACTCCATGTTCGACCTCACTGTGGAGGCAGTACACGGCGACGGCTCCCTCAAGGCGCCGACTTGGGTTCACGGATTCGCTTTCCAGTCAGCTCCCACGGGAATCGCTGATGGATTCCACTTGAGGGCATGGCTCCCCGATCTACCTCCGACGATTGATCTATCCATATCTAGGTCGAACGAAGTCAACGGCCAAGATTGGACAATCAGTCTGGGACTCGAGGGATGGGTCCCCGCACACAGCGAGTTCATGTTCCAAGTCTACGGTGTCAACGGCCAGGACCTACTGCTCACCCTGCAGGGTCTGAGCGTGGGTGTGCCCACGGACCTCGGCCTCGATGCAATCTTCGAGATTAGGACGGTCGGTGAGATTACAGAGGTCACCACATCGACTCACTACGTCCTCTCCGACAGGCTGGATTGGGTCCACATACTGCTCATCAACAGAGAGGCAGGAAGCAGGACGGAGGTTATGATTCATGATATTCCCGAGACAGTCGACCTCCAAGCCAGCCTAGGCAGGGAGATATCCATCGACATGACGGTTCCCGAGCAGTTTCGGCGCGAGGGTTCGGCCGTCGGTGCCATAATGATGCAACAGATGCAGTGGCTGGACTCAGCTTGGTGGCCGGCGACGATTTTCCTGACCGACGTGCCCGGATGGATAAACC
>BPDA01000031.1 GCA_019654055.1 Methanobacteriota archaeon | reverse complement strand
AGATTCATATACACCCCCTCGGTCGGCGGGACACTCAAAGGTGTACATTATGGGTTCACAGTGGGAAGATAAGAAGAAGCCGCATTTGAATATAGTATTCGTTGGTCACGTGGACCACGGTAAGTCGACGACCGTCGGCAGACTACTGCTAGACAGTGGTCACATCGAGCAGCACGTTATTGACAAGTTCGAGCAGGAAGCAGCAGAGCGAGGCAAGGCCGGATTCGGATTCGCCTACGTGATGGACGGACTGAAGGAGGAGCGCGAGCGTGGAATCACCATCGACGTCGCTCACAAGGAGTTCTACACTCCTAACTACTACTTCACCGTCATCGACGCACCTGGCCACCGAGACTTCGTGAAGAACATGATTACCGGTACCAGCCAGGCTGATGCCGCTGTTCTGAACGTCGCAGCCAACGACGGTGTGAACGCTCAGACCAAGGAGCACGCCTTCTTGGCCCGCGTCCTCGGTGTTCAGCAGCTGATTGTCAACGTCAACAAGATGGACATCAGCGGTGTAGACTGGTCACAGGACAAGTACAACAGCGTCGTTGCCGAGGTAACTAACCTCCTGAAGATGGCCGGTTTCAATACCGACGAGATCCCCTTCATACCATGCAGCGCGTTCGACGGTGACAACATCTTCAACAAGAGCGACAAGTCACCTTGGTACAACGGACCAACTCTCTTCGAGGCAATAGACGCAATCCAGATGCCTCCGAAGCCAACCGATATGCCTCTGCGCCTACCAATCCAGGACGTCTACAAGATTAGTGGAATCGGAACTGTCCCGGTCGGCAAGATCGAGACCGGTGTCCTGCATGCTGGCAAGACGGTCACATTCAACCCGAGCCAGCAGTCGGCTGAGGTCAAGAGCATAGAGATGCACCACACGATGGTCGACAAGGCCGAGCCAGGCGACAACGTTGGCTTCAACGTCCGCGGACTTTCAGCCGATGACATCCGCCGAGGCGACGTCGCGGGCTACACCGACAACCCGCCCATGTTCGTGCGCCACGACGAGACATTCGTCGGACAGATTCAGCTCATGGACATCCCGAAGGCGATAGGTGTCAACTACACCCCGGTGTTCCACGCCCACACATCTCAGGTCGCAGTTCGATTCGTCGAGTTGCTCGAGAAGACGACGAAGGGTGTGAAGGAGGCCAACCCGGCCTTCCTGAAGACCGGAGATGCTTGCCTCGTCCGCTTCGGACCAACCAAGCCAATGGCGATTGAGCAGATGGATACGTTCCCGCAGCTCGCCCGTTTCGCAATCCGCGATATGGGCAAGACCGTGGCCGCTGGCGTCTGCATGAAGATCGAGAAGAAGTGATTCGGTTAGCGGTGAGTTGATGCCAGTCGTCACCACCATCAAGCTGACTGGAGAGAACCACTCTGACGTCGACGGCGTCTGCGGACAGATCAAGGCAATCTCAGAGGAGACCGGTGTCAACCTACGCGGTCCAATACCGCTACCCACTCGCCGACTTGTAGTCCCCTGCCGCAAGAGTCCAGACGGAGAGGGCTCCGAGACCTGGGATCACTGGGAGATGAGAGTCCACAAGCGATTGCTCGAGCTGGTCACCAACACCGCGAAGGACGAGAAGGCACTGAGGAAGGTCCTCAGGATCCCTATTCCCGACTCGGTCACTATCGAGATCAACCTACGCAACCTAGGCTAGGCTACCCATTGGGTCCCAGGCCGGTAGAACCACTGGCTCGGTCTCCAACCCCTCCAACATCTTCTCTGTCAGGTAGTCCTTGGGAGCGGCGATTTCGAACATGTACTGGTCATACCAACTGTCGTTCATCGTGTAGTAGCCCTTCTGTCCGGTGTCCTGGCCCCATGAGTTCTCGACGCGCCAGCGGCGTGGCCTACCGTTCACCACATCGACTCCCGTGAACAGCATCGCGTGGGTCATCATGGTCTGGTTGTGGCGTAGCCGGTCGGCCTTGTCCATACCGTACTCGACCCCGTATAGGCCCTCGACATCGAACAAGTCGGCATCCCACAACCCTCTCTTGCGATCCATCTCCTTGCCCACGTCGCACCCCATCCAGACAGGAATTCCATCCTCGAGCAACTTCTGGGTAATCGCCTTCATATCCTTGCTCGGCACGTTCAGGTAGACCACCGGTGGCCCGCCGGCGACGTTCTGCAGGAAGTCGACGGTGTAAGTCCTGTAGTACTCGTTGCGCGGGTCGTTGACGATGCAGACGTAGTCCTCCCATTCGATGTCGACGAACTCGGCGGCGAATTGCTGCGGAGTCATCCTTCCATTACGGTGGAACTCGCCATCCTTGTCTCGCCACTGCCAGTTGAATGTCTTCGGAGGCGTGCCCAAGTGGATGCACAGCATCCTCCAGATGTCGGCTATGCGCTTCTCCTTGTGCGCCCTCGCCTCTTCCACGGTCCCCCCTCCGTCAATTATCGCCCTGATCTCGCTAGCCGAGCTGCGCAGTATGTCCTTCAGCTCGGCGTTCATCCAGCGTGTCGCGCTGCTGGAATTGGACTCGGGGTATGCCGTCTTGGGCACTAGGCCGTGCTTTCGAACTAGGTTCGTCGCCATGTTCCACTGCCCACCGTCGCCTATCGGGTCGGAGAGCAAGAAGTGGATGGTGCGGTCGTCGACCGGGCGGTCGGAGGTCTCGATAATCGCCTCGAGCAGGTGGTTGGAACGCTCGAACTTGTCCCAGAAGTGGATGTGGGCCTGGCTGAACTCGAAGTTCTTGAGTTTCATCTTCTTCATCGCCCCGACCCTGAACAGGTTGAGAGTGGCGAACAGCCAGCACCGACCAGTCCTCATCTGGGCCGTGACCTTCCAGTCGTCCAACTTGATGCTGAACGAGTCGTCGATGTCCTGTACCAGATCCCTGTTCAGTGTCAGGTCGGGCAGTTGGACGTTGGTCACCGCGTTCTGAGCGACCTTGTTCGAGGGCTCGGCATCGAATTCCTTCCTCAGTTCTACTACTTGCTTCCTAGTGATTGTCTTACCCATTGGCTCACCTTTGGTGAGCCACTTCCCGATTCGACGACACTAAGTCATTGTTCTACAAAGGGGCAGGCTCGGCCATTCCGGCCGCGATGAGATTGTCGGCGATTGCGGCCGGACACGATTCGACATCACCCGCGGTCAGGGTAATCTCCGAGCCGTCTTCGGTGATGATGGGGTCGTCTAGGTCCTGTAGGACCAGGATGCGGCGCAGGCCGCTGTCCTCGGGGACCGGCTCCGGGGCGGCTCGGGGCTGGCCGCTCCGGTGGGACGGTCGGGAAAGGCGTCGATTTGGCGTATCCTGTCCTCCTCGTCGATTTCGGGGTCGTCCCAGGTGCTTGGGGGTGGTTCGCTTGGCGCATCGGGCGTTGGCTGGGAAACCGCATCGTCGCGCTCCACGAACTCGGTGAGCGGCTCGTGCCCGCCCACCTCAGGTGAACTCGGCATCTCACCGCCGGAGCCGCGCAGCAGTGCGTTCCAGGAAACCTCGTGTTTGTACTTCTCGACCAGGTGGCCGACTCCTGAGTGATAGGCCCTCTCGGACGGATCATGTCTCTCCCAGTCGAGGCTCTGGAAGCTCGCCGAGACGCTCACCGTATCGCCTTGCGGCGACTTCAGCAGGTTTGAGAGCACGGCGTGCTCGGTGAAGGCGTTGAGACGTAGACGAGTCAGGTCACTGACGCAGGTCCGTATGGTGCCGAGCCTGCGCGACTTCAGCTGTGCCTCGGCGGTCATGCCCCTGTCCCTGATGGTCTCAGCCAGATCGGCCTCGAGGTGCTGCAGGAGCTGGCCAACGGAAGACCAGAAGGCGGGAACAGGGAGGTCGACGGGGATGGCCTGCGACTTCTGCTTGCGAGCGAGCTCGAAAAGCGACTTCTCGATGGTCAGCAGCTGGTGCTTGTTGAGCCTAGGAGCATCGCCTCCATCGTTCATCAGAGCAACCCGTGACGAGTGGGCCGCAGGGGACTATTGAACAATTCCTCGCATCCGCTGCGAGCCTGCCCCGAGGCGTGGGTATCAAGAGCCAAACTTCCATCCCAGCGCCGCAGGTGTACCCGAGTGGTCAAAGGGGTCGGGCTCAAGATCCGATGCGTAGTGCTTCGCAGGTTCGAATCCTGCCGCCTGCACCACCAAAGCTCACAGCGTATCGATTAGGGCCCGCAGCAGCTCGACCGAGCCCTCGGTACCACGGGCCTGTGTCAGCAGGTCAGCGGCCTCGGCGACGCCGTCGTGAGCGTCGTTGACCGCTACCGAGAAACCGCACATTTCGAACATCGAGACGTCGTTGGGGGCATCGCCGCAGACCAGGACCCTACTAGGGTCGATGCCACGCTGCTCGAAGGCCACTCGCAGCCCTGAGGCCTTGTCCACTCCAGGGGCTGTGATGTGGATGGCGAAACCCGTGGAGACGACGATGAGGTCGGACCACTCGGTGTACGCTAGCAGCTGGCACATCAGTTCCTCGTCCTCCTTCTCGTACAGGCACCACTCGGTCTCACGCCAGCGGTTCGACTCGATGCCAGCATCGTCGAAGCCATCAATCTGGGTTGCCAGCCACTGTGCAGCAGCCCTCGCTCTGGAACCGTCAGCCAGAGCCACTATCTCATGCCCCTGATCGCTGTCCCAAACCATGCCACCGTTCTCGGCGACGATGAATCCGGAGACCCCTAGTGACTGCTTGATTGGGGTCACGTTGGGCAGTGTACGCCCCGAGGCCAGCGACACCGTAAGCCCACGGGCCTCGACCTCGCGAATCAACGGAATCAGGTCTGGGTGGTAGCCGTCCACGTCCATCAGCGTACCGTCGACGTCGAATACCACCATCTCCCAATCACGCCCTTCGGGCAGCTCGACCATGAGGCTGCGGTACGGGACGGGCTGATGACTCCACCGCTCGGTCTGGAATCATCATGTTCAAGCGGGACCGCCAAATGGCCTTCCCATGGACGAGGAAGGAGAGGACTTCCTCATTCTGGACGACGACGAGGAAGAGACTCCGGTTTCTAAGAAACCGGAAGAGACTCCTGTCCTACCCTCCATGCCCAAGCTGCCATCGCTGAGGATGCCGGGCTTCCTGCGTCGGAAGGCCAAGGAGAAGCCCGAGCCCGAGCCCGAGCCTGAGATTGAGGCAGTTGCCGAATCCGCAACCGGTGTGCTCGATGCGGATTTGGCCGCCGACGGCGTCCACAAAGTTCGAGTGGGCCATCAGGGGGATGGATTGCCCCGACTGCGCGATAAAGGGCCCGACGAGGGCGGTCAGTAGGCTGCCCGGAATCAAAGCAGTGCAGGGTCTCGGCCACCGAGGGCTCCGTCAGGCTCTCTCTGGACATAGGTAGGGGACAGGTGTCTCGTGCCTCTTCGGTGCTCGAGAATCTCGGGCATAGCCCCGATGTCGAGTGGCTCGGCGTGGTCGGCCTGACTCCGAGGGAGGTCGCCGCCAGACTTGGAATCGAGCGCAGGGCGCTACGGTCGTCGCTGATGGACATCCCGGGGATCCTGAATGTTAGTCTGGACGACGGCAGGATTGAGCTGCAGAGGTTGTGGCTGGTCGATACTGCCCTCAGGGCGGTATCCGAGCAGCGAATGGAGGCTATACTCGGCCCCGGCTTCACGCTCTCTCCCTCAAAGTCTTCCAAGCTCAGGCCGGACCAAATCCGCCTCTTGGGAGCGGCCATGACAGTCCCCTTGATTCTCGGGGTCATCGCTGTCGAGAGGATTCACGCCGTCCCCGACGTGCTGGCTGCAGTCATAGGGGCCTTCGGCGTGCTGTTCGCCGGCTACCAGATGTTCCAGGAGGCCTTCGCCAGCATCCAGAACAGGGTGCTCGGATTCCAGATCCTCACTTCGCTAGCCGTCTTCGGTGCTGTCTACCTGCAGGAGTGGGCCGAGGCCCTGATGGTGGTGGGGCTAGTCGGCTTCGCCGCCCATCTTGAGGACAGGGCCCTGCTTAGGGCCCGTGAGTCGATGCAGGGCGGACTGGACAGGCTGCCACGCAGGGCAAGACTGCTCGACAGCAAGCCCGAGGAGGGCGAGACCCGAACGCTGAACGTGCTGCAGCCAGAGACACGGTCCCTCGTGGTGGCGAATTGCCACGATGAGGAGCTGACCCCGGTCGAGGCCATCGAGCCGGGTGACATGGTGGAGGTCCGCTCAGGGGAAGTGGTCCCCGTCGACGGCGTCGTCGTCGAGGGCACCGGCTCGATTGACAAGGCCCCCCTAACCGGAGAGCCGATACCGATACCGGTCAATCCTGATGACTTTGTCGAGGCCGGTCTGGTGCTCGTCCGAGGCCCCCTCGTCATCCGTGCCCAAGCAGGCGGTGACGATACTAGGCTATCCAGCCTGATTGACCTAGTCAGGCGGTACCGGGACCAGCCCACTAGGACGCAGAGCGCCATCGAGAGCTTCACCGCTATCTGGGTCCCATTGGTCATGATTGGAGCCCCTGTCATCGGATACCTCGTCTACGGAGCCACTTCTCAAGCAGTTCTTACTACACTCCTGCTCTGGGTGGTTTCGTGCCCCTGCTCGCTTCTCCTAGCCGCCCCTGTGCCCCACGCCGCAGCGCTGTCTGCCGCCTCCTCCTCGGGACTGGTCGCACGTGGCGGCGACGTTCTGGAGGCGGCTGCCGGCGTCGAACTGGCACTGCTGGACAAGACCGGCACCCTAACCAGCGGGCAGCCACGAATGACCGGGCTATTCGTCTCCGAGGAGGAGAACGAGCTCAGGGTCCTACAGATTGCAGCAGGACTGGAGCAGCGCTCCAACCACCCCTATGCCAGAAGCATCCTCGCTCTCGCGCAGGAACGCTCGCTGAAGCCTAGCAACGTCACCGGATTGGCCGATGGCGACGCCGGTGTCAGCGGCACGCTGCGCGGCCAGCAGGTTATGCTGGGCCGCGCTGACTGGCTGATGGATCGAGGGGTTGAGATCCCCCTCGACGTGGACTCGGCGCTGGCTGGCTCGAGGAAGGCCGGCCACGGCTCCAGCGTGCTCGCCATCGAAGGACGCGCAGTAGCCGCGTTCGGGTTCGCGCACGACGACGCCCGCGAGGGCGTCGACGCTCTGATATCGGCGCTCAGGGAGAACGACGTCACAGTCGAGATTCTCAGCGGCGACGAGCAGGCCAGCGTCGAGGCGTTCGCACAGCGCTTAGGCATCCCATCATCCTCATGCCGGGGCGGCGTCGACCCGGAGGGCAAGGCCCAGTGGGTCTCTGAGCGCTCTAAGGCCCGCGTCACCCTGATGGCCGGGGACGGCTTCAACGACGCCGGAGCGCTCGCCGCAGCCGACGTAGGCGTCGCGGTGGGTAGCGGCGAGCAGGTCAATCTCGACGCAGCCGACGTGTTGATTCCCGGCGAGGACCCGAGGGCGCTGGCCAAGTTCATTGACCTCTCCAAGAGGACGCGCAGGGCGGTCTCAATGAACATCGCGATTTCCGTGGGCATCACCATGTTGCTGGTCTGCGTCGTGCTGCTCGGATGGGAGATTAAGCTGGCAGCGGGCGTCGCCCTGCACGAGGCCAGCGCGCTCATCGTCATACTCAACGGCATGTGGGTGACCGGGACCGGTCCCCAGAGGATGACCACGCTGGTCGACTTGGTCCGGGACCTGCGCGATGACCTGATGGAGGCCCTTAGGGTCGCGATAGGTGGTCCGGACAAAGACCAGTCTGCGACCGCTTGATTAACCCGGCCCGGAATCGGGGGCCATGGCGGATTCAGTCGAGATAGAGTCCCAGTATGCCCCCCCGATTGCGGAATGCGCCCACTGCGAGCACATGCTGCCCCCGGGCTTGGGCGAGAAGGAGTGCAAAGTCTGCGGCGCGGTATGCCGCGTCAGCCACCCGCCAACCATCGACTCCCTGACCGACGAGGCCCTGCCCTGCCCGCACTGCAACACCGTTGTGGTCGCCGGCACCGACGAGAGGCCGGTGGACATCTCCTGCGGGGCCTGCATGGGCTCGTTCACTCTGACTCCCAAGATTGTCAAGGTTGAGATCGACTGCCCTGGATGCGAGAGGACACTCAGGATTAGGCCGAGGCCCGGCACTCGCGAACTCAAGTGCCCGGCATGCGAGTCCAAGTTCAACGTGACCTTCTAGCCCGGAGGCTTCCGATAGTCTGCGCAAACCGCTTTTATCAGCCGATTCGGACCCTTCGCTCTCAAATACTGCGAAACCAGCGTCAACTCGGGGATGGGAACCCGTGAGTGAGAGCAAGTCGCCTCAAGACAACGATACCGAAGGTATCGACGAGCTGGCCGCACTGCGTGCCCAGCACGCCATCGCAGCATCCTCCAGCATGGAGTCGGTTACTCGAGCCAGGGAGCGCCTCGATGAGGAGTCCAAGCTGCGTTCGGGCATCCGCCGCGAGCGGAGGATGCGCATCGCCGAGATGACCGAGAGGGTCTCTGGGATGCACGGTGCGATGCGCAAGGCCAACGAGATTCTGTTCGAGGAGCGCCTGCAGCAGATCGAGGCCGATCTCAGGGCCGAGCTCGAGGACGAGATGGAACGACTCGAGACCGAGGCCTGGAGCGCGAGGAGCGCTTACTACGCGAGGAGATGCTGCACCGGCTGCGCCGCGAGGAGAATCGCCTACGCGAACAGCTTGACTTGAGAGGGACCGACGTATAGAGGCCCATTCATCCCAGTTACGAAGCAGGCTCAAGGAGGAGATGGAGACTGAGTATGAGCGCCGCAGGGCTTCCTGAGGAGCGCTTGGAGCTCGAGGCGACTCAGGAAGTGGAGCGCATGCAGCGCCGCGTCGAGATGGACCTGCGCGAGGCCATGGAGACCGGCGTCCACAGGAAGGTCGAGGGTCACCGCCTTGAGCAGGAGATGCAGATGCGAGAACGCCTATCCGAGTCTCGCCGCGAGCGCGAGACTGAGCTCGAGAAGCAGCTCAAGCAGGAGCGCGCCTCGCTCGAGAAGGAGATGAAGGCCGATGTCGATGTCAGAATCAAGGAGTTAGAGGAGGAGTCGGAGCGGGCCGCCCTCGGTGAGCTCGACCGCCGCTTCCGAGCCGAGCGCGAGACCATGGAGGCCGCCCTCGCCCTGCGCCGCCAGGAGATGGCTCTCGAGCAGGAGGTCGAGATGGAGCAGAGGGTGGCCGAGTTCGCCAGCAACCGCGAAGCGAGATGATGGCAAAAATTGAGGAGCAGTTCGCCAAGCGCACAGACCTCTCGAAGAAGGATGTCAAGGAGATTTTGAAGTCACTCGAGGCCGAACTCAAGTCGAAATGGGAGGCCGCACTGCTCGATGCGAAACAGTCCGCTCTTGAGAGAGTGGGCGAGAATTAGTCGCCGATAACCGATTTCCTCCCAGCACCGCAGACGGTTTAGATGAAGTAGTATGAGCGGGGCGAGGGGGAACTATGCCTCAGGGTACAGTGAAATGGTTCAACCGCGTGAAGGGCTTCGCTTCATAGAGAAAGAAGATGGTAACGATGTATTCGTTCACAAGTCCGATGTGTCGGGCACAATCGATGAGGGCGATGAAGTCGAGTACGAACTCGGCGAATCACCCGACGGTCGCGCCTGCGCCACCAACGTCAGCAAAGTCGAGTAGACGCTACTAGACACCGAGGATCTTCGCGATCCTGGCGTCAGCCTCCTTGGCCAGCTCCCAGTATGCCTTGCTTCCAGGATTGGACTTGTTGGGCTTCTTGGCGATGACTATCGGCGCTCCTTCGAGGGGGGCCTCCGCTATGGCGACTGAGCGCTGTATTGCGGTCTCGAACACACGGTCACCGAAGTGCTTGCGTGCGCGCTCAGCTACCGTCTCACCGAGGTTGCTGTTGGTCTGCACCATCGTCAGGGCGATTCCAAACAGCCTGAGGTTCGGATTGATCGCCTTCTGGACGTCGCGTACGGCGTTCATCAGCTGACCCATGCCCTCGAGGGCGTAGAACTCGGCCTGGATCGGTATCAGGACCCAGTTAGCGGCGGCCAGTGCGTTGATGGTGAGCAGGCCGAGCGAGGCCGGGGTGTCGACGATGACCACGTCGAAGTGTCCCACCGATTCCTGCAGCGCCAGCTTGAGGGCGATTCTCGCGACCGATGCGGGTAGCTAGGTCAATCTCGACTCCCGAGAGATCGAGGTCGGCTGGGAGCAGCCAGAGGTTGTCGATCGAGATTCCCTTGGGAGGGCCGCGCTTGCGTTCGGGGTTGTGCAGCTTCCATGACTCGCGCATCGCCCCGGTCAGCACCTCAGGGCCGAGCAGGCACTCGTTGAGAGTGACCGGAGAGCCGTCCACTCCTCCCTTGAACAGCTCGTTCATGGTCGGGCCCAGCGACTTCTTGTCGATTCCGAACGTGGTCGCGACGTTGCCCTTCGGATTCGAGGTCGACCAGAAGCACCCTGCGAGCAGCGATGCCCATCTCCTCATTGCCCACGGCCAGCGCGGCGGCGATGTTGACCGCAGTGGTGGTCTTGGCGCACCCACCCTTGTGGTTCACGACTGCGATGACTACGGGCCCGGACATCTCGCTCAGTGGGGGAAAGCCACGGGACTACCGTGAATCTTGCTAATCACTGGATGACCGGGACGGGCACTTCGCTCAGAATCTTGCGCGTGATGTGCCTGCCGGTGACGCCGCGAATCTTCGACTCGGGCTTGAGAACGATTCTGTGGCTGACGACCTCGAGTGCGACGTTCTTGATGTCGTCCCGGGATTACGTAGTCGCGGCCGTCTATTGCGGCTGAGGCGCGTGCGGTCTTGAACAGAGACTGACTGGCTCGCGGGGAGGCTCCGGTGATGACGCGGTGGTCCTCGCGGGTACGCTGGACCAGCTCGACTACGTAGGACATGATTGCAGGGTCGACGTGGACGGTCTCGAGGGCCTTCTGCATGGCGACGACCTTCTTCGGGCTGGTAATCTGCTCGATATCGTACTCGTCCTTGCCGCGCAACTTCCTGCGCTGCAGGATTGCCTTCTCCTCCTGGCGGTCGGGATACCCCATTGACATCTTCATCAGGAAACGGTCCATCTGCGCCTCGGGTAGCGGTAGGTACCCTCCTGCTCGATAGGGTTCTGGGTCGCCATGGTGATGAAGGGCGCTGGGAGCTTGTGGGTGATGCCCTCGATGGTTACCTGCTTCTCCTCCATCGCCTCAAGCAGGGCTGCCTGGGTCTTGGGTGGGGCTCGGTTGATCTCGTCAGCGAGCAGGACGTTGGTGAACAGCGGTCCGGGCCTGAGCTTGAACTCGCCAGCCTGCTGGTCGTACATGTAGGTCCCCATGATGTCGGCGGGAAGGAGGTCCGGGGTGAACTGGACGCGCTTGAACTTGCATCCCAGAGCGGTAGCGAAGGTGTTCGCCATCAGCGTCTTGGCCAGTCCGGGAAAGTCCTCGATGAGGGTGTTCCCGTTCGACAGGATACCGATTGTGATTCTGCGCAGGTTCTCCTGCTTGCCGATGATGACCTTGGCAACCTCGTTCATCAGGCCGTTCGAAATCTGCGACACCGTCTGAATCAATTCTTGGGCCTTGGGGTCTGCCGTCTTCGCCATGCCAAATCCTGTCCTACAACGCTTCGAAGGCCCAGTCATTCACTACTTGAGCGTTCGGTATACATGAACGCCGAGCGCATCAAATCGCTCATAGACCCCAGAAGTGGTTGTCCTTCCGGTGGATGGCTAGCAGTTCGTCGAAAACATCCTGCTCCGCAGCAGTCAGCTCCATCTTCCTGAGCTTCCTCGCGTGCGATTCCGGGACGTCCACGAGCAGGCTGTCACCCTCCTCTATCTGGCGACCAACGGTGACTCCCTCGATAGCCACGGCGACCTCGTCCCCCTGCATTGCTTCCCGCATCGAATTCTCGCCCGAGCGAATCGACTTGATGCGCCCAATCCGCCTATCCTGCTTGAGCAGGCGCTGCCCGACGTGTATGCGCCCCGCGACCACCCTGACGCCGACCACGGCGGGTTTGGAGACGCGGAAGGTATGGTCTGGTAGGAGTAGGATGCGACCGGGATAGACCACCTGCTCGCGACTCTCCTCCTCGAGCTCGCGCGTGCGCTGCTCGACCCACTCCTCGTGCTCCTCAAGGATGCGGTAGATGATGTCCGAGCCGATGTGCTTGGCGCCCGCCTCCGAAGTCTCAACCTCGGTAATCGCATCGGGCAGGATGTCGGTGCTGAATGCCATGATGACCCGGTGCAGCGGGTTGCTGGCCGCCTCGGTGTTGCGATGTCCCTGCGGCTGACCTTGCCGATGCTTGCCATCCTGATTGGGACCTCGATCGCGTTGAGCTCCTTGGCCAGAGCCTCGAGCCCTCCCACGGTGTCCGCCTTGATGCACACACCCTCCTCTTCGAGCTCGATTGACAGCTCGGATTCGGCTCGCGCGGCTGCAAGGGCCTCGGAGCGCTCAGAGTCACTGTGAACCACGCGCAGGGTGGTTCCTGCCAGGACCCTCCAAGTCCGGGGCCGAGATCTTGAGTCCGCTGGCCGCATGCGCCTCTTCGGAGGCATCCCAGCGGTTGCCAGCGTCCCGCATCTCGCTCATGCCGCGCGGGCTGAACAGGCCCTTGACCCGGGTTGCGCGCCCACCGTCGTTCGTAACGAGGACAATCTCGTCTCCCTTCTTGATTGAGCCACGGTGCAGGATGACATCGAGCGTCTTGCCCAGTCCCCGCTCCTCCTTCATCTCGAGTACGGTGCCCTCGCCCGAGCCCTCGATGTCGGTTAGCTGCTCGTCGAGGTAGCGCTCGGCCAGGCCGATGACGACTGCCAGCAGGTCCTGGATGCCCTCGCCCTCGCGCGCGGACACGGGTACGACTGCGATGTCCTGTGTAAAATCGGTGACGCGGTCGTAGCGATCTATGTTGAAACCGTGTTCGGCGAACTGGCCCACTAGGTCCCAGTAGCGCTGCTCGAACAGCCCTATGGCCTCCTTCGACTGGTCACCCATGGATTCGGCCATGGAGCGCCTCCTCGGAGCGCCAGCCGTGGATTCGGTCGACCTTGTTGGCCGCTATCACGAATGGAGTCTTGGCCTCCTTGAGTACGCGCAGCGACTCGATGGTCTGGGCTTCGCCCCATCCATCACGTCGACAAACAGGATTGGGGAAAGTCCGCCAGCGAGCCCCCGCGCGAGCGCAGGGTGGAGAACGAGTGGTGTCCGGGGTGTCGATGAATAGGAGTCCGGGCGAGTCGAACGTCTTGCCGCCCAGTAGGGGGCGCAGAGGGTGTTGAGAACATCAGATGGCACCTCGGTGGCACCGATGTGCTGGGTGATGCCCCCGGCCTCCCTGTCCATCACTGAGGCCGGCGTCTGTCCAAAGGGTCGGATGTGGTCCAGAAAACTGGTCTTGCCGTGATCGACGTGACCTAGCACAGCGACGATGGGTTGTCTGCGTCCTGACATCTGACCCACCTCATGCTACTCACTCTTTTCAGTCCTGAAGACCATCGGGGAACCAAAGCCCCAATTCGAAAGCCGCTGTTTCCTTTGCCGTCCGAGCCGTGGATGACGTTCTTGTCGATGCTGCGGGCGAAGTCCGCGCGGATCGTGCCCGGCTCTGCATCCTCCCAGTTGGTGGCACCAATCAGCCTGCGAGAGGCTGCGATTGCTCCTCCCCTCCAGGCCATGGCCAAATACGGCCCCGAGGTGATGAATTCGATGAGATCGGGGTAGAACGGGCGCTCCTTGTGGAACCCCGTAATGGCCT
>BPDA01000030.1 GCA_019654055.1 Methanobacteriota archaeon | reverse complement strand
TTGGGAGTGACCTACGCCGCCCCATTATTGATAAGCGCCCCACAGGGGCGAATCTACAATGACCCGAGCATATGCTCTACTTGCAAGCCTACTACTGATAGCCACCCCGTTGGCCGGATGCACGTCCAGTCCAGAAATCGAGGAAATCGTCGACGACATCCTCGGATGCATGGACGAGAACGCCGAGAACTACGACGATAACGCCACTGCGGAGCTGTTGGGCGACTGTATCTACCTAGCCTCGATGGAGGTCTTCATGACCGCCATGACCGAGCAGATGGAGATAGACGAGATGCTCGAAATCATTCCCCAAGCAGGATACTCCAAGTCAATCACGGCGAGCGAATTTAATGCCGATATGGGCATGCAAATGGACACAGTCATCGAAGAGATGGTGATGGCCGATTTGGATACCGATTCGGTCTATGTCAAGAACGGCATGTCGATGGCACCCTTGATGACCTTCGAGTACACTCATATCCAGGTTGGTGAACTCGTCAATGTTCACTACACCCTGGGTGGGATGTTTGCCGGCGAGGGCGCCGGAATGGGTTCGTATCAGACCAGAGATGCAGACCCTGATGTCATGGAGATTATTTCCTCAATGGTCCAGGCATCTGATTCAGACGGCCTCGGAGAGATAGGACTCGCTCTGCCTACGGGTGATCTTAGCGAGATGTCCAGTGACATGCCCGCCGATGCGGAGCCTGTAATCTCCTACGACGATGAGTCAGGGGTTCAGACAATGACCCTCGAGTACACCAACGACAGCGGGCACGACATCTCAATCGTCACCCTAATCGACGATAGCGAGGACCTCATGTCCTACGAAATATCAACTGACAACGGCTCTGCTACCACCTCAATCAGCTACACAGTGATGTGGGGAGACGCCGTGATCATCGAGGTCGACGACACCCTACCAAGGACCTCGATTCCAATCAATTTCCACGTCGAGGGTATGCCCGAGGACAATGGCGGCGATGACATATTCTACTGCGACAACGGCAACGAGATTTCGAGGGACTTGGTCGACGACGGCTGGGACGACTGCGGCGATGGCTCCGACGAGTCTGATGATGTACCCGATGACACATTCTACTGCGACAACGGCAACGAGATTCCAATGGACTGGGTTGACGATGGCGCGGACGATTGCGGTGATGGCTCTGACGAATCAGATGGAGTCGACGTCTATTGGCATTCTTACTATGGCGGCTACTGCGAATGGGAAGGCAACGACGAGGACGGGGCCGACGAGACAGTTTGGTGGTGCAAGAATTCTCAGGATGATGATTATTGGGAAACTTGGTGGTATTACTGTGAGCACCATGACTCAGACTGGCACTGCACTGACGACTTCGGACAGAGTGAGGAATTCGAGCACTCTGCAGAAGGAGACGAGTGGTCAGTTTCAGACGATGATGGCGACGATGGCCCCCGACTCCCGAGGAGGCCATGGCGGAGGTAGACACCGACGGTGACGGCTACATGGACTACCAAGAGTTCCAGGACGCCTGGGAATCCGATCCAGAAACCCCCGAACTCGACTACGACGAGGTCACAATCCTGTTCGATGATTGCGACTATGACGGCAACGACCTGATCGACATCGACGAGATGCAGTGCTTCATCGATGGCATAGTAGACATGCTACCCGATGGTGGTGATGAGGATCCTGAGCAGATGTTCGGCCATATAGACACGGACGACGACGGCTATGTGAGCCTCCAAGACATCATCGATTTCAGCAACGAGGGAGGAGACGATTCGGATGATCAGATCGACGAGGAGGAAACGGCCAACTGGTTTTCCTGGTGTGATACCGATGGGGACGACTTGCTCAATCTCGATGAATTTACTACCTGTGTTGAGGATGACGACGATGACGATCCGTCTGCCGACGAAGTCTTCGAATGGATGAACACTGACGGTGACGGGCAGGTCACTCCCTCTGAGTGGGCCGACTTTGCCAACTCTACTGGTGACATTATCGAAGAAGAGGACTTCAACAATCTCGTTTACATGATGGACATGTACGACTACGATGACAGCGACGGCCTCGACATCTACGAGTTCGCTGAAATGTGGGATGAAATCATGTCCGATGATGACGAAGGTGACGATGGCGACGATGAGGAGGGCGACGACGAGCCCTTCCGAGTCACTATGATGGTCATGGGCCAGACTCTGAACGCTCCTATCTCGGACTTCGAGGTCAGGTTCCTTTTCGATTGCGGTGAGCCTGACGAAGAGGGCAACGAGCCCCCGATCTCGGATTGCTCAATCGCCGCCTCGAACGGACTTACCGAGGGCTCAGCTGCTGTCGATCCCGCGATTGCCGAGTACGAATTCACCTACGAGTACCTAGACTACGACGGCGATGGCTTGATTTCAGACATGGACACCTTGGTCATTGACAATCTCATGCCAGACGTCCGGGTCGAACTGTACGACACCTGGGCAGACCAGTACACATCCGAATCGTTCGCAACTGCTGAGATGCTACCGGGCTTCGGCGCGCTGATGGCCGTCGTCGTTCTCTTGGGAGCCGCTATCGCGACCCGTCGCGACTGAGCACACCGAAAGCCCGTAGTCCCTGTCCCCTACTGGGGACAGGGCTATGAGGCCCCTCTAACGTGACTATACTGTGACGGCAGCGAAAGCGGCAGAAGCCGTTGGAGAAGATGTGGAAGAGGACCCTCTGGACAGGGAGCTGGACCGGATACGCCAGCGACGGACTGGGCAGAAGAGATTCTTCCGAGGCACCTTCGACGACTTGACTCTGGTCGTAGGGGTAATCGCCGGAATAGTGTTCTTCGGCGGGATGATGGTACTCTCAGCCGGACAACTAGCCCCGGACTCGATTACTCTGGACCAGACCCTTTCGAAGACCCCTCTCGACCCCAGTGGCGAGTGTCTGGATAGGGAGGGCGAGGTCTGGATAAACATCTGGGGTGACCACGACATGGTGGTGGTCAAGTCCAACAACGCACCCTCTGATGCCACTCTCGTAACCTCGCACCTCACTCCCGTGGGAGGGGGCGACCCCCTCGTGTCGACGTACACAGGAGGCAGTGGAGACATCCGCTCGGAGATCCATCTTGACGATTCGATTCCAGAGGGCCAGTATCTCCTGTCGGCCACCCTCTACCACTCGGATTCAGTCGATTCACTTGACGAGGTTGACAACCAGAGCGAGTACGAATCGGTATTTGACTCGCTGACGAGTCTCAGTACCAAGCAAGTCGATGTCGAAGTCAAGACGGTCGAGACAGGGAGCCTGTTCAACAGGATCGAGTCCAAGGAGGCCGATGTAATCGACGATGACCCGAGGTCCTGCTACACTATGGAGCAGATGGGGGAGTGGGGCTGGGTCCTGATGGGGGCCGAGTGGGTAGGAGGCAGGGAGACCGCGATGCTCCTCGGCGGCAACGCCGGCGTCCCGGCTTGGTGGTTGGCATTCATCTCCCTCGGCATGTCCATCTTCTTCCTCTGCGTTCAGTACCCGCTAATGCACAGGTTGTATCACAGGGACGCCGACGACCTGCTAAGCACCGCTCAGATGAGGAGGCTGATTGAGCGTATCATCACCGGTGTGGCAGATGAGCTTCGGTGCGAGGTCGACTTCGAGCAGATGAGGCTGCAGGACAGGCCGATCTCGATCGATGTCATCGTTCCCTACAAGACCACGGGGAGGACGATAGCCTCGCCGATAGACGTGAGGGCCGAGGTCATCAAGGAACTCCTTGAGGAGTTCGCCGTCTTCGGCGAGATGCGACCTCTACAACTCAAGGTCGTATGCACCGACTCCAACACGTCGGCAGACATGACTTCCCTTGGTCCAGAGTTCTTCTACACAGGCTCGTCCTCGGTCCCACTCGCTGAGGACTATGGCCACTTCTTCTCCGAGATGAGCGCCTTCGGCCGTCTCGACACCGCCGTACACGAGAGTCTGGCGCGTTGGTTCCGCAAGCACGACCTCGTCGACTTCGGCTCGGCGGTCATGGCAGACGAGGACGCGGTCTTCATCCGTGCGATATACCGCCCAGTACAGCGTTTCGCCTACTTCCTGTTCAAGCCCACCTACAAGGACCTGCAGGACGACTTGGAGGGCCACCTATCGGCGGATCTCATGCCCCACTTGAACGGACGCATCTTGATGGTCAGTGCGCGCAACGAGAAGTCCACCCTCGCAGACCGAGCTATCGCCGGCAGGGTGGAGCAAGGCGTCAACGAGTTCACCGGGGAGGCGATGGTGGCGAAGAGAGGAGGTATCGCAGGCGCGCTGCTACAGAACCCGTTCATGGGTGACATCCTGTCCTCGGTCGAGTACGTCGCCCACAAGAATCAGAGCCGCATCGACCGCTTCGGGTACTGGGGACTCATCGTCTTCGTCTGGATACCTTTCATGGCCAGTGGGGTGCTGGTGGGAGCGATGCTGGGGCTTGTCGCTAGGATGCCCTTCGAGAGGGTGCTGGCAGCCTGCCTGATAGGAGGGACCGCGGCTTCGCTTACATGGGCCTACACCGCTAGGGGAATCATCGAGTTCATGGAGAGATACCACGCTGAGGCAGTCGTCCCAGTGCTACTGTTCCTAGCTGTCGCTTTCACCTGGCTCAAAATCAGGGACAACAGAATCAGGCGCAGGGAGGAGCTATTCCGGGACTCGATGGCATTCTTCGCAGGCGCCTCCGAATAGTGACCTCGCCCGTCAAGAAGTTGATTAGTACGCCCTGCTGGGCGAACTACGGAGTAGTTCGGATGTCGAGCCCATTGGTCAGCATGAGAGGATTGGAGAGACACTACCACATGGCCTCGGGTACGGTCAGAGCCCTAGATGGGATCGACCTAGAGGTAAGCGAGGGCGAACGCATCATCCTGCTGGGGCCCTCAGGCTCGGGTAAGACCACCCTCCTGAACTGCATATCCGCTCTCGACAGCCCGACTGCCGGCTCGTACTCGTTCGACGGCTCGCCGGTGCCCAATGATGATTCGGAGGAGATGACCTCCTTCAGGAGGGAGAACATCGGCTACGTCTTCCAGTTCTTCAATCTCCTGCAGGACCTCACGGTGATGGAGAACATCACGCTGATTCAGGAGCTGGCAGGGGGTCGCGATGAGGCACGTGCCCGCCAACTGCTCGAGCTAGTGGGTCTGAGCGAGGAGGTCGATCGGTTCCCGGCCGAGATCAGCGGCGGACAGCAGCAGAGGGTGGCCATCGCCAGAAGCCTTGCGAAGAGGCCCCGACTCCTGCTTGGCGACGAGTTGACCGGAAACCTCGATTCGAAGACCTCGGCAATGGTCATGGAGGTCCTAGTCAAGGCCTGCCAGTCCGAGGGCATCACCTGCATCTTCGTGACCCACGACGAGACCCTAGTCGAGTACTCTACCAGAGTAGTCAGGCTCGATAGTGGGAGAATATGGTCGGACACCCCGGTCGGATGAGGTGTTCGAGTGTCTAGCCTCTTGACCAAGCGCCTCGCAAGGAGCCTGCTGAAGAGGAAGCTGATGCTATTCGCGGTGGTCGGCATGATTGCCGTTGGCCTGTTCGCAGGAATCTCATTCGGCACCTACGCCAACTCGGTCCACAACCTGTACGACGACATCTACGCCGATGACGGGGACGGCGCCAATCTCGCTGACGCCTGGGTCGAGAACACAGCGGCCACTTGGGACGGCGATACCGCCGACTCGCTGTGCGTCGAGATAGCACAGAACTGGCCCGACCTTGACTTGCCCTTGGTATCATGCGAACCAAGAGTAATCTTGGACGGTCTGATGTTCCATGCCGAAGAAGGAGAGGAGAGGCTTGTTCCAGCCATCTGGCACGGCATCGATGAGGGCCTAGTAGACAGGGTCTGGATGCCCGACCACGAATGCTGTTCGGGCAGGCTCGCAGCGGCGGACGACGAGATAGTGCTCGACGAGCACGCCGCCACTGGGATGGGCATCGAAATCGGGGACGCAATCTCAATCGGAGCAGGACACGGAAGAACCGACTTCACAGTGGTAGGGATTGGGTATCACCCCTTCCACCTATACTACGTTGTGGAAGGCAACCTCCTGCCTGCAGAGCCCGGCACATTCGCTACAGGGTACCTGTCGGACTCGGGGATCGAGCGGTTGGCCAATCTGAGTGCCGGTTCGGCCAACATCCTGCTGCTCGACGTCGAAGGCACTCCGGAGTATGACCTCCAGTCTAGCGAAGAGGTCGAGGGCGAGAGTCTGAGCCAAGCCATTGACTATGTCAGACAGACGGTGATGCAAGCCGATGATGCCTCCTTCATCGCCTACGACAGGTCGGGAGTGACCTCGGTCGAGTTCCTGCGGGCAGATGCCGAGGGGGCCAGTATGAGTTACCCGATTATCACCGGGATGATTGCAATCGTCGCTGGAATAACCATATTCCTCAGCCTACAGAGGCTGATTCAGTCTCAAGCCAGGGAGATTGCGATTCTACGGACGCTAGGAGTCCCGAAATCGGCTATCATGCCCGGCTTCATCCTAGCGCCCATCGCCATCGGTATCATCGGCTCTTCCATCGGGATACTGCTCGGCGCTGCCTTCGGTGGCCCCGCGATGGTCACGATGTACGAGGACATAATCGGAATTCCAGCAATCGGCTTCAGCACCGAGCCATCGCTAATCCTACAGAATTTCGGCATCGCGATGACCATCGTGTTGGTTGCGGGTATCAAACCTGCATACGAGGCTTCGACCATTCAGCCACTCGATATATTGAGGGGGCAGAACGAGGTCAGACTGTCCTCCCGCGGAATCCAGAGGTTGACCTCGCAGCTACCCACCACGGTGGGTCTGACTGTCAGGTCAAGCGTCAGGAAGCCGATGAGACTGGTGTTCACTTTCTTCGCAGTGGGCCTTTCCATGCTAATTTTCGGGACCATGTCCATGATGATGGACTCCATGGGGGAACTCGTCAGCGGTGCCGACCAGAACTGGGACGCGCAGGTGAACGTGCCCTTCGGGGGCGAGGGCCCGGTAATCGAGTGGGCCGAGGACAACGGGGCCGAGTACGAGTCGATGCTGGTCTTCCCCGGGAATGCTCAGGGAGATACCAGACAGTTCCTCGCCTATGGGTTGGATGTGGTATCGACCGGGGATGACGCGATGGTCCCGATAGATTTGGTCGAGGGAGAACTTCCCGTTTCAGGTGCCCAGACCCCCAACGTGCTAGTGGATGAGGGTACAATGCTGTTCCTCGATTGGGAGGTCGGCCAGACCCAGACCGTCATGTTCGGACCGTTCTCGCTAGATGTGGAGGTAACAGGAGTCACCAGAGGGGAAGTCTCCAGAACGATTTACTTCCATCGCTCGGACCTGTCCGATGCAATCGGCTTGGAAGCGACTACCGTGCTGCTTACCCTGCCGGATGGACTCGAGCTCGATGAGCAGGTAGGAGAGATGTCTGTCGGGATAACCAAGAGGCAAGACCTGATCGACTCTTTCGACTCCTTCCTCGAGCAGCAGCAGGGGATTTACAACGCCATCCTCGGTCTTGGCATCCTGATTGCCGTCGCAGTACTCTCAATCACACTGCTGATGAACCTCAGTGAGCGCGACTCGGAACTGGCGACTCTCAGGGTGCTGGGCGCCCCGATGTCCAGAATCAGGATGATGATGCTCGGCGAGCACTTCGCCATCGGGCTGATTGGAGGAATCCTCTCCGCTCTGTTCACCATCGTGATGGCCCAGTACCTAATCTCTAAGATGGTCCAATGGGCATTCTACTTCACCCTACAGCCAGACTTGGCGAGCACGCTCCAACTGATTCTAGTCGTCGTCGTGATATCCGTCATCTGCACCCCAATCGGGACTTGGCGAGTGGGCAAGATGGACTTGGTGGAGAAGGTCAAAGACCTCTCACAGTAGCGCTAGGCTGTGAGAGTCGCCACTTGGAACCTCAATGGCATCAGAGCTGCTCATCGCAAGGGCCTGAGTGACTTCACCGACCGAATCGACGCTGATGTCTGGCTGTTCCAGGAGGTCAGGGCGCTGCCTGAGCAGATGCCCGATGAGTGGCAGCCCCCTGAGGGCCACGATGCGATATGGCACCCGGCCCAGAAGAAGGGCTACTCGGGCGTGATGACCTGCTCGCGAGTCGGCCTTAGCGAGGTCGGACGAGGTATCGACACCGAGCTGGACGAGACTCCCGACCCCGACGGCAGGGTCCTGCATACCAAGCACGGGAATCTGCACTGTGTCAACATGTACCTGCCGAACGGCTCTTCCAGCCCCGAACGCCAGGCGTACAAGGACAGATGGGTAGAGGACATGCTGGTGTGGTCCAAGCGGCTCATCGAGTCGGACGAGCCGGCACTGCTCTGTGGTGACCTCAACATCGCGCATCAGGAGGACGACATCTGGAACCCATCCGGCAATCGCAGGACATCCGGATTCCTCGACCACGAGCGCGAGTGGTTCACCCGGCTTCTCGAATGTGGTTGGCATGACCTGCTGAGGATCCACGTTGGCTCCGGCAAGGGACCCTACACCTGGTGGTCCAACCGCGGCAGGGCCAGGGAGTTGGACCGCGGTTGGAGGATTGACTACGTGCTTGCCAATGATGCAGCGAGGCCCCTGTTCAATTCAGCAGAGGTGCTCAGAGAAGGTGGGCTGGTGGTCTCCGATCACGCACCTCTGATTGTTGATCTGGATATGTAATCCGCTCCCTTTGGGAGCGGTTTTGCCTGAAATACCCGAATGCACCATCTTTCAAGTGATGAAGCAGTAGCGAGGTCGCATGGCGGATACCCTCGACGATCGGCTGGCTAGAATCCTGCCCGGTGGTAAGGGCGTATGGGTCCCCATGGACCATGGCATCTCGGGCTACCCCGAGGCCGGACTAGAGAGCATGGACTCACTGGTCGAGGCTGTCATATCAGGCGGTGCGGACGCCATCGTCCTGCACAAAGGTGCCCTGAGCCATCACGTCGATGCCACGGGATGGGGTGGCTTCGTCTGCCACGTCTCGGCCTCTACGGCCCACGGCGGCGCTCGCTCTCAGTCCAAGGTTAGCGTCGCTACTGCCGAGGAATGCTGGCAGAGGGGTGCCATGGCCCTGTCGGGACAGGTCAATCTGGGTGACGAGGCCGAGCCGGAGATGATTAGGGATATGGGAGCGCTAACGACCGAGTCGTTCCCGCTAGGCCTCCCCGTGCTTGGTATGGTCTATCCGCGCGGCCCGAACCTCAATCTGTCCGAGGGCGATGAGACAGGTGGCGTCGCACACGCTGCCAGACTTGCCTGGGAGCTCGGATGCCACGCCGCCAAGGTCCCTTGGACCGGTTCAGCAGACTCATTCCACCGTGTCACCGAGGCGGTCCCGATTCCCGTTCTGATTGCGGGCGGGCCATCCGACGCGCCCTTCTCTGACACCCTAGCCATCGTCGAGCAGGCCATGTCCGCTGGAGGCGCTGGAGTGTGCATGGGAAGACAAGTCTTCGGCTCACAGGATCCATCAGCGCATGTCGCGGCCCTCCGACAGGTCGTTCACGAGGGCGCTAGTGCCGCCGACGCCGCAGCGACTCTCCGAGGTTGAAGCATGGAAATCTGGCTTGATGCATCCACTAGTAAGGCATCCTCCCTTGCCGAGGGAGCCAGTCGCATATGGGGTGGAAACGCTCCCGACGTCGCAGAGGTGACTATCGATGATTACCGGGGCCAGGACGAGGCCCGCTCTCTAATCGGCATGGTGCCATGGGTTCTGGTGAGGGGCTCGGACTGGACCATGATTCCTCTGGAGAACCTAGTCGCAGCTGCCTCAGGCAGCGGCACCAAGTTGGCTGCCGCGATATCCAGAGAAATCGATCTGAACGGTGCCGCATTCGCTCTACAGCACGGAGTAGACGCAGTCCTGCTGCCTCCTGAGAGGGGCTCGGAGAGTCTGTGGGCAGCGGCCAGAGACCTAGCTACGCCGACAAGCAGTGGCGATACCGAGCCCCCTTCCAGCGAACTCTCGACTGCCACGGTCACCTCCGTCGAGTCGGGGGGCGTCGGTGAGAGGGTCTGCGTCGATCTGATCGAGAGACTCTCGTCTGGCGAGGGGATGGCGATAGGCTCCTCTTCGGGCTCGCTCTGCTTGGTGCATGGCGAAACCCTTCCCTCCGAATTCGTACCCTCACGTCCGTTCAGGGTGAATGCGGGAGCAGTACACGCCTACGCCCTGATGGCCGATGGGTCCACCAAGTACCTCAGCGAACTCCAATCTGGAGACGAGGTCGCCGTCGTCTCCCAAGACGGGAGCCAGCGCATGGCCGTCATCGGCCGCCTGAAGGTCGAGCGACGACCCTTCATGGCAGTGAGATTCCAATCCGGAACCACCGAGGGGCAGATTATGGCTCAGCAGGCCGAGACCGTTCGCTTGGTCTCACCCCGAGGCGAGCCCGTTTCGGTGACTGAACTGCGTGTCGGTGACGAGATCTTAGTCCGTCTGGAAAGCAGCATGAGGCACATTGGCCAAGCGGTCCCCGGCGAGGTGAGCGAGAGATGACCGTCCTTGGGAGAGGTAGGGCCAATGGCGGAGTCTCCGTACTCCACGCGGCTGGAACGGGCAGGGGGTGCTCGGTCGGCATCGAGTTAATGACGGAGGCGAGTTTGGTTTCCGACCAGACCCCAGTGCCTGAAGATGAACACAGCATTCTCGATTCGGTCGTGGCTGTGTGGACCGATTCCGGCTACCCAGACCCAGGCGTTGTCGGCTGGATGGTGAACAGCGATGTTCCTATTGGACAGGGACTGAAATCCAGTGCCGCATTGGCATGCGCTGCGGCACGGGCCCTCAATCAGGCCTCGTGGACTGGGCTGAGTGATTTCGATATCGTAGACATCGCAGTCGCGGCCCAACGCAGGGCCGGTTGCACAATCACAGGAAGCATGGACGACTGCTGGGCAGCCATCTCTCCGGGGTGGAAGTTGGTCGACCCCAGTCTTAGCTCACGCGACTCCATCCTGCTCGAGGGGGACGCGGAAGCGGACTTAGCCGTCCTCATCGTACTTAGGGGCCCTAGGCAGCTAGAGGTGCGCCCAGAATCCTTTGCCGAGCAGCACAAGCTCTTCGAACGCGCTCTGGCTTCACTCTCCAGCGGCTCGACTCTCAGTGCCATGTCCGCCAACGGGATGGCAGTGGCTGCGGCCACGGGCGACGACGAGGCCCTGAGGATTTGCAACTCCGCGATTGCCAGAGGGGCGATAGCAGCTGGACTGAGCGGCTCCGGGCCTGCTATAGCCATAGTCTGCTACCAGCAGGGCGCTGAGCAGTTGGCTGAGGCTATGAGCGAGTCCGGCCTGCAGATAATCCGCTCGGCATTCGTCGAGCCAGCGCCCTTGGACGAGGAGGCCTCCTCATGGGAATGACACTCGGTGACAACCTCAGAGTCACTCTGTTCGGCGAGAGCCACGGCGCATGCGTCGGCGCACTGGTCGAAGGGATACCCGCCGGCACCGAGATTGACGAGAGCGAGTTGTCCGATGCAATCCTAAGACGACGACCCGGGCGAAAGAAACTCTCGAGTCGTTCGGAGAGCGACGATTGCGAGATACTGTCAGGAGTGTACGAGGGCAAGGCCACGGGCTGGCCGATACTGCTGCTAACGCGAAACTCCGACGTCAGGTCGTCGGATTACTCGTTCCTGCCCGACCACCCTCGCCCCGGTCATGCAGACATGGTGGAGGAAATCCGCTCTAACGGGGCAAATGATCCCAGAGGTGGTGGTTCGCAATCCGCGAGGCTCACCTTCGGGCTGGTTGCAGCAGGAAGTCAGGCAAAGGTCCTGCTGGAAGGGGCAGGCTGGACCTGCTCAGCCCACCTGCACAGTCTGGGGGAAGTGCGGGCGAGACCTCTCTTCGAGCTCGACAGAAATGGTCAACTGGACCTGTCGACGGACATGGGGAGGCTGAACTGCCGTGATCCGGAGGCAGCGGTTAGGATGTCCGAGCACCTTGACTCCGTCAGGAAGGAGCGGGACTCGGTGGGCTCTTCGGTCGAACTTCTGATTGAAGGCCTTCCGATTGGTGTGGGGGAGCCGTGGTTCGATGGCATCGAACCGGCTCTGGCGCGAGGCCTGATGGCAATACCCGGTGCTCGCGCGGTGGAGTTCTCCAGTGGAGCCAGTGCATCTGCGATGCGTGGCTCCGAGCACAACGACGCCTGGCTCGCAGGCGACTCGGTTCCGATTCTCGAGGGGGCGGATTCGGCCGAGGCCGACGGCGCGCTCGGCGGCCGCTCGACCAGCGCGCCCATCAGCGTCAGGGTCCACTTCAAACCGCCCAGCAGCATTCCCCGCGAACAACTCACCCTGCACCTCCCCAGCGATGAGGTGCTGCCACTCAGGGTGGGCGGCAGACATGATCCGGTCATAGGGCCTAGAGCGGCACCCGTCGTAGAGGCCGTGGCGATCCTGGTGCTCGTCGACTTGGGGATGATGGGCGGCTACATCGGAGCCGAATGATTAGGCGTTTCTCTCCCTCATCTGTTGGATTCGCAGCGGCAGGTTGACTGCGAACATCGCAGCGATCACGGTGAACACCATGACCGTCCCCAATGCCACGCCGTAGACGCTGGTCAACTCGACACTCTCACTCAGCCTTTGCGCGGAGACATCGTCGAAGAGTCCCACGAAGGCGGGGATGATGAGGTTGATCAGCAGAGTCAGACCCGCCACCGAGGAGGCTATCGCGGGGGTGATGAGCAGCGACCTGTGGTACCGTGAGGTGATCTTGGTGACTTGCATTACGTAGACCTCGCCGGTACGGATCGAAGTATCAAGCATCGAGAATCTGATTATACCGCTCGTGAGTTCCATGTACATCACTAGGAACACAGCGTAGAGAAGCAGCAGCATCTTCTGGTAGATCTCCTCCTCAGGCAAGAAGCTGATGCCGAAGTCTACCTTGCTACCCGCGAACCTGAGAGTGACTATAATCAGTAGGGCGTAAGAGACTATCAGGGCCCTCTGGTCCCTTTGGAAAATCCCGTACAACCCTCCAATCAGTCCACCCACGATTATCAGCAGGTGCAGAACCCCTCCGAAAGTCTGCATCCCGAGCATGTTGCTGAGGGCGAACCAGGCTGTACCGCTCACAGGGGTGACCATGAACGTCAACAGGCTCAGTACCATCAGCACTCCTGCAGAACCCATCTGTAACGAGGCGACCATCCTATCGGGAGGCAGGAACTTCGTCGTGTTGACTATGGGTCCACCGAAGAACGACTCGATTATCGTCGGTACGTGGACCTCGGGGATGGCGTCCTCCGGAATATCGGTGCTGGACTTCATCCGACCTGCCGCCTTCTTGCGGCTCGGGGGTGCGGAGCTGACCTTCTTGCCCTCGTACAGGTGCGCGGTTTCGCTGGCACCGTTCTCCGTAGCGTTCTCGTCTGCCATTCACAATCCTCCTAGAATCCCCTAGCTCCTGCCAGAGCCGTGTTGAGTAGCATGTCCGGCTCCCAGTCCATGACGTTGGCACCTAGGCCCCGCAGCTCGCTGAGCAGGATGTCTCGCTCGGTTTTGAGCACCTCGTAGCCAGTACGGTCGAGACGACGAGCGTCGAACTCGAACTCGAGGCTGCTGGGTGAGAGGACGGTGACGTCGAAGTTCCTAGATCTCAAGTCACGTACGGCGCTGACAACCGTGGAATCATCTTCGAGAGGACTCATGATAATCACCGGACTGCCTCTGTTGATGTGAGGCATGATTCGGTCGGTGACCACCTTGAGGGGAGTGTTGCCCTTGGCCATGGCTCCGGCCAACTTGGTCAGCAAGACGTACAACTGCTTCTTGCCGGTGTCGCGGTCGACGGATACTATCTCGTCACCATAGGTCACCAAACCGACCGAGTCGCGTCTCGCTAGGAAGTACTGCGAGAGGCTGGCGGCAGCCCTAGTGCTGTAAACTAGGGAGTTACGACTCACCGGACCAGTCTCCGATATCTTCCTACTGTCGACGATTAGGATGATGTCGCTTACCGCGTCGCGCTCGTACTCGTTCACCATCATCTTCCCAGCACTTCTGGCCGTGGCGTTCCAGTTGACCTTCTTCATCGGGTCTCCGGGGATGTACTCCCTGAGGTTGTAGAAGTTAGAGCCCTCGCCGGGGTTTCGTATATTGACCGCTCCGGTGAATATCTTCGGGACCCTGCTCTTAATCATGGCATCCTTGATGTCCTCCATCTTGGGGAACACTAGGAAGTCGTCATACAGGTGTATCTCGCGTTCGTTGTGGAACAGTCCGAAGGCATCTTGGACCCGTATGCACACCGGGCCCACTGTGTAGAATCCACGGAGTGGTGTCTCAATCGTGTATGAAATCTCGGTCTCGCGCTGGGGCCCGAGCTCCATCAACACGTAGTTCGCGCCCTTCTTGATGCGCATCACTTCGGGCACCCTGTCCCTGACCTCCAGAACCTTGGAGAGATTAGATCGGTTCTGGATTCTCAGCGTGACATCAATCTCGCCGTCCTCGAATATCCTCGCGGAGGAAATCCGACGGAGCGCCGAAATGGAGTGCAGTTGGATGCCCTCGTCTGCATCGGCATCGTCCACTCTTCTACCGGACGAGGCCACATCGGCATGCGAGGTTCGGAAGGCAGCCCAAGTCAGGAAAGACAGCAACACCACTGCCACTGTGACCAACTGCGAGTTAC
>BPDA01000029.1 GCA_019654055.1 Methanobacteriota archaeon | reverse complement strand
GAAAGCGGCTATCGAAGTCGCTACGTGGCCGGTCGAGTCAGACGGCACCCGAGATTCGAAGCGCTGCGCGGCAACGTGAATCTGTACAGGCTGTTCCTAGAGCGTTCGATGAGTCTGGTGGGCGACAGCGGCAGACTGCGGATGATTGTTCCAGATGCGCTGCTGCGTGAGAAGAGAGCGTGGCGCTTCGCAAGCTCATGGTTGATGGCAACCAGTGGATCTCGTCGTGGTCCTTTCCCGAGCCACAGAGGGTTTTCCCCCGGCGCCTCCCAGGGCGTCCTGGTGATTGGTTTGACCATCAGGGGGAGGACTGAGATGATGACCAGCTTCGGCCCACTCGAGGCCCAGGACCTGTGGGCTAGGGTCGGATTGGACAACAAGGCGCCGTTCCTCGAGATGGAGCGCGGCCCGTGGTCGGTCTGGACGGACATGACCTGGGCCGTGCCTAGGATGCCTCGTGACCGCTACGACAGAAACGCCGTGCTCAAGGCGATAGGGGACCTAGCCGACCAGCCTCGCTTGGGGAGGAGGGGAATTGGCTCAACCCACGGACCAGCCGATTCGTGTCCGGGTGGGGAAAATCGACCAGACTAATTGGTCCGGCGACATCAGCGACTGGCGTCCCGAATCCGAGGGGACTCCGTTCATCAGAGGAGCCCACTTCCATCTGGAGGGTGGCGAGGTCAGTATCAACACCCGGCCTAGATACGAATCTAGAGGACGGGTGCATAGAGAGATCTCAGGCCCTGTGGAGTGGGCGAATCGAGCCGGCCGGGGTGTCTAGGGTGGCTTGTCAGGCCATAGTCAACACACAGAAGGGGCGTCGCCTGCGCTGGGCGGTCGTCCCACCGGACTGCGTTCTAGGCAACTCGGTTAATTTCCCTGCAGCTTCCCGAGGCCGTGCTCGACAACCGGGCCCGAGGAGCACGGTAGTGTGGACGAGGGTCTCCTGTTCGTAGCCGCCCAACTCAACTCGGAGGGCTCGACCTGTGGTCGAGGGCGTGGGCTGCGAACAACAACGTGAACAACTAGAGATCGAGAGCCTGCCTCTGCCTTCGCCTTACACTGAGGGGGCCCTGAATTACGCTTTGAGGCAGTAAAGCGGAAGAAGGGCTTTGAATTGCCGGAACTAACTTTCCGTTTTTGGGTATCTTTGATGCTTGGACCCCAAAACAGACTATTATCCGAGGGTTCCGTACGGGGAGCGTTCCATCGCGTAAGCGATGGTCTACGAGGAATGGAGAATGGGTATACATCCCAAAATAGGAATCACGGGGCTTCCCCGATCCGGCAAGTCAGCGGTCCTTGACAAAGTCGTCAGCATGGTCATTGAGGAGCGCAAGGCGGACCCGCGCAACCCTGGCACCAATGTGATTGGCGGGATGAGGACCGAGGCGATAATCGAGGACGGTGAGAGGGTGGGTTACGCCTGCATCGACATCGAGACCGGGGATAGTGGGGTGATGGCCCATCGCGAGATTGATTCAAGGAATCGAATTCTGGGCTATGGCATAGACCCCACCGAGATTGACAGGGTCGGTGTGCCTGCGATTGAGAACGCCGTCGGCAACTGCGAGATATTGGTAGTTGACGAGGTCGGCAAGTTCTCTGTAGAGAGTGAGAGTTTCGTCGCTGCGGTCCGCGGGGCACTTGAGTACGACATGCCCACGCTCCTGACTCTGCACAAGAAGAGTCGCCCCCCGCTGCTTCAGGACATCAGGAGGCGCGACGACGGCAGAATCCTCGAGGTGACTCCTGTCAATCGCGCCCTGCTCCCGTACAAAATCCTCAAACTGATTCAACAGGGCCGTGATTCGAGCCACGAAGTCAAGTTGATGCAGGGGTAGCCGGGGTCGGTGCTCGATGGATTCGGCTGCGAGTCGTGTCGAGAGGGTTCTAATCGGCTTCGCCGTCCCCCTCTACCTGTTGACCGCCCTAGCATTCGCCGAGGGCAGAATATCGCTGCTCTCCGAGCCGGGGCCCAACGAGGACTTGTGGGCGGTGCTGTTCGGCTCACTGGCGGTGCTCGCGTCCCTGCTCTACGCGTACATCCCTACCTCGGAGGCAAGCAGCATGGGGCGTCCCGGCTTGACGGTGTGTTCAGCCGTGAACCTGAGGAGGAGATGCTCGAGCGGTTAAGGGAGGAGCAGCGTGAGGTGGATGTCTCGAGCATGGGCTCGGCTTGGGCCGAGAGGGAGAAGGAGCACCTCGAACGTACCCTCGGGGAGGAGGAGTGAGAATCGAAACCTTCACTCCCCTAACGCGTCACGAACGAGGTGAGAGAGATGAGGAGGTTCCCTCTGAGTTGCATTACACCGAGTCCCACGATGGCTGAGGATTGAGGGGGACGTGGTCACAGTGGGAATCACCGACTTCGCCCAGGACGCACTTACAGAGGTTGTCTGGGTCGAGTGGCTGAGGTCGGGACCAGTGTGGGTGCCATGGAGCCGTGCGCCAGCGTCGAGTCGGTCAAGTCAGTCAGCGAGGTCTACGCACCTGTGGGGGGTGAGGTCATCGAGTCGAACACCCCCCTCGAAGACAGTCCTGAGAGAATCAACGAGGACCCCTATGGAGACGGGTGGATTTCAGGATCAGGACCGCCCATGGCTCCGATGCCGAGGGTTTGTTGGACGCCACTGCGTACACAGCCCTAATCGGAGAATGACGATGTCGACAGAGCGTTGTACATCTACGTCGACGGGTCTTGCGAGGAGAACAGGAACGTGACCAGCCAAACCCCTGCGGGTTGGGGCTTTTGCGTGATATCGGGAGATAGTGGAATCGGAAGGGGTGGTGGTGACGTCGTCCTAGAGAAGAGTGGTCCTGTTGTCACCGATGGCTCCGCAGATGGCTTCCTAGGCGCTGAGGTGGGGTCCAACAACACCGCGGAGCTCTCGGCGATAGCCCATGCCATGCGGTGGCTGCTGGCCGAGGGCGGTGACCAAGGCGTCGTAGTCCGAGGTGATTCCCAGTACGCCCTGAGGATTTCCTCGGGAGAGTGGAGGGCAAAGGCGAACAAGGCGCTCGCGGACTCCGCGAGGTCGCTTTGGTTTGAGGTCTCGTCACTACGCTCGCTGCGGGCCGAGCATGTCCGCGCGCACCGTGGGCACCGCTGGAACGAGAGAGCGGACCACCTCGCGTTCAGGGCAATGCAGGGTGAGGACGCGTTGCCGCTGCAGTTCTGGAAGCCGGGGGCTCGCTGACTACTCGGGGCCTGCCAACGGGCCGATGCTTAATTTCACGTAGGCCCCGTTAATCAGCATCAGCAGGCCGATCAGGATGAGTATCAGCCCCGATGGGTCGGGAACCAGTTCCTGTAGGGGGTTACCTAGGACCCAGCCGGTGAAAATGGTCGCTACCCCTGCAACGAGGGCCTTGCTGGAGGAACCCGCTGGGTCCTGCCACAGGTCGAGCCAGGGAATCAGGCCGCGGCGCTTGAACGTGCAGCGGTACCAAGCCACATAGAGAAGTCCAAGGCCGGTCAGTCCAATCACCCCGAGGGAGAACGAAGCAGAGTCCCACGGCCCGGCGGGTGCGTATCCTATGGCCAACGTGTCGAGTAGTAGTAGTGCACCCACGGCCGCGTGAGCCCTCCACTCCGGCGCGTCCTGCTCCGCCATGCCACAACGAAGCGGTGCTCAGGCTTGAAAGCCGCGCCGATGGTGTCATCAATGCGTCCACTCAGGCGGCCCCTGACATGGCTTACTCAGTGAGCATTGAGGACGTGACGTCGGCCGCCACGAGGCTGGAAGGAGTAGTGAAGCGCACGCCAGTGGTGTCCTCCGAGGACATCAACGCCATTGCCGGCAGGGAGGTGCTGCTGAAGTGCGAGAACCTGCAGCACGTAGGAGCGTTCAAGTTCCGCGGAGCGAGCAACGCCGTGATACGTCTGGGAGATGCAGCTGAGAGTGGGGTATGTACACACAGCAGCGGCAACCACGCGCAGGCGCTCGCCCTTGCGGCTAAGCTGCGTCGAATCCCGGCGTACATCGTGATGCCTCGGAGCGCTCCCCGAGTCAAGGTGATGGGTGTGAGGAGCCATGATGCTGAGATAACCTTCTGCGAGCCCAACCTAGCCGCTCGGGAGAGCACGGCTTCGGAAATCATAGAGCGGACCGATTCCACTCTGATCCACCCCTATGACAACCCGGACGTCATCGCTGGTCAGGGGACCGCCTCGATGGAGCTCTTCGAACAGGCAGGGGCACTCGATGCGATTGTCGCTCCCGTCGGCGGTGGGGGGCTGATCTCCGGGACCAGTATCACCACCAAGTCCTTGCACCCCGATACCCGAATCTTCGGCGCCGAGCCCGAGGGAGCTGACGATGCTGCTCGCTCGCTCGAAGCTGGCGAGTTCATTCCTCAGACCGAGCCGGATACCATCTGCGATGGGCTGCTGACGAGCATGGGGAATCACACTTGGCCGATTATCAGGGACCATCTCGAGAAAATTGTCAGGGTGAGTGACGAGCAGGTCGTCGAGGCGATGCGGCTAGTGCTCGACAACCTAGGGATGATCGTCGAGCCCAGCGGAGCGGCTTCTCTGGCGGCGGTCCTGACTCCCGAGTTCAAGTCCCTAGAGGGGATCGATAGGGTCGGTGTCATCCTCTCGGGTGGGAATATCGATTCTCTCCCATTCTAATCTTCGAATTAGAGGGTACCCTGTGATACGGAGAATATTGGAGCACGGGCCGGGATTTGCACCCGGGTCCACGGATCTGCAGTCCGTTGCATAGCTGCTCTGCCACCCGTGCAGCGACTCCCGACCCCCGAGGCTCCCTTGAAGACTCTTTGCAGGTCGAGGTGGGTGCTTGAGGCACTAGACGGTATGTTCATCTCCATTCAGCCTCCCACGCGAGGCATGCCTGATATTTCCTCTCGCTACGAGGGGCTTGGAGTCGGCTTCGCGCCCTATCTACAGCCTCCCGGACCCGAGGTGGTGCGGTGGACGGTGGGCGAGCCGGGCTTCGACACACCCAGCGAGATTATCGAGGCCGCAATCAAGGGGTTGGAACAAGGGAACACCAAGTACACCAGAGGCCCGGGCTCGATGGAACTGTGCCAGGCAGTATCCGACTACCTCGCGAAGCATCATTCCATAGAGGTTGAGGCGGAGGACGTGGTTATCACTCCGGGCGCCAAGCAGGCGCTGCTGTACTCGTTCATGATTACCACGATGCCCGGCGATGAGGCGATTCTCCTGGCCCCCTCATGGGCCTCGTACGAGCCGATGCTGGAGCTCATCGGGGCGGTGCCGGTGAACGTACCGGTCCGCAAGGACAATTTCCATCCCGATCTCGATGCCATCAGAGCCGCAGTCACCGAGAAAACTCGAATGATACTAGTGAACTCGCCGTGCAACCCCACCGGGGCGGTGTTCACCCCGGCGGAGTTGCAGGAGATAGTCGACATCGCCGTCGAGCACGATCTCTGGATTGTCTCCGACGAAATCTATGCGAGGTTGGTCTGGATGGATTACCCTCACGTCTCGCCGTATGCGCTGACGGGCGGCTCGGAGCGCACCTTGATTGTCAATGGCTGGTCGAAATCGTGGGCGATGACGGGCATGAGGCTGGGCTTCCTAACGGGTCCGTCCGATGCCATGGGAGCGGCGATGAAGAGTCAGGCTAACTCCGCCTCCCACGTCCCAACCTTCCTGATGCACGCAGCCGCCGTGGCCCTTGACTGCGACGACTCGGTCGAGGAGTTCAACCGAGAGTACCTGAAGCGACGCGAGATAATGACGGAAGGGCTGTCTGAGATACCCGGGCTAAGAGTGGTAGAGCCTGAGGGGGCGTTCTACGTCTTCGTCGACGTGACTGGCACGGGAATGACCGATATCGAGTTTGCAGATGGTGCGCTGGAAGCGGGAGTGCAGCTCATTCCCACCTCTTTGATTACTGGTGGCGAGGGTTTCGTCAGGATATCATACGCCACCGACGAGGAGGCCATCCACGAGGGTCTGCGGCGGCTGCGGGCGTGGCTTGTCGATTAGTCACCTTGAAATCGGCAAATCGGTGCAGCCCGAGCATGAGCGGCTCCACTGCGCGCGGCGGCCACGTCGTGCTTGACTACACCGGATACTCGCCTCCCGTCGATGAAGACGGTGCGTGGATGCTGCAGGTTCTGAGGGACTGCGTCAATCGAGCCGGCATCAGAGAGGTGCATGCGCACGTGGCGCAGTTCGACGGAAGGGAGAGTCCCCCCGGCTTCGCGGCCGTCGTCCTAATCGACGAGAGTCATGTGAGTGCGCACTGCTACTCAGAGAGTGGGCTGCTGGCGATTGATATCTTCACTTGCGGCGAGAGCGACCCTGGGCCGCTGGCTGACGACATCCACAGCATGGTGGTCGAAGCAGTCCCCGGACTCGAGTTGTCCGGTCGGGGACGTTTGGACAGGTTCTGAGGTGAGGCTTTGTCGGTACGTGACTTCATCGAGGGGAACTATCGCCACTTCAACGCCGGGGCTCTGTCACAATGCGCCGATTCCCTGCGGGGGTTCCTCGACGGCGGTGGACGACTGATGGTTACGCTAGCCGGAGCCATGTCGACCGCCGAAATCGGGCGGACCCTCGCACCCGCCATCAGGGCGCAGAGGGTGCACGCCATCTGCTGCACTGGAGCCAATCTTGAGGAGGACTTGTTCAGCCTAGTCGCTCGCTCGCACTACGAAAGCATCTCTGACTGGCGCGAGCTGACTGCGAGCGATGAGGTGGAGCTAAGAGAGAGGGGGATGAACAGGGTCACCGACGTCGCGATTCCTGAGGAGGAGGCGATACGTATGATTGAGGGGCCGCTGATGTCGCTCTGGGAGGATGCTGAAGCGGCTGGCGACACGCGGTTCCCTCACGAGTATATGTATGACTTGCTACTGCACGGCGGTCTCGAGTTCGATGCTGATCCGAGCGAATCCTGGCTGATGGCCGCAGCAGACGCCAACCTGCCGATATTCACCCCGGGATGGGAGGATTCGACGCTGGGTAACATCCTAGCGGCTAGGGTCCTCGACTGCTCGCTGAAAAGCCCGGATATAGTCGGCAGTGGTCTGCACGCGATGCAGGCACTGGCCGACTGGTACCGCGAGGACGACTCGCCCACCGGACTGCTGCAGGTCGGAGGGGGGATTGCGGGCGACTTCGCTATCTCTGTGGTGCCGATGCTGCGCCAAGACGCCAAGGTCGACGTCTCGCTGTGGGCGTGGTTCGCGCAAATATCCGAGTCACGCCCGTCCTACGGCGGCTACTCGGGCGCACCGCCCAACGAGAAGATAAGCTGGGAAAAACTGGGTGAGGACACTCCCAGATTCGTCATCGAGTCAGACGCGACAATCGTGCTTCCGCTGCTTCTGGCAGCGCTAGAATAGATTCGTGAATACGTCACACTGCTCGGCTATCCTGAGCAGTTGGTTGTACTTCGATGTGCGGTCGCTCCTAGCTGGCGCACCGGTCTTAATCTGCCCTGCGTCGGTGCCGACGGCGAAGTCTGCGATGATGTCGTCGCTAGTCTCTCCGGAGCGGTGGCTGATTACGGTCGCGAAGCCCGCGGAGCGCGCCATCTCGATGACCCTCAGGGTCTCACTGACAGTGCCAATCTGGTTGAGCTTGATGAGGATGGCATTGCTCGACCCCTTGGATATCCCCTTGGCTAGCCTAGTAGGATTGGTGACGTACAGGTCGTCGCCGACCACCTGCACGCGATGACCCTCGCGCGCGGTGAACTCCGACCACGAGACCCAGTCGTCCTCGCCGAAGGCGTCCTCGAGCGAAGCAATCGGATAGTTATCCAGCCAAGACGAGTAGAGGTCGCCCAACTGCGAGCCAGACAGCACCTTGCCGTCGATGTGATAGCCGTCCTCGTGGCAGAACTCCTGCGCTGCGCAGTCGAGTGCAATCGAAATTTGCTCTCCGGGAGCATATCCTGCTCGCTCAATGGCTCCGAGGACGAGGCGAAGTCCGTCCTCGTTGCGTGGCAAATCAGGGGCGAATCCGCCCTCGTCTCCCACGCCACCCAGAAGGCCTTCCTCCTTGAGAACCGACCTCAGGGCATGATATGTCTCGACGCCTGCACGTAGGGCCTCTTGGAAGCCGTCGAATCCGTGCGGTACGACCATGAACTCTTGGATGTCGACGTTCGAGGCGGCGTGCGCACCCCCGTTGAGGATGTTCATCTGCGGCACCGGCAGGCTGCTGCTCCCACCTGACGCGATGTGGGCCCACAGAGGTCCGCTCGATGATGCCCTCAAGCAGGCCATCGAGGCGCCTAACATCGCATTGGCGCCCAACCTGCCCTTGTTGGGTGTGCCATCTAAGGCTACCAAAGCAGTGTCGATGCCCTCCTGGTCTGACACCTCCATCCCGACGAGGATATCGTGAATCTCGCCATTGACGTGGGCCACAGCCGAGGCCACCCCCTTGCCGGCCCAATCAGAGCCGCCGTCACGCAGCTCGACTGCTTCGTAACTACCCGTGCTGGCCCCCGAAGGGACTGCCGCGCGGCCTCGTAGTACGCCGTCAACGTAACAGTCGACCTCGACGGTGGGGTTGCCGCGAGAGTCGAGTATCATGCGGGCCGAGAGGTCGCTGATAGCGCCACTCATTGATGCGGCGACCTGCCGCCCCCCTCTCAAGGTTGCGCTGTGTGGCGATTAGGCGTTGAGCCAGCTCAACCAACGCGCGACCCTGCTCTGGACATCCGGGATTTCCATCTCGGAGCGGCAGCAGCGCTCCCAGCAGAGTTGCTCCTCGGTGGGGGAAATCGAGAACAGTTCTGCGCGGAACAGCACTCCATCGTGCTCGTTGCACTCGCAGCGGTTGTCATCGACAAAGCAGTGCAGTAGGTGCTTGGGGAAGTGCTGCATCTTGCCCTCGGACGGGCTGCATCGCATGACACTCCTCTCAAGGAAAAAGGAGGGAGTCTCCTGTGCTCTGATCGACCTCGTGGCCGAGCACCTTGGAGCCAATCAGGAGTGACGCGACATCGACGTTGTACCACTCGGTCTGGGCGGAGGGAATGTCCAACTCAGAGACATCGTCGAGATACTCTTGGACACGGAGTTGCCCCATCGTCTCCTCCGCCGACATCGGACGTGGATTTACGCCATCCCATTTGAATACGACTTTTCGACGCTAAAGCAAGATGGTACATTTTCAGGAAACAAAGCGGAATCAATTTGCACGCATTAGGAAGAGAACATACAAATAGAGGACTATTTTCGGCGCAACACGTGGTTGAAGTAGACGGTCTGGATAGAGCAATACTCTCGGTACTGAGGGACTCCGGGAGAGCTCCCTTCGTGGACATCGCAAAGCAAGTCGGAGTCACCGAGCGCACCGTTCGGACCCGCATGCGCAGACTGGAGGACGACGGTGTCGTCCGAGGCTACACCATCCGCGAGGCGGGCATCGGGCTGACTGCTCTGGTGCGCCTGAAGGTCGGCCCCGGCACTGAAATTGGTTCGCTTGCCGGGGAGTTTTCCACGTGGCCCGGCGTCGAGTGCGTATACGAGATTAGCGGGGATGCCGATCTAGTTGCAGTGGTGCACGTCGATGACACGGTGGCACTGCGCAACCTGCTCGACGAGATGTGGCTCGCAGCGCCGGGAGAGATAGGCTCTACGCAGACCGAGCTGGTGCTTGAGCAGTACTAGTCTGACTACATCTTCCACTTAACGGAACATCCGATGCTGTCGGTGCGTGGCCTGCCTACACTGCGCCCGGCAGCCATGTCGTCCATCGCATCAGCCAAATCCGAGGCCGAGGCGTGGGACGGGTCGCGTGGTGAGTCATCGAGTCTGCCGCGGTACGCGACCGTCCCAGATGAGTCGAGTAGGTAGAACTCGGGCGTCCTCTCCGCCCCGTACGCGCGCGCAGTGTCTTGGTTGTCGTCGTGTAGGTAGGAGTAGCTCATCCCCCTACCCGCGCGCTTGACCATGTTATCCCACGAGTCTGACTCGTAGTTCACCGGGTCGTTCGAGTTGATTCCAACGAATCCGAGGTCTTCTGAGCGTGCCCTCTGAGCCATCGCCTCGATGCGAGGTTCGGAGCCTACCACGTACGGGCAGTGGTTGCATGTGAACATGATGATGGCCCCGTTGGGACCTATGGCGTCACCTAGTGACAGTGCTTCGCCGCCCACCTCTGGGTTGGCATTCGGCAGGTGAAAGTCAGGGGCGGGGTCGCCCGGTTCGATTCCTCTTGGAGCTGTCATGCGCCCGGAGGGTGGTGGTAAGCAGTTCAACCCTCTGTCGGCTGGCTCGGCTTCGGAGGGCCGGAGGTTCCTCTGCTCTCCTCCAACCGGCGCCTCGCCAACCGGTGCTCCGGATCCACGTCCAGGACCCTTCTCCAAGCTGCTGCGGCCTCCTTCGTGTCTTCCGCCTCGTGCAGCAAGGTCGCAATTCTGACTCTCGCGTCGATGTGGTGCTCGTCGTGTTCGGCTGCGTTTTCGAAGTCGTGCATAGCGTCCTCAAGTCGTCCGAAGTCTGTGTACAGGAGTCCGCGCTGGTACCACGCGTCTGAATGTGTAGGGTCGATTTGGAGGGTCTTATTCAGGGGCTTCTCGGCCTGCTCGGGTCTGCCTCTAGCAATCAGGCAGGTCCCAAGATGAACCAGTGCCATCGTGTGCTCGGGTCTGTTCTCAAGCAGCCTACGCAGCTCGGCCTCGGCCTCGTCCCAATCGCCGTTGCTCATCAGAACCTCCGAGCGACGTAGGCGCGCCATGTCGAGCTCTGGCCGGTTCGTCACTAGGTGATTGGCGTCGTCGAGGGCTGATGCTAGGTCGCCCTTGAGCAGTGAGGCAGAGCACCTGTTGAGTCGCGCACGTACGTGGTCGGGTTCGCTGGCCAGCACCTTACCGAACAGGGATATCGCCTCCAACAGCCTGTTCTGACGGGCCGCAATCATGCCTCTGATGAACGGTATAGCCGAGTGGTCATTGAGCTGGGTGGCGGCCTCGGCGACTAGGGTGTCGGCCTGCTCCAGACGACCAAGGTCGAGGCATAGTTGGGCCTCCTCTAGTGGGATTGAGGGGTGCTCGGGAATCAGTCTCCTAGCTCGTGTCAGTGCCACCTCGGCCTCGTTGGGTGCGCCCTGGTAGCGCAGGGCCCTGGATCTACCTAGCCAAGCCAGACCGGACTCCCTGTCACGGTCGATTGCGGCATCGAACGAGACTAGGGCATCGAGAAGAATCAACTGGTCGTGGTGTCCGGTGTCGTCGCGGTGGCTCTCACTGGCCAGTAGGTGGAGTCTGCCGTCCATGACATGCAAGGGAGCGATCTCCCATGATTCGGAAGGTGCCTCGTCGAGCACCTTGCGAGACCACTCACTTGCCCCTGCCCTCAGGAGAATCAGGCTCAGGCGGGCTCTGGCCTCTGCGTCCTCTGGATTGGTCTCCAGCCTCTCCTCGAGGACCGCCCTTGCCGCATCGAGCCTGCCGTCGTTCTCGAAGACCTCCGACTCGAGGATGACCCCGTACTCTCCTAGAGCGGTCGCACGGCGGATGCTCTGCAGGGCATCTTTGGTTCCCCCTTGATCGGCGGATAGTAATTTGGCCCGAAGCAACCACGCCTCGCCGTTGTCTGGATTCGTCTCAATCGCCTTCTCGACTGACTCCAGTGCGACTGGAATCTCGCCGAGCATGAGAAGCTTTGCTGCGCGCTCGATCCAGCCCGCGGAGGTCTCGGGCTCGGTCGCCCTCGGATCCACCTCTCGGTTGACCTCCCTCGCCCTCTCTACGATGTCCGACAGTTCAGCTGTCTGAAGGGTGGTGTCGAACTCGACTCCAAGACCTTCCAGCCTGCGCTGGTTGCGGGTGACCCTCTCGTCGTCGCTTCCGGAGAGCAGTAGGGCCTGCTCCTTGAGCACGGAGACGTCGTCCGGGTCGACGGCGAGCAGTCTCTCGAGGCTGCGATCGAGGGCATTCATGTCGCCTTCCTCCCTGTGAATCGTCGCCAAGGAGCGCAGGGCGTCGGCGTCCTCGGCGCTGAGGCTGTGGGCGCGTCTGTAGAAGTCGGAAGCCCTAGTGGTACGGTCGATGCCGTGGAACAGCTCACCGAGCCTGCGGTGCTCGTCCCCGGTCAGTTCGAGGTCTTCGGACTGCATCTCTGCCTCGTTGAGAATCGCATCGAGCCTCTCGACCAGAGGGAACAGGCCCGCCACGACCTCCTTGTGGCCGTCCTCGTCTGCCAGACCGGGATAATGAACTAGAATCGTCTTGGCTGCGTGGCTAGCTATGGCCACGGACTCGCTGGAGCTGACGTTGACGTCCTGCTCGAACAGCAGGGTCTCGGCCGACTCGAGAGACTTGTGGGCATCGAGCAGCCCCTGCATATCGGGGCTCTCGCTGAGCACGGTGTCGACCCCTCTTGAAAGCAGGTCGAGGCGTTGCGAGGTGTCAGAGAGGTCTCCCTGCAGGGTGCCCATCTTCTCCCTCATCCTTTCCCTCTGATGCAGCAAGGCCCGATGTCTGAGCCAGAGTGTCAGCAGGGCAAGTCCCAGCAGGGCGTACAGTGCCAATACGCCCAACGTAGAGTCTTCCATCCGGCCTCAGCGGACCTGTACGACTTTTGATGGCTTCTGCCATCGACAAGGCTCTCGCCGCCATTGTAGGCGGGACTATGTCCCGCCGGAGGATTCACTGTTGAGTGAATCAGAGGTCTTCGGCCGCGTACGCTTGCACACCGGACTTGCGAGTGACTTTGCCGACGGATCTGCCCAGCACGTTCTCGATGCCTGCGCCGGAGGCGAGGTCGAAGATGCGAGCGGTCACTTTGCCGCCGAATACTAGTCCTTGGGCACCGGTTGAGTCAGCAAGAGTTTCCTTGAGCTTGCCTGCCCCTATCGGATCCGATCCCGAGCCATCCTCTTGGACAATCACTGCTTGGTTCTGAGGTAGTCCATCGAGCATCTCTGCCCAGGCCTTGACCTCATCGGGAGCGGTGAGAGCCTCTTGGCCTCGTCCGACCGCGCGGTCGTCGTCCTTGTTAATCTCGGTCTTGATGCGGGCGACTACCTTGCCGGCTGTCTCCTTCTGAGACAGCGCCTTGGTCACGACTTTCATCTCAAGGTGCTCGACCTCTCGACTGGTGGGCGCGAACGCGACGTGCGTCAGTGACTTACCCATTTCGCCTTCCAGCTCCATGAGTAGCAGCTTGCCGCCGCGGTCGCCATCGAGGAACGCGGTCACCGTCTTCTTTGACGCGGCGAGCTCGACTAGTTCTGGCATTATGCCTGAACCCATCGTGGCTATGGCGTTCTTGATGTCGTACTTCAGCAGGTTGCGAACGTCGTTGCGGCCCTCGACGATGATTATCGCCTCGGACTTGGTCACGTTCGGACCAGCTGTCATTCCCTTGTAGTCGGCTTCCTTCCCCAGATTTAGGACTGAACGGACCTCGTCGAGGATGTTCTTCGACTCGTCGGCACCGGAGTTCACGATATCGAGTAGTAGCTCCTTGGCTCTGTCGATTACCGTGTCCTTCTTGACCGAGGTAATGTTCTCGATCTTCTTGACCTTGATTACCGCCTTGCACGGACCAATCCTATCGATGGTCTCGAGTGCGGCGCCAATCACGGCGGTGCTGACTTGGTCAATGGATGAGGAGAGTTGTATCTCCCCATTCACCTTGCCCTTGTTCTGGTGAAGGATAACGTCGACATGTCCTATGCGCCCGGTCCGCTGCAACTTCCTGAGTTGTAGCTCCTCGCCGAGGAGGCCTTCGGTCTGTCCGAAGATGGCCCCCACGACGTCCTTGCGCGCAACCGTTCCGTCAGTGCGGATGGTCGCGTGTATCACGTATTTTCCTTCTTTTGTCATTTTCATTTCTCCTTAGGCTCTCGGCCCCACTTTCGGGGCCTCGCTCCCGGTTTTCGCCAGTCGGCGGTTCGGTGGATGGGCGCGGTGCGCCCGCGAGTGTGGCAGAGTACCTGCAATCTGTGCGACCTACGAGCCCTTCATGAACGCTCCTATCGGTGGATTGGGTGATTATCAGATGAATGGGTTGCGCGAGCCATTAAGGGAGTCGCCTCCAATCGTGACCCGTGGAGACGCGACTGAGCGACTGTCTGGCGGTGTTCCACGGAGCGACTAGGATAGCGCTGCGGGACGGTCAACTCTCGAACGGCGAGAAGCGGTTGCTGGTCAAGTTGGCACATGCGCTCAAGCTGGACGAGGACGAGCCTAGACAGGTCTATGACGCAGTGGTCGAGAACAGGGGGCCTGGTCGGGGTAGGGAAATCAGTGACCTCGAGATGATACTGGTCTACGGGCAGGTCCTAGAGGCGGTTTTGATCCACACCGACCGCTCTGACGACGAACTCACCTTGGTGGCGTACCTGCGCCGCGCCTTCTCCATCAGCGATGCCGATCACCGCTCGATAACTAGGAGCCTTGACCGTCAACTCGAGCAGACCATCCACCGCAACGTGCTGCAGGACTTCCGCATGCGATTGGACGACACCATGGACCGAATTGGTGGCATCTTCGACCGTCTCGGCTTCCAGATCTGAGGTTAAAATGGCTCATGAAGACGTTCTCGACGGCTTCCTCGCTCGTCAGCCGTCGAGGGTTCATCGTTCCGACAGGCGGCTTTCGCGGGTGGTTCGTGAGGCCTATCCGATTGGCGTTCCGGCACTGATCATGAAGTCAAGCACGGATAGATTGGGTGAGTCGGCTGGCTACTCATTCCATCTCGGCACCCCCGATGAGATGTTGCGCCTCATCGCCTCGTGGCTGCTAACGGGAGCTGGGGGTGACCAACGCAGGCTGCTGCGCCTCGTACAGCGACTGTGGGAGCGGCACGGGCGTGAGGACGTGGCTTTGGCAGCCCTGCTGCTAGCCAATCTTG
>BPDA01000028.1 GCA_019654055.1 Methanobacteriota archaeon | reverse complement strand
CGCATCGCAATGGGAGGGGTTGGTCGAGGGGCTCGGTCTGGAGGTTAGGGACGGGTCCGTGCAAATCGCGGCCGAGTCGCGCCCGCACATCGACGACAGGGTCAGCCGAATTCGCGAAGCGACGGGGGTCATCGCACATGAAGACGCGCGTCAGGGTGATCTCGAGCGCAGGCGCGCTGTAGTCAGGATGAAGGCCGAGACGGCAGCGAGGCAGCAGGGACTTGACATACAGGAGACGGACGCTGCTGGGAAAGTTGCCGCAGAGGAGATTCAAGACCCTGGTCCTGATGATATCGCGGTCCTCCAGACTGCGCGCTCCCTGCTGGACGAGCACGAAGTCGAGCGTTCGCTATGGCTGGTCAGGCGGCTCTCCAAGCTGCGATGGGAGGACGCGGTGCCATGTAGAGTGGGTTCCCGAATGGGCAGGCCAGAGAAAGCCGGAGTGCGCGAGATGAAGCCGATGGTGCACGCCCTGTATCCCATCGGTGAGAACGGCGGGCCACAGCGACTGCTGGGGCAGGCAGCCGGCAAGGGAGTAATCCGAGTCGAGATGGGGCCCCGCGTTTGTGACAAGTGCGGACAGGAGTCGCCGCATCTGAGATGCCACAACCGGATGGTCTCTGGTGAGGCAGTTGAGTGCGGAGGGCGCACTCAAGAGAGAAAAGCGCCGGAGCGGGCAGTTCAGGCGCAGGAAGGGTCGGAGGACCAGTGTGCCACTCGGCGGCATTCTGGAAGTCAAAAGGCGCATCCTCGGGCTAGACCGAGTACCAAAGAGAATTAAGGCGGTGAAAGGTCTGATTTCAGAAGACCAAACTCCAGAGCCGATAGAAAAGGGGTTGCTGCGAGCGAAGCACGGCGTCTCGGTATTCCGCGATGGTACCTCTCGCTACGACATGAGCGATGTCCCAATCACTCATTTCAAACCCAGTGAGATAGGCACTCCATGGAAGAAGCTGCAGGATCTTGGGTACTCGCACGACGTCTTCGGCGCTCCACTGGACTCGGATGAGCAGATGCTGGAGTTGCTGCCACAGGACTTCGTGCCCTCCATCCTAGCCAAGGGCCATCTCCTGAGCACCTGTCGGTTCGTCGACGACCTGCTGGTGCGATTCTACCAGATGGACCCGTTCTACGAGGCAGAGGACGAGTCCGACCTCGTCGGCCACCTAGCAATCGGACTAGCTCCGCACACCTCGGGAGGCGTGCTGTGTAGGATCATCGGATGGACCACTGCCTCAGCGGGATACGCGCACCCCCTATTCCATGCGGCCAAGCGTCGCAACTGCGATGGCGACGAGGACAGTCTGATGCTGCTCTTAGATGGGCTCCTGAACTTCTCAAGAAAAATTCTGCCAATGGGGAGGGGTGGTCGGATGGATGCTCCGTTAGTCCTGAGTACGCGCATCAACCCTAGCGAGATCGACAAGGAGGCGCTCAATGTCGACTGTTCCTGGTCGTACTCCCGCGCGTTCTACGAGGCGACCAAGGCTCAGCCGCATCCGAACGATTTGCAGACCCTCGTGGATCTGGTGGATGACAGGTTGGGGACGACCGGGGAGATTCGGGGTTACGGCTGGACGCATGACTCAGGTCGACTCGACGCAGGGCCCGAGAACTCTTCGTACAAGACCCTAGAGACCATGCAGGACAAGATGCTTGCACAACTGGCCCTGGGGACTCGCCTCAGGTCGGTCAGCGCTCAGCGCGTGGCCTCGCAGGTCATCGAATCGCACTTCCTTCCTGACCTTCGTGGGAACCTGATGGCATTCACCCGCCAGAAGGTCCGCTGCGTCAAGTGCGCGGCTTCCTACCGCAGGATGCCCTTGGCTGGCAGGTGCATCCAGACCGTTTCGACAGGAGGAGGACTGACGGGTTCGAGGGACGGCGACAGTGTGCTGTGCGGCGGCAATGTTGTTCTGACCGTCTCAGAGGGAGCTGTCCGGAAGTACATCGAAATCACACGGAACGTCATCGAGAAGTACGGCGTCGACGACTACACCAAGCAGCGAGTCGAGTGGATGACCGAAAGCGTGGATTCGCTGTTCAACGACGACACCGTCACGGTGATGACCATCAACGACTTCGTCTAGTAATCGACCCCTAGGGTCCGTAGGACCCTATCCATCCACTGGAGCTTTTGCATCTTGATCTCGGGGTCGGTCGCTCCCGACCACCTGCCTACGATGTCGGTCCTGGTTCCAAGCATCGTGATTGCCTCGATTGGCACTCCCATCGAGCGTACCACGCAGGCGGCCCGGTCACCGTCGGTGAAGCCCCCTGGGTTGTGCATGCCCGGGATGGTATCGGGGGTCTGGTGGGTCAGAACTAGGGGCGAGGGTGTCGCTGTGACCGTCGCCAGTTCCAGAAGCGAGTTCCAATCTGCGACATTGTCACCGTGGGCGTGCAGGAAGATAGGTATGCCTCGCTTGATTGCCTCGGTGGTCCCTTCGCCACCGTCTGCATCGCTGACCACGCAAGCCAAACGCGACCAGGCCCGCTCCGCGGTGGAGTCTGGCAGGGTGGAGAGTACACCAGCCGAGCCGTCGGCTGCCACCAGCAGGGTCGGGCGCTCAAGCGCCCGCATTACCTCATCAGCCTCCACAGCCGCACCCAAGACAGCGACTTCGGTGGGCCTGAGGACCATTCTCCTGATCAATCCGGCCACAGTGGCGGCCCTGCGCGGGCGGCTCCAGTCATCAATCTCCGTCGCCTCCACCGCCTCGAGAAGGGAGGTTGCGCTGCTCTGATCGCTGTGAAGTCGCCACCCGAAGTGCTCGCGTACCTCGTTCTGGATGGAGAGCAATTCGTCGCCCACGGGAAGTAGGTCGGTCGGCCTTCCCATCTGTGCTCTCTCCAGTAGAAGGACACGGTGAGTGTTGAATAACCCTCGCGGCTCACTTCCTACCAATGCCGATGCCTCTAGTGCTGCCGCCGGTCGAGGACGAGGTTCTGCTGGCCCGCTATCCCTTCCTGCCACAGGGCAGGGAGCACATGCGTGGCGTGCTCGAGAGCAATGGCATCTCGGTCGAGGACCTAATCGACGCCCCGTGGCTGGAGGACGTCAGGAGTCGGGGTCGGCTGCGCCTCCTGGACAGTGTGATGCACAAGGAAGGGGCGGACATCGCGACCACTGTCGACCTCTCCACCGAAGTCGGGAGGATGACCGAGGTGCTGTCGTTCCTGCATGCCATGCTGGTCGTCTGCGCATCCTTCAACGACAGGTTGCTCGCCCGGTGGATAGAGGGTGAGGCCTCCAGGGCCGATCAGCTGTTCGGGATGGACTCGGAGAACTTCGAGCTGCTGGCGTCCTCCTACCTGTCGGGAATCAGGGACGAAGCCGAATCGAACTCTGGCGAAGTGGTGTACTGGATTCCCATGGTCGACTTCATCGAGTTGTGCCCGAGGATCTCCGGGACCTACTGGCATCTGGCTAATCGTCCGCTCACCAATGGGTGGGTTCGGATGGACGCGGCTGTCGGAGAGAGTAGCAGACAGCGTACTGCGAGGCTGTTGAAGGAGAGGATTAGGGAGAACTTGCACACCACCTGCACAGAGCGCATGGACAAGATGAGTGAGGAGTTCGCAGCGCTATTCGCCGACCCTGTAGAACGAATCACCGGGCTTCTGTCGGAGCGTGTCGAGGCAGAGATGCCGATGACTGCCGCGGTCAGGGAGGACTGGCCGCCGTGCTTCGAGTCTGCGGTCTCCGAGTTGAACCAGGGAGTCAATGTGAACCACGTCGGCAGGGTCTTCCTCGCCGCCTTCTCCAAGTCGGTTGGGATGTCGCAGGAGCAGACCTGCTCGTTCTTCGCGAACGCCCCCGACTACAGCGCCGACACCACTTCCTACCAGGTGAACCAAATCTACGAGCGTGACTACACGCCACACGGCTGTGCCGCGCTGAAGACCTCTGCTAGGTGTCCGGTGCAGCCTGGTGACGACAGGTTGTGTGACCAAGAGTGGTTGACTCATCCGCTGAAGTACCTGAGAGCGAAGCAGCGCAGCCGTTACCGCGAGGTCTCGCAGGCCGCCGAAGAGCCCGAAGTCGTCGAGGACGAGGTCGAGTCGGCCAATTCTTGATATGGGCCAGCATTACATCGCGGTCCACATCGGATGAGTAGGCATGGTGAGGACGCTCGTACTGACTGTCGACCGTGACAACGACCTAGGGGTGAAGGCCGGTATCAGAGGTCCTGTAATCGGACGCAAGCCCACCCTGACGGCGGCCCTGCGACTCGGCATAGCCGATCCCGAGGAATCCGACACCAACGCCATCCTAGGAGCCCTGCACCACCACGACAGGTTGGTCGAGAACGCGCAGGGCGACGACGAGATTGAGATTGCGCTGCTGACTGGCGACGTTCGGGTCGGCCCACGCAGCGACAGGGCCATCGCGATGCAACTGGATGAGGTCATTCAGGAGTTCCAGCCTGACTCAGCGGTCCTAGTCACAGACGGGGCGGATGACGAGGCCTCGCTACCAATAATCACCTCGAGGGTGCGTGTCGACCACGTTGAGAAGGTGATTGTTAGGCAGTCCAAGGGCATCGAGAGCACGTACTACTATGTCGCCAAGGCAGTCGACGACCCGCGCTGGCGTGCCAAGTTGCTGGTTCCCATCGCCGTCTTCCTGATGATAATCGGACTCGGGCTCATCATCCCAGGTGGTGGCGCCCTCATCGGCGCGATGCCGCTGTTCGTCGGCATCTGGCTGCTCGCCAAGGGGCTTGGCTGGGAGCAGCAACTGGAGCGCCTGATGATAGACATGCGAGAGAGTGCCACAGGAGGGATATGGTCGTCGCTGCTCTGGGGCCTGTCAATCGTATCGGTGCTGCTGTCGGTCCTGACCGCCTACCAGGTATTCTCGGCCACCACCGCCGAGATTGACAGCTACGTGGCCAGCCTGAGTGAATTCAACGTAGACGCGGTGAACAGAGACATAGCAGTGTGGGCCATAGCCATCAACGAGGCCCTGACCTGGATTGTCGTCTCCGCCTTCTCGTTCGCTCTCTCCTTGGGGGTTCTGAGGTGGAAGGAGGGCAGCTTCACCGGTCGCAGCGTGCTGCTGTTGGCCCTCGGCGCAGTGGTCTACTTCTTCGCCAAAGCCGCCCTAGTAGTCATCTTGGTTGAGATGGGTGGGTCGGACTTCAGCCTCGACTATCAGAACGTCTCGGACACCTGGGGTATGCCCGTGTTCGCAATCATTGCGTACTACTTGCTGAGAACTGCGGTGCAATCGGTGAGCGAGGACGAGGGAGTCACTGGAGAGAACCGGTTCTGGGGCGTCTAATCAGTCTTCGAAGGTCGAGTCCATCATACACGCAGGGCAGGTGACCCTAATCGGTCGCTTATCTGGAATTCCCAATGCGGCCTTGCAGTGCGGACAGGTGATTGCCTGAGTAGCGTTCTCTTGTCTGGCCTTCCCGGCTTCGCTCGGGTCGTATCGGAACCGGTACCTGTGAGATTCGTCGATGAACTCCGGTCCGCCCTCCTTCTGCTTGCTCGGTCGCTTGAAAATCGACTTTCTCCGAGGGGCTTCTGCTGGGGAAGCGGTGGTGGGCTGGTCCTGATTGAAGCCGCCGCTCTGGAAGCTCTCTATCTCGTCCTCGATCTGCTCGACAGTCATGCCGAGTTCCCTTGAGGCCTTGTCTATGGCCAACTTGCGCTCGTAGTCGGATAGGCCGATGAAATGCTGCAGTATGACAGCCGGAATCCTAGCCATTCCCCTCCCCGTCCGCCGGAGCGGAGTCGGCCCTTTGAATGCCGCCTCCCTGCGTTTGCCGAACAGTATGCCTAAGAGCATTCGATTGCGATTGTAGGCCGATGTTCCCGGAGTGCATCGATTGCAGAGGGACTCGAGGGATGTGCGGCATCTCGCCCTGTCCTCTGCTGGCTGACATCAGAAGCAGGCTCCCTGAGGTGCAATCCAGCTGCCTCAGCGAGTTGGTCGGACCGAGCCCGCCATCGCTCTTCGTAGGCAGGCATGGCTACCCTGATGTCAGGACCGGTCCGAGCGCGACTTGGGTCCCGGACGACTCCGGGACGGAACCTCTGACCAGCGGCGACCCCGCTGATCTGTTCGGCAGGCCGCTGGAGGAGGTCGCAGCCCGCCACGCCAACCTAGTCACCGGTGGGAGCGTGATGCCCGTCAACAGCACGGCCTCTACCAATGCCATGCTTGAGACCACCCAGGAGATAGCCATGGCCGAGAGGAGTGTCGACGTGGAGCTCGACTTCGCCAAGCCGATAATGGTGGGAAGGAGTCCGACCTTCGACAGCATGAGCACCCCCCTCGGGCCCTCCGGCGAGGTGCTGCGAGCCGAGGTTGTGGGCCACGCCAGCATTCCGAGGAAGGTCGACTCGGTGGCTAACGAGGACGACCTATTGGCTGCTGAGGCGATAGGGGAGCTTACAGAGGCGTCAATCGGGGAGGCGCAGATTACCCGATTGCTATCTGCCGGACTGCTTGGCAGGGAGGGTAGGAGGAGGTTGGTTCCGACTAGATGGGGCATCACTGCCACCGATGACATGCTTGGAAAGCGGCTCTGGGACAGGGTCAGAGACTATCCCTCGCTAGACAAGGTCCTAGTCTACGAAGCCAATTACCTAGACAACGTGTTCCACATCATCCTGACACCTGGCCTCTGGGCCTTCCACATGCTGGAGGCATGGACCAGAGGTAGCGTCTGGACCGGGACCGGAAAGGTGCTGGGTGACTGGGAGGAAATCAAGCCGCGGACCGAGTACGCCCACCAGATAACCGGGGCCTACTACTCGGCTAGGCTGGGCGTCCTAGAGCACATGAACTCGATGCGCCGCTCCGGTGCCTGCCTGATTTGGCGGGACATCGGGCCGGGATACTGGGCGCCTGTGGGGGTGTGGATGATCAGGGAGACTGTTCGCGAGGCGATGAGGCGGTCCCCTAAGCAGTTCGACTCGCTCAAGCAGGCCATCGACTACGTCGCTCCTAGGGTATCTGCCTCTGACGACCTGCGAAACAGCTGGTTCGCCAAGAGGGGTCATCAGACACGTTTGGACTCGTTCTGCTGATTATCGCGATTTCTTCAGGAACCCGCCCACAATCTCGCTCTCGGCCTTGACCAGTTGCTCCGCTACAGTCGATTTCGACAAACCCAGTTTCGAGGCTAGGCCCCTGATTGAGATCTTCTTTGGGACCTCATACCATCCGTGCCTGTGAGCGACCTTGATTATCCTGTGCTGCTGCAGGGTGGGACCGGTCTGGACCATCCCCTCCGAGGATCTGGCCTTGGTGATTCTCTCAACGGGCACGGCCTTTCTGATGGCGTTCAGGAAGGTAACCATCGATGACTGCCTGCCTGCAATCTGAACCACGAGGCCGCTGGAGGTGATGTTGGTGCCGGCCAACAGCGACAGGTCCCTACCGCGGAAGAATTGCCCTATCGGATTCGAGTCAAATTCCAGTACTACTAGGTGGTGAGTTAGGTAGTCAGTTGACCACTCTTCGAGAATCTCCACGACGGTGACGCCACCAATGCTGAATCCAGGTGCAGGGCATCCTCCGTCCACGGTGATGCACTCGCACATCACACGCAGTCTGCCGTCAATCTGGTCCAACGTTCCTCGATAGTCCCAACTCACAGCTCGCAGTGCCTCCTGCACCCGGGTCGTGTTCTATCGATGGGGTCGCGCACTCGACTCTGACCGCCCTCATCGGTTTCCCTCCACTGGCGAGTTACCTGATGAGGTTATGAAAATACTTCATAGGTGCTCGCGAGCGATTAGTTTCTCCTTCGGCGCGCATTGTTCTCGTTGTCAATGATGGCCTGAGCGACCTCTGGGGAGTAGCCTAGGTCGGAGAGGTCCCTGACCTGCTTCTCGGCGGTAGGAGGTCCTGCAGGGGCCTCTGATCGCATCGATTCGTCGACGGCCCAGGTCTGGTCAGCGAACTCGTGCCTCCGTCTTCCGCGCTGTGCTGAAAGCACCATTCCAGCGAACATGAGAACTGTCAGACTCCCGACTGCCAACACCATGAAGGCGTTGCTTCGCAGGGTGTGCAGCATCTTGCCCGAGACGTGGTCGTCCTCGAGCGAGTCCATGCACCCATCACCGTCGATGTCGTTGCCCGAAGATGAGTCCCAGTTGATTAGTCCCAACGGGCAGCTGTCGCTGACGTCAGGAACGCCGTCGCCGTCGTCGTCCCAGTCCTCGGTCTCGTCGTCGCATCCGTCCCTATCGTAGTCGGATTCGACGGAGATGCTGGTCGGGCAGTTATCGTCCTCGTCGAGGACGCCGTCGCCGTCGTCGTCGGGGTCAATCGAGTCCTCGCAGCCGTCGGAGTCGAAGTCGGACGCTAGGGTGGAGACCCAATCGGAGGAAGGGTCGCCCTCGCAGTTGTCGTAGGCCGACTCGATGCCATCGTTGTCTAGGTCGTCGTCCTCGGTAGCGTCGTCACAGCCATCGCCGTCGGCATCGACGTGCGATTGGGGCGAAGTCGTGCTCCGGATGCAGTCGTCAGACCAGTCAGACAGTCCGTCGCCGTCGTCGTCGTTGTCCTCGAAGTCGTCGTGGCAGCCGTCGGAGTCCCAGTCGTTTAGCGGTGTGGACGTCCAACCAAGCATGCCCCGCGGGCATAGGTCGGTCTCGTCGAGAACGCCGTCGTTGTCTATGTCCATGTCCTCCGCCACGTCATGGCAGCCATCGGAATCGTAGTCGCTGGCCGGCTCCGAGAACCACAGCGTCATGCCGACCGGGCACTGGTCGTCAATGTCAAGAATCTCGTCGTTGTCGTCATCGTCGTCCTCCTGCAGATCGTGGCAGCCGTCGGAGTCGTGGTCGAACAGGGAACTGGTCCACCACACCACCCCCTGGGGACAATCGTCCTCTGAGTCGAGGTATGGGTCGTTATCGTCGTTGTCGTCCTCGTCGGCGTCGCGACAGCCATCGCCGTCGTGATCCTCGGCAAAGCCGCTCCAATACTGCGCTCCGTTGGGACACAAGTCGAGGTGATTCTCGACTCCATCGCCATCGTTGTCGGGATCCTCGTGTAGGTCGTCGCAGCCGTCGCCATCCAGATCGACATGCTCGCCCATGTAACCAGATGGGCAGGAGTCGTACTCGTCGGGATAGGCGTCGTTGTCGTCGTTGAGGTCCTCCGTGGCATCACGACAGCCGTCCGAGTCGTGGTCGGTGTCGACTTCCGAGGTCCATCCGGTGTCACCGAACTGGCAGTCGTCCTCGTAATCGAGCACACCGTCGCCGTCGTCGTCGTTCCAATCGGCCTCGTTGACTAGGTTGACTGTGAGCGTCTTGCTCGTTGTGGCCTCGTCCATGGTCGACGAGGTGACTGTGACTATCAATTGGAAACTCTGGTCCTCATTGACGTGCTGTAGACTTGGGGCGCGCAGGAACAGGTCCAATTCACTGGTTGTCCCCTCGATGAGGGTGGTGGTGGATTGGTAGGACTTTGAGAAGCCAACATCGATGAACCAGTCATCAGGGGCCTCAGAGGCCTCGGTGATGACTATGTCACTGCCTCCTGGTACCTTGATTCCACGCAGTATCATCTCTATGTTGGCGGCCTCGCCGGGCTGCAGTGTGATCTCGTCCGATTGTCCTGGGGCCAGTTCGATAGCCATGTTGTACACGTTCTCCGACCACATGCAGACGTCCCACTTGTCGGCTGACGAAGAGTCGTCCGAGCAGTCCGGAGTGGTCCAGATGATGTCGCGGTTGGGCCAGTCGAAATTGACAATTGGTTGCGAACTGGTGTCCAGACCGGTCCCGAACACACCCATCAGGTTGTCATTGCTGGTTGTGATTACCCGTGTGTTGATGGCTCCATACGCCTGCTCTAGGGTCCTACCTAGGGGCATCTCGCCATCGACCAACTGGGGTGAGAGTATCCTCGTCCACCTCAACTCCACTCTGCTGTTCTCGTCCTCGGTATTGGGGGTGGACTCGAACCATGTGATGTGGATTGAGCCGTCGTTGTCGAAGTCAACTCTGGGGTTGGAGCCCCAAGTCATGTCGGAGCCGATGACAGCCGAGTCAGACACCACCGCGACTTGGCTGATGTCTAGGCCGTCGGCCTCGCCGTCGAGCACTCCCGCACGGTCGAGGTCTATCTGCATGTAGTGCAACTGCGACGGTCCGACCTTGCTCGGTATCGTCGAGCGGCCGTCGACCCAAACCACGTGGATGTTGCCGTCATCATCGACATTGACATCGGGGCTCGAGCTCCAGCCATGTCCGTTGGTAAGTCGTGTGTCGTTGACCAGCACGAAGTGGCCGATTGTCCCCCACCCACTGCCGTCTTCCTGCCATACATAGTCCAGAGACGGGCCGATGTCCTCGACGTACTGTCCGGTTTCGGGGTCAATCGAGGTGGCGGAGTCTCCCGGGTGCCAGGTGGAACGCGGATTGTTGAGTAGCGAGTACGGATTGAGTACAGTAAGGAACGTCTCGGTGGACCCAGTGGCCGTGGTCAGAGCGATTATCGACTGCACCAGCGCCTGCATCTCCTCAGTGTAGTTAGCAAGGGGGATGATGACATCATCTATCCAAACCGCGTCACTGCCCACACTGACGCTGCTGTCCTTCACATAGGTCCACTTCAGAGTGTGCTGGCCAAGAGAGACCGGGGTCGAGAAGTTGCCACTCTGCGAGCCTGACCACTGGGCTAGCTGAACACCGTCGATGGAGAAGGTCAGGAAGTCGAAGTTTGCCTCGGAGGATACATTGTAGGCGAAGCTGACAGTTCCATTCGACATCACCCCGGTGAATTCGAGGTTTGTGCTGTCGTTGTCGGAGATGTCGCCCGAACGAGCTGAGTAGACTCCTGATATGGGGGTAGAGGGGGGATTAGAGGAAGAGACATAGGAGTAGTCGGCGGACACCGATGTGCCGCCGTCGCCGTACGAGTCGTTCAGGTAGATCGTGTAGTTCCCTGCACCGGTGAAGCTCACCAGCACCCCGTTGAAGTAATTGTAGACAGAGCTGCTGTTGAACGAAGCCACGGTCCCATCGGGCAGGACGATGTCCATGCTGAATTCCGAAGCCCAGTTGTCAACGGTCACGGTGAGGTCGACGGTCTCTCCAGCCGGATGCGTGTAGTTGCAGGAGACGGAGTAGAACGATGGGTTGCCCGTGGTTCCCCCGATGTCGCACAGGTTCGCCTGCGAGTAGACGTCGCCGTTGTTGGCCGCTTCGACGTGCCACGTGTTGTAAGAGGTCCCTGACACTCCCCAGCCGTTGGTAAGGTGACCGGATTCGAAGTCGCCCTCGAAGTTGGCCATGTTGTCGGTCGGGTAGAGGAACATGTCGCCACCGGCATCAGTGGTGTTGACTGCCGAGTCGTCACAGGTCCGCTCTTGGATGCCTGTGGTATTGCCCGCGCACTGGGCGAGGTCCATCATGTGCGAGCGTACATGGGTGTCATTGGCCCATATCGTGCTGGCACCGTAAGACGTGGTACCGGCCACCGGTATCGGAATGATTCCGGCGCTGACGCAGGCGTCGTGGGCCTCGCTGATGCTCTGGTAGTCATCCGCATCTTGAGCCTGATAGCCATTGCCAGAGCCACCGTAGGGGCCCTCATCAGAGACTGGTATGACCAACTTGGTGGCGTTGGGGTTCCACTGGTGGTCGACAGCGGTGGCAGGGTTGCCGGGGGTCATGCCGGAGTTGTCCCTCCATGACAGGCACGCCCAGGTCGATCCCGGTCCCCACATCTCGCTGTAGTAGCCCCAATCAGTCGGGATTGACAGGGACGAGTTGTTGTACATCACCGCACCCAGAGAGCGGATTCCTCCAGTAGTGTCAGATGCGTTCTGTCCAAGATACGTAGTCCTCGGTCCCTCGGTGCCGCTTCCACCGACGATATAGCCGTCCTCGCAATTCTTGTGGGTAGCTGCGTGGGACATCTGCCCGCTGAGGGCGTAAAGCGTCTCTAGTACGGTTATGCTCGCCTGCTCAAGCAAGGGCTTGACGCCTTGGAAGTAGTCGCCGCTGGTCAGGTTACCGCCATAGAACACGGCGCACATGTCCTCCCACTCCGCAGTCATCGAGCCGGAGGTGTCCAGTAGGCCGACATACTCGACTAGGCTGCCACGGGTGTCCTCCCATACTACAATCACGGTGTTGTTGGCTCCCATCGATACAGCTGGGTTACCCTTGAATCCAAGAGCGGGGGTGATGATTGAGTTGTTGATCTGGACGTCGAAGTTGCCCGACGAGTCGTAGGTCAGCATGGTGTAGTAGATGAGAGAGGTGCCGAAGTACAGTCCCTGCGGGTCGTAGGTGTCGACCCAGACCACGTGGGCGCCATCGTAGGAGTCGATGGCTATGTCCGGGTCGTTGCGAACACCGGTGCCGTCTGCGACCGTGTATGACACCAGCGTCATGTTGACGATGTCCCCGGCGTCTCCGTCGCGGTCGTCCAGCGACGGGTCGAGTAGTACGTAGAGAATTTCGATGTCCGTAATCGCCCAGACGATGTGAGCGCGTCTGTCGGAGTCAATTACGAGGGAGGGGCTAGAGACGGCGGTGGAGTTGTTAGCCCCGACCAGTGTGTTGGAAATCAGAACCGTGTCAACGCCGTTGGTGGCGATGAGCGCGTACTGCAGTAGGGGCTGAGAGCCGTTCTCCACCCAAACCAAGTGGACCCTGCTGAGATCGTCCATTACGCCCGTGATTTCCACGGGGTTAGATGTGTTCAGGTTCGACATGAGCGTCTGGGTAGCGCTGTCGTTGAGCGTGTTGTTCGCGGTCTCATGACGAGTCTCGGTGGTTCGAGGAACGAGACGTCGGTCGACAGCGAGGGCGCGAAAAGGGAGGTTACCATGACGAATGCGAGGAACAGCGTAAGTCGTCTCTTGTGTGTGTTCTCTTTTCTAACATGCCGAGTCGGCGGGCTGTATCTCTCTTGGCGGGCTGTCGAACCATAGGTGGTCAGAGGTCGATACACCCATAGTAGGGTCGCCGGACAGGTCCGAGGAAGCGTCGTTTCGATTCTATCTCAGGACCGCAGGGCCTCAATTCTGTCCTCGTGAATACGCTCCCAAGGGAAGTGGCCGTCGTCTGTGGGGCTGCGACCGAAGTGGCCCCCTGCTGCTGTGACCTGGTAAATCGGCCGCTTCAGGTCGAGGTTGCTAATCATGGCAGCCGGCCTCCAGTCAAACACGCGCAGAATCCTGTTGGACAGCTCAAGGTCCGATATGGTCCCTGTTCCGAAGGTGTTGGCCAGAAGACCGAGCGGCTGCGCCCTGCCGATGGCGTAGGAGACTTGGACCTCGCATCGATCGGCCAAACCAGCGGCTACAACGTGCTTGGCCGCCCACCTAGCGTTGTACGCGGCCGAGCGGTCCACCTTCGATGGGTCCTTGCCGCTGAATGCCCCTCCACCGTGTTTCCCTCCACCGTATGTGTCAACGATGATCTTGCGGCCGGTGAGCCCGGCGTCCGAGTAGGGCCCGCCGGGGTCGGGGAACGAGCCGGTGCCGTTGACGATGAGGTTGCTGGTGTCGAAGCCATCCAACCAGCGCGCTGGGATGGCGTGCTTGACCACCTGCTCCCATACCGTGTCCCGGATGAGCTGTCTCTGGGCCTCCTTGTCGTCGCCTAGACCACCCGCGTCCCTTGCGTGCTGCACAGCAATCACGACGTTGCTGACGTGCTGGGGGTAGCGCAGCCCGTCGCCGTGCTCGATCCTGTCGCTATCGAGCCGTATCGAGACCTGGCTCTTGCCATCCGGGCGCATCCAAGGTATCTCGCCCGTTCGCTGGATGATGTCCAATCGGCGTGTGAGCCTCTGGGACAAGGCAGCAGCGATGGGAAGAATCGTCCACGCAGTTCGGCGGTGTCCTCGGTCTCGTTGCAGGCGTATCCGAACATTATCCCCTGATCGCCGGCCCCCTGCGAGTCGAGGTCGCCGTCGACGCCCTGGCTGATGTACTGGGACTGGGTGGTGATGTAGGTGTGTACCGCGCAGGTCGAGTGCGAGGTTGCATCCATCCCTATCGAGTGGTCGGTGTACCCTATCGAGGCTGCAGTCTGGCGTGCGATGGCCTCGTAGTCAGGGACTGAGCCGTTCAGGCTAACCTCGCCTGCGAGCACTATCGCGGCCTCCCCTCCCATGCCCTTGACCAGCGTCTCGACAGCGACCCTCGCCTCCGAGTCGATAGTCAGACAGGCATCGAGGATGGCGTCTGAGATAGTGTCGCAGAGCTTGTCCGGATGGCCTGCAGCGACCGATTCCGCGGTGGTGATTGGAGCGAGCCGGTCGGACATGGGGAGACGAGAAGGCGTCCCTTCATGAAGGCGGCGACCGCAGCAGCGAAAACCGTCGTGCTGCTCGCAGCGCCATGGGCACCGCAGAGACCGAGATCGTGTGGAGCGGTTCGCTCGAGAGGGCTAGCGCCCTGCTGGCGGCCGTCTCGCCCGACGACCCCAGCTCCTTCGAGGCCGAGATTGTCGAGGTTGACGGGGCTGCGGAACTACGTATTCGGGTGGTGGGAGATCGTCTCAAGACAGTGCGGTCGACCGTCGACGACCTGTTGGCCTGCCTCGCCGCGGCTGAGTCGAGTCTAGACGTCACCGACTGAGTTTGAGTGCCTTCGCCGCACTTCTGCCGGTGTCAGCGGCAGCATCACTCAGGTGGTGCTCGGAGATTACGTGGCAGCCCGCCATCGCGATTCGGTAGTCAATGAATGCCGAGCCATCCACTCTCTCACTGCGAGAGCAGGGGTGGAGCATTACCGAGGTCGTGGAACGGCGTGCTGCGGCCATGTTCCTCCATCCAGAGCAGCGCGAGTCTAGGAACTCCTTGATGCCCTGCAGGGCTTCCGGTCCATCGCCTGCTAGGCTCACCGCGTGCAGGATAGTGCAAGCGCTAGCATCAGCCTTCTCTGGGACCCTGTCCTCGGCGGTGGCGTCTACCGCGATGATGTCCCCTCTCGCATCGAACAGCCCCGAGTACGGTCTCATCGGTCTGCCTTCCAAGGCGACGTCCAGTGCCGCAGCCCTATGCTCGGTGCACCGTCTCAGCGTGGACGCGTCTAGGCCTGCGCTCTCTAGGAGCCTGCACTCTCGGCAGGGGGTGTCGCTAGGACCACTCGTCGCACTCAACGTCGTTGCCCGAGACCCGTACCGAGGACAGTCTGCCGTCGGATCCGAGATTGATTGCCTCAGC
>BPDA01000027.1 GCA_019654055.1 Methanobacteriota archaeon | reverse complement strand
ATGCCGTTGTCTTCTTCGTCGTCTGGGATGCCGTCGCCATCGTCGTCATCGTCTAGATGATCGGGGATGCCGTCGTTGTCGTGGTCAAATTGACCAGTCATGTCCCAGCCGTCGTTCTGCTCGAACCAGTCGGAGAGTCCGTCGTTGTCGTCGTCGGTGTCAGTCCGGTCGGATAGACCATCGTTGTCGTGGTCGTACCGCCAGACTCCGACTACGCCGTCGATTTCGTCGACGTCGAGGATGTCATCGTTGTCATCGTCAGGGTCGACACCGTCATCCATCCCGTCGTTGTCATGATCGCGCGAGTAGTCCTCGCCGTTCGGTCCAACGTCGTTCCAGTTGTCGATGCCATCGTTGTCGATGTCGAAGTCCCAGTTGTCAGCGACGCCGTCGTTGTCGTGGTCGTAGATGTCGGTGTTCGGGTTGCCGTCATTGACTTCCTCGCGGTCGTCTATGCCGTCTCCGTCGTCATCATCGTCCTCTGCATCATCGATGCCGTCGTTGTCGTGGTCCTCCGGGTGGGCGTCCTGGTTGTCTGGGATGCCGTCGTTGTCATCGTCGAAGTCGAGATCATCTGGGATCCCGTCGCCGTCGTTGTCGTTCTCGCCGTTCTGGTCCTGGTTGTCGAGCTGCTGATTCTGCTGCTGGTCTGACTGAGAGCCCTGTTGACCCTGGTTGTTATCCTGGGTCTGGCCCTGCTGCTGCTGGTTCTGACCATTCTGGTTGTTACCATTCTGATCTTGGCTCTCTTGCTCGCCTTGCTGGCCGCCTTGATCGCCACCCTGCTGCTGCTGTCCTTGACCGTTGTCCTGCTGCTGACCCTGCTCACCCTGCTCGCCCTGTTGGCCTTGCTGGCCGTCCTGGCCGGATTGTGAGCCCTGGTCTTGACCCTGGCCTTGCTGGCCGTTCTGGCCTTGACCTTGGCCTTGACCTTGGCCTTGACCTGCCTTGACCCTGGCCTTGACCCTTTGGGCCCTTTACCTTGGCCTTGACCCTGGCCTTGACCCTGGCCTTGACCTTGGCCTTGACCCTTTGGGCCCTTTACCTTGGCCTTGACCTTGGCCTTGACCCTTTGGGCCCTTGACCTTGGCCTTGACCTTGGCCTTGACCTTGGCCTTGACCTTGGCCTTGACCTTGGCCTTGACCTTGGCCTTGACCTTGGCCTTCGCCTTGGCCGCCTTGGTCCTGCTCGGATCCGCCGCCACCTTCGGTGCCGCCGTCTCCGTCTCCTTCTCCGTTATCTTCGAAGTCAGGATCGTAGGCGTCAGGTATACCGTCACCGTCGGAGTCCGAAGCCGATCCGTCGTTTGGATCGTTCGGGAATGGATCCTGGGCGTCGTTCGTACCATCTCCGTCGGTGTCCGCCGAGTTCGGGTTGGTACCCGCGGCGTACTCCTGGGAGTTGGTCAGTCCGTCACCATCCGGATCTGCATTCGCATCACCAGCCGAGTTAGGGTTGAGGCCGTAGGCCACTTCCCACCCGTCTGGCAAGCCATCGTTGTCGGTATCTGCATTGTTCATGTCAGTTCCTGCGTTCTGCTCCTCGGCGTTGGTCAGACCATCGCCATCCCAGTCGGCACCGCCGTCATCGGGATTCAGAGGGTCGGAACCATCGGCGCTGACGCCGGTGGATCCTGCCATCGTCACTAGAAGCAGAGCAATCAACATACTCGTTTTCTTTGTTTTCTGCATTTTCATTTCACTTCCAAATTCAGTTCAGAGAACCCGCTGTTCTCTCTTTCCGGCGAGCGCGCGCGCTGAGAGTGCGCGAGAGACTCGAGCCGGGAGGGTCGGATGATAGTCTGGAGCGGGCTGATTCAGGGGTTCATCGACTGACAAAACGCTGCACTGAGCGCCGTTTTGCTGGTCTCCGAATCCTCCTCTGACTCTGCTTGCTCCTCCTTTTCTATCCATCCATTCTCACGGGCTTTCACAGGGAACCCACCGTTCCCTCTGATTTTGGAGCCCCTCGGGTCGTATTTCAAGGGTTCCCGTGGGTGAATCAAGGCGAGAGCTTTGCCAATTCGGCATTGAACCTGACAGAGCCGATGAAGTGCATCACCGGGGCCGCGAGGGTGCAGATGACGAGGACCACTAGGAACACGTTCGACCAGAGCTCGATACCACGACCTAAAGTGAGGTAGAGCGGCCAGCCCAGGAGAACGAAAATCCACATCCTGTAGCGGCGGGCGAACAGCGAGGTACGGGCCTTCACGATGTCGTCGGAGTAGAGCTGTGGTGCGTCCTCGCGATCGACTAGGTCGTTGTCCACCGCACAACGAACGCAGACCTGGTATCGCGGCCCGTTGCCGCTCACGAACTGGTCGAGCGGGTAGTTCTGAGTGCATATCCTACAGGTGGGCATGAGTTTCGAGCGGACCACGGAGGTGCGCTCCTTCAACGCTACGGTCGGAGGAACTGGGGTGCCCTAGAAGTCATCGACGGTGTTCCAACCGACCTCGAGCCTAGATAGCCATACCCCCGAGGCCGCTTCAAACAACCTTCCGCCGGGATTACCAATGGCTCGACCGTCTATGCTACCAATCGCACGGACTCCCATCCCACTACCGCAGATTACCATCTCGGATGCGCGCAGTATCATGCCAAGCGTCAGCCGAGCCGGCCTCACCGGTATACCAGCTCTCTCCATCCCCGGGCTAATCTGCTCTATGGTCACGGAGTCAAGCGCGCCATCGCTGTGCCGTGGGTGGTAGGCGACGCCATCGTGGTCGAGAAGCATCGGGGCACAACGGTCGCCGTCGACGAGGATGTCGTCCTCGAACAGAAGGGCGATGTCGGCGCCGTGCTCGACGGCGGTCAGCCTCGCATCCTGGTACGGCTCCCACTCCGCGTGCTTGGTCCCCCTCACCGGCTCCTCCCACTTCGGAGCCGCTAGGGAGATCGCAGTTAGGGGGGAGTCGGGCCAGGTCCGAATCACGGCTGGCTCGACGTAGACCTCGCCACTCGACCTGACTCCCGCCCTCACGAGGAATGCTGCTTGATCGGCGCTGTCATTCGCCTCATCTGGGTGTTCGAGGTCGGCTAGGGCATCGAAGACCATCTTGGGTAGGTCATCGGGCATCGGTATCCCTAGGACTGCTGCGTGACGCGCCATCCTAGCGAAGTGCATGTCCGCTGCGAGCAGGGAGGATGCTCCGTCCCATGCGATTGCTGACCACACTGCCGAACGGGGTCCGGGCATGCCTTGCGATAGGAGTCGTCGCTTCAATGCCTGCGTAGCATCAGAGCATGTCATCGACGAAGGAGCTGTCAACGTCCTCATCGGCCTCATTGAGGTCCTCGGCCATCTCTCCGAGGTCGTCGAAGTCTAAGTCGTCAGCCATGTCGTCGAGCTCGTCGAGCTCGTCGATCTCAGGGCCTCTTCCGAGTCGACTCCCAGCAACTCGTCAATCACAGCCTCCGAGGCATCTGGAGTGTCGGCTTCGCTCTGCTCCTCCAGTTCGGCGTCCTGCGCCGAGCTGAAGCTGGGGCCGTCGTCGTCGATTACTAGGTCGTCCTCGAAGTCGTCGTCGCTGAGCCCGGCTGCCTCCCGGTTCATCTGCTCCTCCATCTCGACCTCCAAGGCCCCCATCTCCCAGGGCTCAGGGGCAGCTTGCTGGCGCGGCTTGATGACCATCAGGGCGCCGATCAGTATCATCACGGCGGAGACCATCGCGATCAGCGTGTTCATGTCGCCGCTGATCAGCTGGTCGTACCAGGACTTTCCTGATTCGCCCTCGCCATCCTCCGACGAGCCGAAGGATGTCTCGGACCACGGCCTGATCTCAAGCGGGTCGACAGAAAGGCGGTGGACCTCGCCGTCGAAGCCCACGATTGCGAGCCAGTGGGTGGCTGCGTTGTCGATGGGGTCGCCTTCGATGTCGCTGAGTATCATCATCGTCGTCGGGTCTTCGATGATTCCGACTCGGGTCGCTTCCGATGTGATCTCGTAGGGTTCCAGAGAGATGAATAGCAGGTAGGACTCGATCTGCGGGTCGTTGGAATCGTCCCAGCGAATCTCGACGTGGTCGCCGGCGGGGTTCCAGTTGGCCCTGATGCCGGTAATCTCCTCTAGGTGGAGTCCCGGATCGAGCGAGTTCTCATTGACTAGGCTGATCATCTCAGCCTGCAGGTTGGTGTCCCAGTAGTTGCCTGACGAGTCAACGGCGACCACGACAATCCAGATGGGTACTGAAGGAGCTAGTGGCTGACCACCCGAAAGGGACTCGAGGAGCACTGGCAACTGGGCGCTCCGTGCCACCACCATCGCCGGCTCCATGTTGCCTATCGAGTCGAACGGGGCCCCCGCTGCTGCGAATATCCAGTACTCTCCTATATCGGAGGCCTCGCTCTCTGGGAAGGTCACGAACATGCCGTCGCCGTTGTCTGGAGCGCGATCCTCCAGTATCGGTTTCCCGAGCCTGTCTGGTGGGGAGATATCTCCCCTGTTGTCCAATGGGGACACCAGAACCATGTGCTCCTCCATCCCCGTGAGATGGACATTGCCGAGGATGTCGTGGGTGGTTATGGTGACGTAGAGGGGTATGGATGGGACTATGGGTTCGGAAGACAAGGTGTCCACGGTGCTGCCGTAGAGCGCTGTGGTGACTGTGATCTGTAGCTGCAATGCTCCTCCAATCTGCCTCTGGTCGATCTCCAACAGCCCGCATGCAGCGAGGTCGTCGCTGCACTCGGCCCATATCTCGGTCAGGTCGTTCAGTGGGTAGTCAGAGACCCAGATTACGTAGTGACTGAAGTCGGCGGCAAGCGAGCGGTTCCACATGATGTCGATGGCGGTGCCGTCGTCATCGGGATGGTCCCAAGCGCTGAGTCCCTCGACTCGCGGAGGCGCTTGGCCCTGCCCTAGGGTGTTGGCAATCGGCGTGGCGTCGACGACGAGGACATCGTCGAGGTTCTCGTTGCCCCAGTCATCAGCTGCCACCACCCCTATCCAGTAGGCCACGTCGTTCTCAAGCGAGGACTCGCCCATCGAGTCAATCACCACCTCACTGGTGGTGCAGTCGGTGACATAGGCCGCGACGGGCCAGCCATCGACTGTCGAAGGGGGCTGGAAACCGGAGGCTGGCAGCACGTACACCGTGTGGTAGATGCAGTCCTCCTCGTCATTGGGAGTCCAAGACACGAGGATCCTGCCGCCCTCGTCGTCAGGGGCGTCAACGGCAGTAGTGCCAGTAATCGGGGCCGGTGGTATGCCGTCATCCAAGCCACCGGCGGTGACTATGGGGCCGAAGACGGTGGCGTTGGCCGCGTCGAACTGCCCGGCCTCGTCGACGCAGACGGAGGCAAGCCAGTAGGTCTTGCCAGCCTCTAGCTGTAGGACCGTCGAGTTGCCGGCCCCGTATGCGATGTCTATCTCGCCGCTGAGGGCAATTGCGTTGCTGATAGGGTGCTGTACGGCCCAGATTCTGGTCCTATCGGGGTCGAGCTCAGTGCAGGCTGACCACTCGGTGTAGATCGTGCCGGCCGACCCACCGGATATTGGCTCGGCTGCCAGCCATTCGGGCGGGAAGGGTACCTCATCGGTAGGTGTGGCGCTATACGGCCAAGACATGGGAACGCCTACCGAACCGTCCGCGTATGCGATGGCTATGGCGGCCCGGTACTCCCTGTCGTCGGACAGTGCAACCTCCGTGCCCTCCCAGTCTGCGGTGGTTATGGTGGCTGTCGTCTGTGACCAGAACGGGACCTCGATGTAGGTGGAGAACTCCTGAAGTTTGTCTTGGGTCGGCTCCCAATCGGGCTCGTCGGTTGAGTCCCAGACATACAGCCGGTAGGAGTTCCAAGCGGCGTCCTCCGCAGGCAGCCACGATGCCTCAAGGACACCACCACCGTCGTTCGGGCGATTGATGAGCGAGGTCATCTCTGTGGGGACTTCCACGCGCTGCCAGTCGTAGGTGATGCGGACCTGTATGGAGCCGTTCTGGGGCGACTGCATCTGGATGTGCAACTGGGCAGATGACGAGCCAGGAGCGAGATTGGAGACGGCCGATTGGAAGGAGCTCTCGATGAGCGGATTCATCTCAGCTAGATCCCATATCCCCGAGTAGTTCAGAATCTGGGACTCTGCCCAGACCCAAGCCCCGGATTGAGGTGCTGAAAGCGTCAAAGCGCCAGTGTAAAGAGGCAGTTTCCCGGGAATCCACATCTCGTTGGACTGTGGGATGACGATTGGGTTCTCGTCGGTAATGAGGACCGTTGACATGCCGGGGTGCGCTGTGTCGGTGATGGTCCAGGAACTCCCTGCATACAGGGCGATCAGGGGATCGGCCCGGCGCTGGTGGCCCCTGTCCAACTCCCTCATGCTCTCGACCGGCTTTGAATATGTGCAGACCATCGTCCGAGACCGCGTAGAGCCCCGAGTTGTCGAGGAACACATGAGAAATGCCCGGGACTAGCTCCGAGGTAACCCTCGAGTGGTCACCACCTGATTTGACCACATCAACTCCTCTGGGACTAACGACCGCGATGTAGTCGCCATCTGAAACCATCTGGAACGGCGGCCATGTCAGCAGGGAGCTTGCGTCCAAGGCCCGACTCCATCTCCATCATCGTCGCGTTCCAATGGACCAAGGGCTGGCTGTCGGTGGCGATGTGGACGCCCCAGTCGTCAGTGGCTATCGACCTGACGTCGTTGCTAGGAATCATGTCGATGTGGTATGTCCCATTCGCCACGTCGGTGGCTAGGTCCCAAGCTGCAGCGCCCGGTCTTGTGGAGCCCTGACCGTTGTGCGAGATGAAGATGGCAGCGTCGTGGTACAGCATAGTCGAGGTGCCGTCAGGGTTGACGACAAGACGGGATGTCGCTTCTGCGAAGGTTATGCCCGAGACGGTGTTGCCGATGAGGCCGTCTCCGAAGTTGAGCGTAGTGAGGACCGACAGGTTGTCTCGGTGGAGAACTGTCAGCCCGGCTGCGCCTCCCGCGAGCACCGTGCCGTTGCCCTGAATCCCAGAGGTCTGGGTGCTGCCATTCGTGCTCGGGGAGCCGATGGCGAAGAGGTGTTCGATGATTGGGGTGGGGAGGCCATCGATAGTGGTTATCGGGTCGTCCCAACCATCTTTGGTAGTGTTCCACAACCCTATGCCACCGTGAGTGGCGATCATGATGTGGTCCCCGTACTCGAGGAAATCACGCACGGTGTTGCTGGGAAGGCCGGCAATCAGACTTCCGTGCCCCCACGAGCGTGTGTTGGAGTTGAAGGTCTGGAAGCCTGCTGCAGAACCCTGGCTGCCCATCAGGCCGACATACATCGTACCGTCGTCCTCGAGCACCATCCCGTCCATCTGGGTGTGTAGAGCGGCCGGTGTCGGGGCGAAAATTCGGTTAGTCAGGTCGATGGACCACAGCCCGCGCCCTGCGGTGCTTACCCAGAGCTCGTCGTCATCGAGCATCAATGAGTTGATTACGTCCTGATTGGCGTTGTATCCGAACTCCCAGCGAACCGAGCCATTGGCCAGCAGCTCACCTTGTAGTACGGAGGATGCATAGTACCCGTTGGGGTCACTGGTTAGGGCGGCCCATACATGGGTCCCGTTCGACTCGAACTCGACGACCCTGCCGCTGGTGAGTCCGGCGAGTTCGTCGAAGCCGCTGGCAATCAGGCCGGAGTTGTCCAGCCTGTCGACGCGATTCAGGCCGGTGGTCTGCCCTGAGCGTCCGAATCGCGAATACTGGAGTAGTGCTGGATGGAGCTCTCTCTATCGAGCAGCCGTCCATCCCGGGGTCGAGAACCTGCCCGTTGGCGGTGGATGTCCCCGCGGTGATGATTCTCGAGATACCGCCGGTGTTGTCGTACTGGTGCGCCGCTAGGAGCACGTTGTTGTGGTGAAGCATGCCACCGGGGAAGATTCGGTCCTCCGAGATTCCGTCCCGAGAGTCTATTGTGCGCATGAACTGGTCAGTGTTGTAGTTGTAGCGATCGAAGCCCACGCCCTCGGTGTCGAAGCCGATGTATAGGACGTCATTCTGCTCGTCGCAGGCCGCAGCTCGGGGGTCATCGTCAGATAGGCCCTGACTGCTCTCAGTCATCGGTGCTATCCACTCGTTGGTCGTCCCGTCATTGTCCCAGTCTGCCATGTCGAATCTGGCGATTCCACCTTGGTTGCCCCACCATGACACCCGTCCAATCATGAAGTGGATGATGTCGTCGCAGACCTCTATGTCGGCGGGATATCCACCCGGGATGTCACCAGTGCCGAGCTCCCATGTCGACCAATTGTCCGTGGTGCCGTCGAGCATCATGATGTTCGAGTCGGGGTTCCAGCCCCCGCCCTCATAGGCGCCGAGCCAGAGGCCGTTGCCCACCACCTCCATCGTGTAGAACTGCTCAGCAGAGCCTGAAGGCAGGCCGTCGTCCTCGAGCCATGGGTCGAGCCATGTCTCATTGTTCGGGTCCCACCTCAGGATGCCGTTCATGCTCGCGAACAGGTAGGTCCCGTTCCACTCCTCCATTCCCCTGATGGGGCCTTCTATGTCGGTCCACTCATCTAGAAGCATCAATGTCGAGTTATGTGTGTAACCGAACCTCCTCATGATGCTGTTCCCGTATGCCACCCACAACTCACAGGTGTAGGTTAGGGGGAAACAGTCGCCGAGGAAGCGGGCGTTGACCCGGAGTACGTTTCCTATAGTGGCGAGGTTTTCCGACCACGTCTCGTTGACCGTGTTCCATCGCACTATGGTGCCGTCGCCGTCGTTCCAGTACTGGGTCGGTCTGGTGCCAATCCACAACTCGCCCCAACCGCGCCGATTCCATGTACGACCGAAGACATCCCGAGCTTGTCACCGGCGTCCAAGGTCGATAGGCTGGAGTTGTTGTTGAGGTGGATTCGGAATATCTGATCGTTTGAGGCCCACCACGAGTTGCTCCTCTGCAGCGAGTAGTGCAACACATCACCCATGATGACTATGTCTGCGGGAGGGGTGTCAGACAGAGTCGGTCCGTCGGTGTTGGTGCCTCGGTTCCAGCTCTTGAGCACGGTGTCGTTCACGACGTCAATGAGAGTCAGGCCGAAGTCGCCGCCGGCCCACATCGTGCCCTCGCTGCGCCCCATTACCAGCGCGGTGACGTCGTCGTCGTCGATGTATCCCTGCGTGCCGTCCCAGGCCTGCAGCCATGTCTGATTCGCTAGGTTGTAACGAGCGATTCCGGTGTTCTCGAAACCGAGGTAGAGAATGTCACCGATCTTGACGGTCCTCGCCCTCTGGGTGCTGTCTCCGGCGTTCCAGACCTCGATTACGGTGCCGTTTAGCGTGTTGATTACCGCAGCGCCACTGTACGTGCCTGCGTACAGACGGTCTGTGCCAATCTTGGCCACCGAGTAGACGAAGCGGGATGGCATGCCGTCCTGAGGGGATACGCAGTCCTGCAAGTCATAGCTCCAGTTCCACATGCAGGCTCCTCGATTGGTGCCAGCATAGATTCCATCTGCGTCGCTGGTGACGTCGTAGAAGACGTATGGGTCATTGCTCCAGCCGGGTATCGAGGTGGGCAGAACCTGCCAGTTGCTGCCGTCCCATCGGGCTATTCCCCCGTTGCCGGAGGCTCCGGTGTTGGAGACGCTGGAGCCGACCAGCAGGCCGCCGTTGTAGTCCATGTGCATGGAGAGAACGTCGTCGTCCGGTAGATTGCCGTCCTGCGTCCAGTGATCGGATATGTCCCCGGTCAAACGGTCGATTACCAGTATACCGAACCCACTGAGTCCGAGATACAACGTGTCACCGTCGACGGCCACCGGCGTGGCCTCTAGGTTGTCAGCCCCGAGGGACTGCCACGAGCCTAGGATGGAGACGTCGTACAGGTTGATTCGCATCACGCCGGCTTCAGGGGTAGCGATGTAGGCGATGCCGTATCTAGTGGCGACCTGCGTCACTATGTCCGAGTCCAGACCGTCCTCGGTGGTCATGACCTCAATCAGCGTGTTTGTCGAGGTATTGATGAGAGAGATTCCGGACTCATAGTGACCGACCACTAGGGTGTTCGAGTTGGCATCGAAGGCTAGGCTAGAGATGTGATCGGAGCTGACTCCGGAGGCCGTGCCTTGGAAATTCCCATCATCGGCCTCCAACCTGAGCAAGCCCGCGTTGAGGGTACCCACCCACACTATTCCCTGATCGTCTTGGGCGAACGAGGTCACCGACGAGGGGTTGCTGACGTAGTCGGTCAGATCGATTGGGGTCCGCCATACCTGATCCGCCTCGTCGAACCTGTCTATGATGGTGCCACCACCTATCCATATCTCTCCCTGCTCCCCATCGTCTATGTGAGCCACTACCTCCATCTGCGAGGTCGTGGGGCTGCTGACCAGAGCCATCGTGCCATCGAGGTTCTCGCCGACCTGACGCGCCAGAGTACCCGAGCCGTCACCGACCAGCATCATGCCGGAGGATGGGCTCCTGAAGCCCAGCGCGGGCCAAGCGATGATCGTGGTTGCGGCGTTGAACAGGCCCATGTCGGTCACCTGCCTCTGCGAACGGAACAGCATGGCTCCGGTGTCGTAGGCGTGAACCGTGCTTCCGGCGAGGATGTGCAACCAGTCCTCGGTCAGTGCGAGACCTCTTACCACATTCGAGGCGAGCCAATTATTGGTCGACCACGTGCCCAGCCACGAATCAGCTACGGCATCGTACCTGTTCACCCCGCCTCCTATGGTTGCGATGAGGAGATGGGAGTTGAGCATCTCCAGTTGCGTAATCGAGTTGCTCGTGAGGTAGTTGGAGGTGCTCCACTGAGTGTTGCCGTCTATCGTTACGGAGATGCCGGCCGAGTCGCTGATGGTGCTGTAGTCGATGACCCGGACCCCGCTCCCGGTGGTGGCGACGAAGACCTCGTCGGAGAAGACGAGTAGGTCAGTCGGAACCTCAAGCAGGTCAGTGGAGCAGAAGTCACTCTCCGTCCAGGAGGACTGGCTGACCGTCATGTGGTGTAGGCTGCAGTCAGTGGCAGCCCAGACCGTGCCGTAGTCGTCAGTGGTCACGGCACGAACGATTGTGGTGTCTTCGTCCAACACCATCAGGTCCGAATTGGCAGATGAATCGATTAAGCTCCGCGACAGAATCTTGCCGTCTGCGGTCCCGATGAGCAGGCGGTTATTGTCGGCGTCTACTGCGAGACTCCTGCCCTTTCACGCCTAGCTCGATGTCGACAATCCTCCTGCTGGCATGCTCGTCGAGATGCAGGAGGTCGTCATCTAGCAGGACGTACAGCCTGCCGTCGACAGGATTGGTAGCGCTGTCGTGGAGGGTGGTTGACTCGGTCGAGAACGAGACCCTCGGGTCGGCCGGCCTCAGGGCGTCAATCACGAGGTCGGAGATGGTGACCCCGCTGGGAGCAGCCACGAGGCGTCCTGACGGAGTTCGGCTGTAGCCAGGTGTCAAGCACGCCGTCCTCGACCTCGGGGGAGTTGTCGGTGAAGGAGTCCTGACGTCCAGGTCGCCGTAGTCCCTCCAATCGAGTATCGGGGTCTGGGTGTCCATCAGCGTGATCTGGGGCTCAGTGGCCCAGTAGCCATCACTCCATCCACGGAGATCTCGAAGGTCAGGTTGTCCAAAGGGCTCCAGGAGCGAAGTCCATGAACAGGTCAGCGTAAGCCATGGTACCATTCGCAGGGTCGGCTCCGACTGCATCAGGCTTATCCAGCCGGTGTCGTTGCTGCCTCCCGCTCCCCACGCCCTCGGAGTCGCTCGCTGTCCTCCACCGGTCCTCGAGACCGGGGGGGTCATGACCGACCACGGCAATGCAAGCATCAGCAACACCAACATGAGGGCGAGCCTCTGTTGTGGACGACTGCTCGTAGAATATGCCGCTGGCACAGGTTGTCGCCGCTTCGTGGACATTATGAAAGAAGTGGGTCGGTGTTTTGTTTGCTCACTCCGCCGTAGGCGGAAAATCACGAGGTTTTTGAAATCGTAAATTTCCACTAACGCTTGTTTACAGGCTGATAATGCGATTTTCGGGTAGGATAGCATCATAGCAGAGGGGTATGCCGGAGGGCTCCGGAGGTGGGAGACTGGACGACGATAGTCTGCGTGATGACGCGTTGGACTACCACGCGGCGGAGCCCGCCGGGAAGATCACAGTGGTGCCGCCCAAGCCACACGGGACCAGCGTGAGCTGTCGCTGGCTTACTCGCCTGGAGTCGCCTACCCCTGCAAGGAAATCGAGAGCAATCCGGACGAGGCTTACAAGTACACGTCCAAGGGAATCTGGTGGCTGTGGTGAGCAACGGCACCGCGGTCTGGGACTTGGTGACATCGGAGCGCTGCAGGCAAGCCGGTATGGAGGGCAAGGGCCTGCTGTTCAAGGCTTCGCCGATATCGACGTATTCGACATCGAGGTCGACCGGACGGATGTCGACGAGTTCGTCGAGGCGGTCAAGGCCATCGCGCCGACCTTTGGGGCATCAACCTCGAGGACATCAAGGCCCCCGAGTGCTTCGAGATCGAGGGGCCCCTGGTCAAGGAGCTCGACATCCCGTGATGCACGACGACCAGCACGGCACCGCGATTATCTCCGGAGCGGCCCTGCTCAACGGGCTGGAGGTCGTCGAGAAGGAATCGGCGAGTTTAAGGTGGTCGTCTCGGGAGCCGGTGCCTCTGCAATCTCCTGGCCCACCACTACATCAGGCTCGGAGTGAAACCCGAGAACATGATTCTCGTCGACTCCAAGGGCATCCTGACAGACTCACGCAAGGAGCCGGAGAGCTGAACGAGTACAAAGCCGAGTTCGCTCGTGACATACCCGACGGAGGCCTCGACTCGGCGCTGGAGGGGCCGACCTGTTCCTCGGACTTCAAAAGGGGGGAAACGTCAGTGGTGACATGGTCGCCAAGATGGCTGACCGCCCGCTAATCTTTGCACTGGCCAACCCCGACCCGAGATTACCCCAGACGAGGTCTACAAGGTGCGTGAGGACGCTGTGGTGGCGACCGGACGCTCCGACTATCCCAACCAAATCAACAACGTGCTCGGGTTCCCCTACATCTTCCGCGGCGCACTAGACGTCAGGGCCAAGGAGATTACCGAGAGCATGAAGATGGCAGCCACCCATGCCATCGCGGATCTCGCGAAGCAGCCCGTCCCCGATGATGTTGCCGCGGCCTACGGAGGCGAGCAACTGCAGTTCGGGCCGGAGTACCCGATTCCCAAGCCGTTCGACGCGCGCGTTCTGATATGGGAGGCGAGTGCGGTGGCCGAGGCGGCTGTGAACGAGGGCGTCGCGAGGATTCCGCCCATGGCTTCGACGCCGAGAAGTACCGGGAGGAGCTCGAGGCTCGGCTCGGACTGACTCGTTCCATCATGCGTCGTGTAATCAACATCGCAAGGCGGGAGAGCAAGAGAAAAGTGTTCTCAGAAGGAGAGGACCCACCATCATCAAGGCGGCATCGCAGTGCATCGCGGAGGGCATCTGGAGCCGGTGCTGCTCGGACAGTTGGAGCGAATAGACGCGGTCAAGGAGGAGCTTGGCCCGAGCTTCGACTGCGAGACAATCGACGTGCGGTACGACCCGCGCAGGCGCACCACGTACGCAGAGGAGTTGCACGAACTTCGAGGACGAAAGGGGTTGACCGAGGAGGACGCAGTCCGCCTGCTCAAGTCGACTACTTACTTCGCGCCCATGATGGTGCGAATGGGCGATGCCGACGGCTATCTCGGTGGAGTTTCGCACCACTACCCTGACATCGTCAGGCCGTGCCTGCACACGATAGGTCCCGACCCCGACTCGCACAGGATCGTCGGGACGTACATGATGACGGTCAACGGACAGTTGATGTTCATCGGAGACGCCACCATCAACATCTACCCGGACTCGAGGACCCTTGCCGAGATAGCCGTGCAGACCGCCAAGGTGGCTCCCCGGGTTTCGGGGTCAAGCCGAAGGTTGCAATGCTCTCGTTCTCGAACTTCGGGACCTCTGGGGAGCTACGCACGGATAGGATAGAGGGGGCCCTGTCTCGATTGCGAGGGAGCTCGACCCCGACCTGATTATAGATGGGCCCATGCAGGCTGACACCGCTCTGGTCCCTGACATCCAGGAAGACTACCCCTTCATGTCCTTCGATGGGCCTGCCAACGTCCTAATCTGCCCCAACCTCGCATCTGCCAACATAGCCTACAAGTTGCTGCAGAGAATTGCCGGGGCCGAGATGACTGGGCCCATACTGGAGGGGCTTTCCAGACCTGCGCACGTGCTACAGCGCGGTGACAGCGTTCGTGACGTCGTCCATATGGCAGCGATTTGTGCTGTTGACGCTCAGAGGCACGCTAGGCAGCGACTCTGAGCAATCAATGGGTACCCTGTTTGAGTATGCATCATCCAAGGGCCGATCGAAATCGGTCGCCGATACCGGTCAAACGTTCTATTGACTCATTCGAAAAGACTAGTCGGATGTAGTTAGCGCAGTTCTCGCCACCCCAGTTGACCATCGGCGTAGCAGCTATCTTCCCCTTTTCCAGCAGTAAAGCCGACGCCGTAGGGCCGTCGATACCGAGAGGTGAGACGTCGATAAGCATAGACCAACCACCGTGAGGTGGTATCGGTCTGAACTCAGATAGTTCTTCTAGTAGCAGATCCCTCCGAGCCTGTAGTCTCCGGGTACTGTCCAGAACTCCGTCTTCCTGATCCTCAATCGCAGTTGCCACGGCTTCCATGGCTATACCAGTTTGGCAAACCACATTGGATATACTGACCCGGGCAACATCTGCCACGAACTCTGCCGGGCCAACAACCCAACCGACCCGCCAACCAATCATACGGTATTCCTTGGAGGCCGAGCCGACCGTTACTACTCGGTCTCGCATACCTTCCAGAGATGCTGGATGGATCACTTCAAGACCATCGAAAAGAATTCTCTCCATCGCGCTGTCGTTAATCAGCAAGCAGTCTGCTTTACGGGCGAAGTCCGCCAGTGCCTCCCAATCCTGTTTTATCAAACACGGCGCCAGTCGGCATCGATGGACTCATCATGAGTAGTGCACGCACCGGTCCATGTTCTATTGTTGCGAGCTCTTCTCGATCAAGTCGCCAGCCTTCCCGTGTTGGTAGCAGCGGCACGTACCTAGGCACGCCACCGGCCAATCTTACACGATTAATCAGACCGACGTAAGTCGGGTTTGTCATCAACACTTCGTCACCCGGTTCCAGTGATGAGAGTAGTACGTTCAGTATTCCCGAAAGACCTCCGGCGCAGATTAGAGATTCCGTTTTCCAGTCATACTTCATACCTGATTGGCGTTCCACTAATCCGGTCGCAGCTTTGCGTAAGGAGTCGGCCCGAAGAATGGAGGT
>BPDA01000026.1 GCA_019654055.1 Methanobacteriota archaeon | reverse complement strand
TACACGGTCAAAGTGGCCAAGCGGGCGGTTCGCGCTGCTCTGGACCTGCCATTCACTGAGGGAGTACTAGCCGAGCGCTCGGAGTTCGTGGCCCTGTTCGACACCGAGGACAAGGAGATTGGGGTTTCGGCCTTCCTCGAGCGCAAGGACGCAGAATGGGTTGGCAGGTAGAATATACCAGCAAGCGTCATGTCCGAGGGACGATAGGGCATTCCATGGCAGGACGGGTTCTTGTGCTGTGTGGTCCTCCGGGATCCGGCAAGAGCGTTGTCGCGCGAGTAGCCTCCGAGAGAGGTATGAGCATCCTTTCACTGGGCGACATAGTGCGAGCCGAGATGACGTCGAGGGGGTTACCTGAGACTCCCGAGAACGTGGGCCTGACCGCACTCTCGATGCGCGAGGAGCACGGCGAGGAGGTTGTTGTCGAGAGGTTGATTCCTAGCCTGACGAGTGCATTGGAAAAGTCGGATGTACTAATCGACGGTATGCGGCAGCCAGAGGAGATGGAACACCTCCGGCAGCATGTCGAGGACGTCACTGTGGTCGCGATGTCGGCCTCGACGGGCTTGAGGATGGAGTGGCTCGAGGAGCGTGGGCGAGGCGAGGACGGAGGAGTGACGGAGTTCGCCGAGCGTGAGGAGCGTGAGTGGGGATGGGGGCTCGAGATGCTAATCGAGCAAGCTGATGCCATCGTACTCAACGACGGGTCCCTCGAGGAGCTGGAGAGTAGATCTGAGATGATTCTCGAGGCCCTTGGATTCTAGTCCAACAGAGAATCAGCTATCTCGCCCATGGGATCGGCCCTACTGGCATCGAACACCAACCAGTCCGATTCGCTGGCATTGTTCAGCATCTCATCCTGAATCGCCCTGATGCGATTCAAGTTGCCTAGGTAGTGTCCCAACCCTCTCTCGTTGTGCCTCTCCCTCATGCTGATGAACCGGCGGTGGGTATCCTCATCGCCGACGTGGAGCAGCACTCCGGTGGCAGCTCCCCCTGATTCCCTCCAACCATCCAGAACGGCGCTGGAGGGGATTATGTGAACGCCTTCTAAGAGTAGGTCAGAGCGCTTAGAGGCGGCTCTGTCCACCACAGCCTGAACGACGTCCGATAGGACTTCGACGGTATCGTGCCAGTCCTCGACCGCACCGCCTCCAGCGGGTTCGAAAGAGGAACGATGGAGTGCGGGCTCCTGCTCGGCGTCGAACTGGGTCCTCAGGGCCTCCCGGATGGTGTCCGTGGAGGCGACCTTGGAGAATCCCAAGGAAGACGCTGCCCTGGCGGATATCGTCGACTTGCCCACGCCACTGCTGCCGGAGACGACCAATAGCCGAGGTCTGCTCATAGCGTCCCTCAGCGTTGGATCGACTTGATCTCGAGGTACTCCTCGAGGCCATGGACACCGAGTTCGCGCCCATTGCCCGAGAGCTTGTACCCGCCGAACGGGGCTGAGACGTTGAATGCGCCGCCGTTGATGCTGACCTGACCTGTGCGCATCTGACGAGCCACCCGCATAGCCCTCTCCTCGTCGCCCGACCAGACGCCTCCCGAGAGCCCGTACTCGGAATCGTTGGCCATGGCGATTGCCTCCTCCTCGGTCGAGTAGGTGGAAATGGACAGGACGGGACCGAATATCTCCTCCTTGAATATCGTCATTTCAGGGGTCACGTCAGCGAACACCGTGGGCCTGACGAAGTACCCTCCGTCTAGGCCCTCCGGTATCCCAGGGCCGCCGGCGACCAATGTGGCACCCTCCTCTATTCCGCTCGTGATGTACGAGGTCACGCTCTCCTGCTGCCTCTTCGAGACCATCGGCCCGCAGCGCATCGACTCGTCGAGTGGGTCACCGACCGAGTACTTGGCCGTCTTCGCGGATATCGTCTCGATGACTTCGTCTCGCTTCGACTCGGGGACGAGTAGCCTGCTAAGAGCAGAGCACTCTTGGCCGGAATTGTTGAAGCAGGCGTAGATGGCGGAGCCCGAGGCCTTGGCGATGTCGGCATCGTCGAGGATGATGTTGGCGCTCTTGCCGCCGAGCTCTAGAGTTACTCTCTTGACTCCCGGGGAGGCGAGTTCGCTCACCCTGACTCCGGCGTTGGTCGAGCCGGTGAAGCTGACCATGTCGACATCCGGGTGGCTGCTAAGGACCTCGCCGATCTCCCTGCCGTGACCCGATACGAGATTGAAGACGCCTGCTGGCAGCCCAATCTCGTGGATAATGTCCGCCAGCGCGAAGGAGTTCAGCGGTGCCTCCTTGGAAGGTTTGACGACCATCGTGCACCCGGCCGCTATCGCGGGTGCGATTTTACCGATGATTTGGTGGAGAGGGAAGTTCCATGGGGTGATCATCGCCACCACGCCGATTGGCTCCTTGACAACCAGAGAGTTACGGACCTCGTGCTCCCACTCGAAGCCCTCAAGGATCTTCGCGTAGGAGCGGGAGACCACCTTGGGGGTGCCGACCATCGCCATCCTAGAGTAATTGATTGGCGTGCCGACCTCGGCCGTGATGAGCTGAGACAGGTCCTCAGCCCGCTCCTTGATGGCCGAGGACAGCCTGTTCAGATACTCGGCGCGCTCCTCAGTGGTGGTCTGTGACCAGGACGGGAAAGCCGCTCTCGCTGCTGCCACCGCGGCGTCCACGTCGGCTGCCGAGCCGACCGGGACGGAGCCGATCAATTGCTCGTTCGAGGGGTTGGTAACCTCGATGCTGCCCTCGCCATGAGGCTCGACCCAGCTGCCTGCGATATACAACTCCTCGCGCGTGTGCACGCCCGCTCGACTGCGCGGCGTCTTATGAGATTCATGCAACTGACATACGAGGTGCTGGTGCCGATTCTCACCAATCGGCGTCCGACTTCCGCAGCGAGATGGCGACAGCCGTCACCCCGACTATCAGGAGGAGGCCTAGGGCGCCGAAAACTAAGGTGGTGGAGTTATCGCTGAACCAGTCCCCTCCGCCGCCGGAGCCCAGCTTCTCAAGTGCTAGAGTGTGGCTCTGCTCGATGCTCGGTGTGGTTGACAGGTAGGTGTCTGTGGCTCGTACCTGGATGGTAATGTTGCCCTCGGGAAGGCTGGCCCGGGCGTCGAACTGTAATGTGTAGACGCCGTCGCCCGCAACCCGGTCCCCTCCCGTCCCGTCATCGACCATGAGCAGCCACGCATCCGAGCTCCCAATCGGGGCGAGCCTGCCTATCTTGGCCTGCGCGGACGAGATTCCGTCCGGGTCGTCGATGGTTGCTTCGAGGGTATGGGCTAGGGCGTCGCCGGAGTTTGGTACTTGGATAGTCTCAATCACCTCACCGGACCTGAGAACGCTGACCGAGCCGACCGTGGGGGCCTCGTTCTCTATGGTCAGCATAGGGGCATCTACGGGGTAGCCGTTGGGGTGGATGTGTGTCGCCATCACGGTCTCACCGTCACCATCGGTGATTCTGACCGGGATGGGGCGCTCGCCCGGAGATATCCCAGCAGGCACGACGAACTGCCCGAACCACGCGCCATCTGACTCGGAGAGCGTGGTTAGCTCGCCTCCCGCGCTCAACAGATCGATGCCGACCGAGGCGACGCCATGACCATCCACTGCGGTCACGGTCACCTCGACGGTCTGGCCGCGCCTGGCGGTGTCGGGAGAGAAGTCTAACGAGAGCATCCTAGGCGCGGCGTTGGTGATCTCGATCGGCGCCTGCTCCTCGACGGTGACCCAGAAATCCTCGATGCTCAGAGATACGTCGAAAATCCCGTGCTCAAGACCGTCGTAAGTGACCTGAGCGGTCCAGATGTCGTCGTGAATGGTGTGGTCGCCGAGCAGTCCTGAGTCGGAGAGCTCGACCACGCCGAGCCCCAGATCCGACAGGTCGGCGGTGACTTCGGTCACGTCCGTGTCGAAGTCGTACACGAGCACCTCCAAGTGGGCCGAGTCGCCCTCGGTGAGCAGCCTACCCTCGCGGAAGCCGACTGAGATCAGTGAGGGGGGCGTGTTCTCCTCCTCGGATATCACCGAGGGCGACAATACCCTGTCGACCAGTTGGTGCTCGACGAAGGCGAAGCCTTCGACAGAGCCGTTGTCACCCATGTCGAACTCCACCCAGCGGTGAATCTCGTTGAGCAGGCCGGCGAGGGGGCCCTCGTTGACGATGCTGCCCGAGGCGTGACTGCTCTCGCCGTAGTCGCCGAGCCACTCGGCGACCTCAACGGTATGGCCGTCCATCTCGCCTTCGACTATGGCCATCACCTCGATGCTCAATATCATCGCGTCATTGCCCACTAACGAGAAGCGGTCGCCGGTGACGACGATTTCCGGGGCGGCGCCGGTCTCCCTCGAGATGTGGTTCTCGAACATGACCTCGGCCTCGGGCGCCTCGGCCTGCATGATGATGGGCGAGTGCTCGGGGTACTCGTTGTTGACCGTGCCGTTGTCCTCGATGTACTGGTATCGGATGGTGCGGTTGCCCCAGTCCGTCTGAGGAACGGTGAACTCGTAGGTCAGGTTGTGCTCTGCCTCCCACTCCTCGGTGATTGGGCCTATGGGCGTGGCTGAGACATTGAACCAGAACTCGTTCTCAATCTTGTCAACCTCGAACATCGCACCGGTGGCATTGGTCTGCGAGCCCGAGTCGACAATCCTCCTGATGAAACCAAAACTACCCTCGGCGTCGCCATCGTAGGTGCCATCAACTCGTATGGTCTCTGCTACGGTCTCGCCACCTTGGGTCTCAATGTGAATCACTGGGATGGTGCCGTTGACCTCGACCTCGAAGAACTCGTCCTCTATGACGAAACCGAATTCTCCCCCTCCTAGGATTAGGAAGTGCTGCTGCTCCCTCGTGCCGTCCTCCCAGCGCTCCAGTACCCTGAATTCGTCGAGGTCGAAGGAGAAGTGCTCCCCGCCGGCTCCGTAGATTCGCAAAGTGGCGTTGGCCTCAATCTGCAGGTGCTGTAGGCGCCGGCGGTCGTCTTCGTCCCAGGTCTCGTAGTAGAATGACGAGAGTTGTCCGAAGCCTCCTCCGCTGCTGTTGTTGTCCCCTCCGTTGAAGGAGAGCCACCCGGTGCCATCGATGAGGAAGCGCTCAGTCAGCTCGCCTTCGTCCCAAGAGCGTAGGACATAGACATCGTTGACCTGGACATCCACCGAGAAGCCGTCGCTCTCACCGCCCTCCTCCTGCTCGGTGGAGTTTAGGAAGAGTGATCCGTTCCCGCTCATCTCGAAGTCCTGTCGGAGCAGTTCGACGCCGTCGTAAGTCTCGTTGAGCCAGATTCGGTCGAGGTTTAGCTCGAGGAGCATTCCCTCGGTGCCGTTCATCGAATCCAGCGACAGCGTCCCGTTGCCCAACTCGTTGGATTCGAGCGTGCTCCCGGTCCTCTGCTGCCAGCCCCGTCCCTCGAACTCAATCCCGTTACCCTCCTCGGCACCCTCCATGGACCAAGTGGTCTCCCGGGTTATCTCGTGGTCCGCGACCGGCTGGTTCCAGTTCGTAATCGAAAGGTCCCTAGAGCAGGATGCCTCGGCGGTGACCACTGAGATTGACACCGAGTCGCCGAACATAGGCTCGGTGGAGAGCACGATGTCGACCTCTCCCCCGGCGCTCAGCACGGAGGTGTTGGTGGCGTCTGCTATCTGCTCGCCGTCCCTGTGATGCTCGACCTCGACGCTGAGGGCGCTCGGCGAGCTGCCGTTGGTGAACGCGGGGTCGAAAACGATCAGGTAGCGATGCAGGACGTCGTATGTCAGGTTCCATCCGCCATCCCAGTGCTCCTCGACGCCCCAGTCGACCATCACCGTGCAACTGGTCGGCTCATCCCCCTCGCCAACCGCCATCGAGGCAGGTCCGCTGAGAAGAAGAAGTATTAGCACGACGACGGAAGCTCTCACGCGAGGCACGGAACGTGCCTCGACCCAGAGAATATGAACCAATTCCCGTCCTGCTGCTCAGAACAGTGGCTCTTCGTAGTCGTCTTCCTCGCCGGAGCGTTCTCGCCACAGAGAGACGGGGACGTCTTCATAGATGCCGGCGTAGGGGTCCTCGTCCTCACCTGAGTCCACGTCCTCCTCAGACAGGCGAGCCAGTTCCTCGGCGTTGGCCTTGAACTTCCAGTAGTGGATCCTCCACTCTCTGCCGTCCCACAGGGTGGTCTCCTCGGACTCGGTGGTCAGCAGGTCGTAGTCCTGCAGTTGGTAGAACAGGTTGCGGTCGGTAGGCTCAAGCGCGTTGTCGATTATGCGGTTGGAGAAGCCGAAGAAGCCCAGTGCGTGCTCGGCTATGGACTCGGCAACGATGGTCTCCATGTCGATGTCGACTTTGCGGCGTATCGCCTGGGTTAGTTGTGCTAGCGTTAGACCCATCGCGTCCGCCTCCGGTGGCATAATATGGAAGGCCGCGCTATTTCAACAGTCCTTCGACCGGCCTCGATTTTCGCCATTCTGCCTCCGAAGCGGTTAATCTGTTCGCTACTTTCGCGGTGTCGTGGAAGACTCGTCCAGACCGAGGTTTCTAGGGTTGGAGGAGTCCAACTCCGGGCCTTGTGACATAGTTGTACTACCGGTGCCGTTCGAGATGACCACCAGCTGGGGAGAGGGCACCGAGAAGGGCCCGGCCGCTTGCATCAAAGCGAGTTCACAGGTCGAGCTCTACGACCCCCTACTACCCGATGATTTGCCGTGCGGCCTGAGCATCCACACTGCCGAGGCATGGGGCTCCGAGGCGGGCACCCTGCTCGAGCAGTTGGATTCGATTCGCGACTACGCCGCCAAGTGGCTCGACGGGGATCAGTTTCCGGTCGTCCTCGGTGGCGAGCACGGCATTCTGCCGCCACTGATGCAGGCGGTGTCGGGGCACCCCGAGATTGGTGGTGACCTAGGCCGCCTGACGCTGGTGCAGGTCGACGCTCACGCCGACCTGAGAGACGAGCTCGGTGGAGAGCGTTTCTCGCACGGCACCGCCGTGCGCCGGGCCCTCGATGCCGGCATCGGCAGGGTGGTGCAGATTGGAACGCGGGCTCTGTCCCGTGAGGAGGCCGCCTTCGCCGAGGACGATGGGCGAGTGGAGACTTGGTTCGCTCGTGACTTTATGGGAGTGCGCGACGGGCAGGCCGGATGGGCTGCCCTTATGGATAGGATTGACAGCATAGAGGGTCCTGTCTGGCTGACCTTTGATGTCGATGGTCTAGACGGGTCGCTTGTCCCGGACACCGGAACCCCGGTTCCCGGAGGTCTGAGTCACTGGGGTGCGGTTGAGATCCTAGAGCGACTCTTCGCGAGTGGTGCTGAGGTCATAGGAGCGGACGTGAACGAGATTGTACCCGGAGAGGACCGATTGACTCAGTTCAACGCCGCACTCATCGCCACCAAGATCATGGCCGCTCACATCGCTAGCCATGGTTAGTAGACAATAGGCTCACAGAAAGTGACAACGATTGTACGTGATGGCCCTCTCAGCGGCGCTATGCGCCGCTGGGCAGCAATCATCCTCACATCCCTGATGCTCACTGTACCAGTTGCGCCTGCTGCATCAGCACAGATTGGTCAGCCGGACATCATTCAGGAGCACTGGTACCACTCCTATCTGACACTAACACTAGATGTTCAAGCGTGGGCTTCTGATTACCCTGAGATTGTCGTGCTGACAGTGGCCGGTGAAACCGAACTGGGTAGGAATTTATGGGTGCTCAAAATCTCTGATTGGGCGCAGAATCTCAAACCGGATGGCACCGAGAAGGAAGTCGTCTACATCGATGGCGGGCACCACGGGAATGAGCATCTAGGAACTGAATTGGCTTTCTTGACCGCTGAATTCTACATTGAGGGTTGGGCTGCAGGGGACCAAGAAGTCATCGATGTCCTTTCGACGACGGAACTGCACATTCTAATCATGCTGAATGCGGATGGCAATGACATCGACACACGCTGGAACATCAATCAGGTGGACTTGAATCGGAACTACGATCATTACTGGAACACATGCCCAACGACCCAACCGGGGAGCAGTGCATTCAGTGAATCCGAGACAGAAGCGAATGCGAACTACATGAACACGATGGTCTCGGACGCCGATCTGTATGTCACGATGCATACTGGGGTGTGGATAATGCTCTACCCCTGGGGCAAATGGCCCCAACAGCCCTCAGACTGGGAGTTATTCCACTTCATCCGAGATGATGTCCATGCGAACATATCGGACATCCCAATTCGAAACGCGAATCAAGGATTGTACCCTAACTGTGGAACTAGCCGCGACTACGGTTACGGCGTCATGGGCTTCCCGACATTCACCTTTGAGACCGATGACGAGCAATTCCTACTAGGATCAGTAGAAGCAATCTCGGACAGATTGGGCGAGGAGCTTGATGTGATGCGCTATCTGATTCAGAATGTATGGTACTGGAGAGCCCGCTTAGTCGTCGAAAGTATAGAAATCGGGGATGGTTTAGTGGATGCCCATGTGGTCAATCTAGGTCGAGCTAGTACCTCGAACGCATCACTCCACTACATGGATTCTAGTGGAGAGTTATTGTGGCAATCCTCAATGTTCGGAATCAATGCAACTAACGAGACCAAAGTCTCTCTCGATGCTAGGAACCTCACACTAGTCGAAGGAGGAACTTGGAGCATCAATTACCAGAAGCGGGTAATCGATGCATCGATGTGGGTCAACGAATCTGTCGATGAGAGTGTCATTAGGAATAAGGGAGGAGGCTCAGGTCTGCTTCCGGCCCCTTCGATGCTACTTGTTTTCGTCGCCTTCGCTCTAGCGGCGATAAACAGCCGAAATCGCAAGTTTAAGTGATAATTCAGACTATTTGAAATTAAAATGGCCTCTAAACTTGGTTTTTTGAGGGCAATTCTTTGTATATCACTACCGAATCGGAGGGTTCGGCGTGATTATGGAATGGAGCAATGACGAATTCGGAGAAGCTGGAAGCCAACTGCTGCTGCCCCTGTTTGAGGGAACCGGGAAGGCCCCGAACAATGCCCTCTCGGGATTGAGTCGAAGTCAGCGGAGCCTTGTCCGGGAGGCGATATCCTCGGATGACTTCGAGGGCAAGAAGAGGGCCAGAGGATGGTGGTCTGGACTCCCGGGTGCAGGGTGATTCTGCTAGGGATGGGCGATAAGGGTGAGTTCGGGCACAGGAAGTCTCGGAACATCGGCGCACGGGTGATGTCCTCCCTGTCGAAGAAGAACGGGACTGGGCTGACTGTGCGATTCACCTCGGGCTGGTCGAGCGAGCGCATGCTCGACTTCGCTGAGGGAATGATGCTGCGGGACTACGAGTTCCTAGAGCACCAAGCGGTCGACGACGAGCACGTCTCGGAGCCCTGGTCCGTGTGCTTCCAGGCCAGCCCGCGCCATCAAGAATCGCTCACAGAGGGACTATCGCGAATCCATTCGGTCGTCGGAGGGGTCCATCTGGCTCGCGACCTCGGCAACGAGCCTGCTAACGTGCTGTACCCTATGGAGTACGCCCGCAGGGCGGTCGAATGGGCCGATGGGAAGGAGAACGTCTCCGTCGAGGTCTACGACTGGGACAAGTTGCAGGAGCTAGGGATGGGTGGCCTAATCAACGTCGGCAAGGGCAGCGACAGGAAGCCATGCATGGTGCTGTTCACACTCAATCCCGACGCGGACGAGGGTGTCCAGAGGCCATGCATCGTCGGCAAGGGAATCACGTTTGACACCGGAGGTATCTCGATCAAGCCCCCGGGGGGATGTGGGACATGAAGTACGACATGTGCGGGGCGGCCACCGTGTTCGGACTGATGGAGGCCCTGCACGCGACCGGTTACGAACGCCGGGTCAACGGAGTCGCCTGCTTGGCAGAGAACATGCCAGGGTCGGGAGCATACCGTCCGGGTGATGTGTTCGAGACCTACTCGGGCAAGACCGTGGAGGTTTTCAGCACCGATGCAGAGGGACGCAATGTACTCGCGGACGGGCTGTGGAAGGCCGGAGAGTTCGACCCTGAGTACATCGTCGACCTCGCTACCCTGACCGGTGCCGTCGTGGTTGCCCTAGGGAACCAGATTACCGGCATGTGGGCCAACGACGAGGGGATCGGCAAGCGAGTCAGGAAGGCGGCCAACAGGTCGGGTGAACCGGTCTGGAGGATGCCGCTGAACGCCCAGTTCAGGAAGTACATGACCGATTCCGCATTTGCAGACATCCGCAACGGTTCGATAGGCGGCAAGGCGGGCTCGTCGAACACCGCTGCCTCGTTCCTCGAGTACTTCGTGCCGCACCGCGGCTACGACGAGGATGCGGACAAGATCCCATGGGTGCACCTTGACATTGCTGGAACCGCATGGGGTCCCGGTTCAAAGGCCCGCTCCGAGGGCGCCAACCCGCTGTTCGAATTCGGCGTCTCGGGGGTCCACGTGAGGACCCTGCATCGGCTCATCAACGATGGCTAATCACTCGTCGTCGTCCGAGTCTACTACCTCGAAGTCGGCATCGACGACGTCCTCGTCGCCCTCCTCTGCCTGCTGCTCGGCCATCTCGGCTGCAGCGGCCTCGTAGAGCTTGGTCGAGATGGCGTGCATCTCCTGCTCGACCTCGCCAATCTTGGCTTGGACGGCAGCCTCGTCGAGGTCGTCGACGTCGATTGTGGTCTCGCCGTCGTCCTTGGTAATCATTGCCCTGAGTTGCTCGAGTTTCTCGTGAACCGGTCCCGCATCCATGTCACTGACCTTCTCGGCGGCGTCCTCCAGCATCCGCTGGGTCTGGTAGACGATGCTGTCAGCGGAGTTGATGAGGTCAATCCCGGCTCTACGCAGTTTGTCCTCCTTGGCGAACTCCTCCGCCTCGGATACCTTCTGCTTAATCTCGTCTTCACTAAGGGAGGTCTGGCTCTCTATCTTAATCGACTGCTCGGCGCCCGTCCCGAGGTCCTTCGCGGATACGTTGACGATGCCGTTGGCATCGATGTCGAAGGTGACCTCTATCTGCGGGATTCCTCTTGGGGCAGGTGGTATGCCCATCAGGTGGAAGCGCCCCAGAGTGATGTTGTCCTTGGCGAACTCCCGCTCTCCCTGCAGCACGTGGACCTCCACGGCGGGCTGGTTGTCAGCAGCCGTGGAGAAGGTCTCCGAGCGGCGTGTCGGAATCGTCGTGTTGCGCTCAATCATCGTCGTCATGACGCCGCCCAGGGTCTCTATTCCGAGGGTCAGTGGCGTGACGTCGAGCAGGAGCACGTCGGTGACGCCTTCATCGCCGACGATGATGCCTGCCTGAAGAGCGGCCCCGATGGCTACAGCCTCGTCGGGGTTGATGCCCTTGAACGGGGGCTTGCCAGTCTCCTTTTCGATGGCGTCTTGGACCGCGGGTATGCGAGTGCTGCCGCCGACAAGTAGGATCTTGTCGATGTCCCCTGCCTTGACTCCAGCGTCCTTCATGGACCTGCGCGTAGGCTTCATCGTCCTATTGATGAGGTCGGCCGTGAGGTCGTCGAACTTGGCTCTCGAGAGAGTCATGTCGAGGTGCTCGGGCTGGCCGTCACGCATGGTGATGAATGGGAGGTTGACCTGAGTCGAGCTGGTGCCCGAGAGCTCGATCTTCGCCTTCTCGGCGGCCTCGCGCAGACGGCTCATGGCCTGCAGGTCGTTGGAGAGGTCGATCCCTGAGGACTTCTTGTACTCCGAGACTATCCAGTCTATCACAGCCTCGTCGAAGTCGTCCCCTCCAAGTCGATTGTCGCCACTGGTCGCCTTGACCTCGATCTGGGGCTGTCCGTCCACCTGGTATATCTCGAGTATCGAGACGTCGAAGGTGCCACCCCCGAGGTCGAAGACCAGAATGGTCTGGTCCTCATCCTTGTCCACGCCATAGGCGAGGGCGGCCGCAGTGGGTTCGTTGATTATCCTGAGGACTTCCAGGCCTGCGATGCGGCCGGCGTCCTGCGTGGCCTTCCTCTGTGCGTCGGTGAAGTAGGCAGGGCATGTGATGACCGCCTGACTGACTTCTCTGCCGAGGTATTCCTCGGCATCCGACTTCATCTTCTGGAGTACGAATGCGGAGATCTCCTGAGGAGTGTAGTCATCGTCATCAATCTCCTTACTCCAATCTGTGCCCATCTCTCTCTTGACGGAGAGTACTGTCCTCTCGGAGTTGGTCACCGCCTGGCGCTTCGCGGTGATTCCCACCAGCCTCTCGCCGTCCTTAGCGAAGGCCACTACACTCGGTGTAGTCCTAGAGCCCTCCGAGTTGGGTATCACCACCGCTTGCCCTCCCTCGAGGGTGGCCACGCAGCTGTTGGTAGTTCCAAGGTCAATTCCGATTACCGGTCCGCTCATTCTATTCCTCCAATGGTTCCGTTCGGCCTTACGCCAGATCGAATGTGATGTCTAGGATGCCGTTGTTGAGGTTCCACTCGCTAATCTGGTCCGCTGCCTCGGGCAAAATGAATCGCTTGAGTGGACGCGACTGTGTCTTCCTCATCAGCTGCAGCACCTCACCACCGCTGCTGAGCACGAGTTCGATGTCATCGTGCCTGATGTCAAGGAACCTCGAGATGTCTATGGTAGCCGACATCCTGCCGTCAAGCACGTAGACGTCCTCTCCGGGAAGATCGGCGACCTCGGCCTCCTCGGGCTCATCGACCTCGGCCTGTGCCTTCTCAGCCTGATCCTCGACCTCTATGTTGACACCCATCTTCTTGAACAGGTCCGAGAAGCCCCCTGGGGTGTTCATCATCGAATCCATCATGCGACGCAGCTCCTCTGGGTCGACATTGGATTCGACCTTGAACTGTGAGTTGGATATCTTAGTGGGATCGATGCCCATCTGCTCGAACTGCTCGGTGACCCTCTTCATCATCTCCTCGAGTGCCTTCACGTCGATGGGCATGCCCATCTGTTCGAACATCTTAGCCATCTCTGCGAACATGTCGTCCGCCCACTCATCGCGATCACTATCGTCCATCAGATACCACTACTCAACCTGAGGTTGTATAGTGCGATAGTGCTGCCGTATATGAACCGCACGGTCGCGCACGTGCGCTGGGCGCGCAAGCCGCGCCCACGGGCGGGTTCAAAGCAAGGCTGCCTTACGGCGGCGTAGATGGTCGAGACTGAGCATGATGTCGCCCTGGAAGACACCGACCGTCTGCACGGACGCTCGGCGTTGGTGAACAACGTCAAGGCCGCGACGGCGCTAGCCGGGGCGGTCCGCTCCACCCTCGGTCCGCGCGGCCTCGACAAGATGCTGGTGGAGGATGGTGGTCCCGCGACGGTTACCAACGACGGCGTCACCGTCCTCGAGGCCGCAAAGGTAGAGCACCCCACTGCGAGGCTGCTCATCTCGACCTCGTCGGCCCAGGATAGGGCTGCTCGCGATGGCACGACGACCACTGTCATACTCACCTCTGAACTGTTGCAGAACGCTCTCGAACTGGTCCGTTCGGGCGTGCACCCGTCGATCATCATGAACGGGTACCAGATTGCTCTGGCTGAATCTCTCGATGAGATGGGACGAATCTCTAGAACTCCTCGAGATGACTCGGAACTGCGCGCGGTCGTGGCCACCTCAATCTCTGGCAAGGTCGACTCGGCGGTCGGGAGGCATCTGACGGAGATAGCCATAGAGGCTGCCGAGGAACTGGACGGCGAGGACGGCGGTCATGACCTCGAGAGGATGCGCGTCAAGCGCCTGCTGATCAAGGACGGAGGTACTCTCGACTCCGAGGTCGTGCGCGGCCTGGTCCTGCCCAAGTCAAGGATGGACGTGGCATCGCCTGCGGACTCCGACGGAGGTAGGATAGCTATCATCGACGGCGGTATGGAAAGCCCGGAGCTCGAACTGGATGCATCAATCGAGGTGACCAGTACGGAGGCGCTGAGGGGTTTCCACGAGCGTTCGAGGGAGCGCATGCGAGAGCAGGTCGACCTGCTGGCCTCGCTCGAAATCGACCTGCTGGTGGTGCGAGACGGCATCGCGGAGGATGCGGCGACCATGCTAACGGATGCAGGTATCACCTGCTACAGGCGCTACGACCGCGAGGACCTAGAACTGCTGTCAAGAATCACTGGTGCCGCCATGGTGCGCGACGCTAGAAGGGTCAGAACCGAGGACGTGGGGACTTACACGTCACGCTCGGAGCGTTCCTACTCGGGAGTCAAGCACACCCGCATCGACGGGCCCGAGGGTGGAGCGGTGACGGTCCTGATTAGGGGCTCCTCGCCCTCCGTCAGGGAGGAGGTCAAGCGAGCCTTCGACGACGCACTCGGAGTTGCCCACAGGTTATCGAGAGACTCGCGTATACTGCCCGGCGGAGGGGGCACTCAGACTCACCTGGCCCGACACCTGAGGGCCTACGCCCCGAGCCAGTCCGGTCGCGAGCAGTTGGCCATAGAAGCCTTCGCGGCAGCCTTGGAAATCGTGCCGAGGGCGCTCGCTGAGAACTCAGGCCTCGACCCCATAGACGAGATACTCGAACTCTCGGCTGCCCAAGCCGCCGCATCTGAGGGAGGCGCCTGGATTGGGATGGACGTGGTCTCGGGCGACAAGGTGAGGATGGACGAGGCAGGGGTGTTCGACCCGCTGTTCGTCGCTCACCATGCCCTGGCAGGGGCCACCGAGGCCGCCAACAGCGTACTGAGGATAGATGACGTACTGTGGGCCAAGCAGGACGCCCAGACTCCAGACTGGCAGAGCGAGATGGAAGATTAGGACTGATTGCCTAGCCTGTCCAGCATCTCGTCGACCATCTTGCCCAGGTCGTACTCCGCCTGCCATCCCCAGTCCTCTTGAGCCACTGAGTCGTCGACCGTGTCTGGCCACGAGTCGGCATACTGCTGGCGCTCGTCGGGCTTGAACTCGCAGGTGAATCCATCTACCCTCTCCGAAATCGCATCAGCCAGCTCACCGGCGGTGAACGACACCCCGGATACGTTGTATCCCCCCCTAGCTGGTCCAATCGATTCCACTGAGGCGTCCATTAACTCCAGAGTGGCCCTAATCGCATCGTCGATGTACATCATCGGCAGTTGAGTCTCTGGGGCGACGAAGCACTCGTAGTGGCCCTCGCTGAGCGCGGAGTGGAAGATTTCGACCGCGTAGTCGGTCGTCCCCCCTCCTGCAGGAGACTTCCACGAAACCAGTCCGGGGTAACGGATTCCACGTGCGTCCACGCCGTACTGCTTCCAGTAGTTCAGCGCCATCACCTCCCCAGTAACCTTGGTCATCCCGTAGGTGGTTGTCGGGTTGAGCGGGGTAACTTGGGGGGCGGTTCGCGGTGAGTCGGGGCCGAACACCGCTATCGAAGACGGCGCGAAGACTCTCAGGCCATGTGCCTTGGCGGTCTCGAGCACGGTTATGGTGCCCCCTACATTGACCCTCTGGCACAGCTCGGGATTCCTCTCTCCGGTCGCCGAGAGAATCGCCGCCAGATGGTAGATTGCACCTATCCCCTCCTCCCTTGCCACCGAGTCCATTGCATCCCCGTCAAGCACGCTAAGAAGTCGGAAGCTGCCGTTCTCCAGCAATGGGTGGTCGGGTACCTCACGGACGTCTGACGCGATCACCTTGTCGGTCCCGTGCCGATGCCTCAGAGCCTCCACCAAGTCGGTGCCAATCTGACCCAGAGCACC
>BPDA01000025.1 GCA_019654055.1 Methanobacteriota archaeon | reverse complement strand
CCAAGCCGTCCAAAGTCCCATCCAAGCGAACTTCGGACCGGCAAAGATTCGGAAGGTCCCAACCGTCCCGGTCCTGCTTCGCTTGCCTAGTGCGAACTCGGCGATAATGAGGGGGACGGACCACAGGAACAGGAAGATGAGCCAGGGGACTAGGAAAGACCCGCCGCCGTTGGCCCCTACCATCCTCGGGAAGCGCCAGATGTTCCCGGTCCCAATGGCTGCTCCGATGGTTGCGAAAATCAGCCCCAACCGTCCGCTGAACTGATCAGAAGAGGGTTCTGACTGTGGATTCATGGAGCATCCTCCGGCAGTCCGATGACACCGCGTTCGTCATCGAACATCGCTCGGAGGGTCAACCCGAGCCCTCCCCACACAAAGCTCGCTATCACTAGGAACATCAGTACGGCAAGGACAGACGATCCGAACGAGGCGCGGTACGGAATCGCCAACTCGTAGTAGTTCCCTCCCTCATCGACAGTCGGATAGGTGAAGGGGAAGGCACCGTTGGTCGTCCCTAACATCGCCTTGTACTGGATCTTGCCAACCGATGTATCTGGAAGTGGGATATGGCTCTCGAGCGTCGTCCCATTGGAGCCATCGAGCAGTGCGCACTGTTCCCCGAGCTCCATGAACGGTGACATACTCCACGCCACATCTACCCACTCGGTGGGGCCGAAGTCATTCTGCTGTCTATTCGGCTCTACGAAACGCCACATAAGATGGGTACGGTTGACATCCGGTGTGAATGGGAATGCTTTATCGAGACACATGCCGATAGGAATGTCGCCATTCGATGGTACCGTGACGTTGGCGGGGTCGGCGAGCCATTGTCTGGCCGTGGTGTTCTCGATGCCGACGATGGCACGGTAGCGCGGGTCGTCGGCAATCTCGGTCATGTAGAACGGAATCCCAAGGTTGCGTACCGCGATGTGGGCGATGTCCTCAGGTAACTCGTGGAAGGCGTTACCAATCTCGATGGTGTAGCAATAGGACTCGTGGACGCCGTAGTGCCAGTCGCAGAAGTCACCGGTTGTGGGGTAGAGCTCTGACGACTGCATCGGAGCGTAATCGGTCATCTGGCCCATGACGTTGCCATGGTAGACTAGGTATTCATCGTCGGGAGTGTAGCAGTTAGTGCAGTGACCCCATGGCCAGAGGACTAATTCGGAGAACGAGTGCCAGGTCAGTGTGACCTTGAAGTCGGAAGCACCATCGCCGTCGTCATCATTCATCTCGGTCATGTCTTGTATGAACTTGGTCTCCGGCTCGCTGTTTCCACCCATCCAGTCCTCATCCACCTGACCATCGGCATCATCGTCCTTGCCGTCGACATGGTCCTCGTTAAACCAGCCCGTCGTCGTCGTTGTCCTCGTAGTTCACCGGACCGTTGTAGACGTCGTTGTTCGCCCCATCCGCATAGCACATCCCCGGGAAAAGAGGGCCTGTGGCGCCCAGAGGGGCCCCCCACTCAAACTGGTAGTTACGATTCAAATCCACCCCATCACAGCCCTCATCGACCTCCTCGTCGACATCCGGAATCGGCGTCACGCCGGTCACCGTGTTGTCGCGTAGGTTCTTCCTCCAGCCGCTGCGGTAGCAGTTTTCCCAAGCTGTCTCACCGCAGTATTCCTCTCTGTCGTAGCGGTTTCCATCGGTGTTTAGCATAGGGATTAGGTATATCTCGCGGGTGTTGACCAAATCTGTGATGAATTGCTCGGAGAAGTCCTCGTCAACCCCCAAGTCACCGGGTCCGCATGGGGTGCCGTCGCCATTGCTATCCTGATTGGTCGCGTTCAGCAGCAAGCAGTCGCCATCGTTGTCGATACCGTCCCAACCGTCCTCGTCGACTAGGCCATCACCGTCATTGTCGATACCTGCCTTACCGTAGTAGTAAGCGATAGTCTCGAGGAAGAACATCGGCACCTCGTAAGACATCCACTCACGAGCGTGGTGGTTCCCGACTAGCATGACATCTGGGCGATCAGCGTAATTGCCGTCGTCGTCGTTGAAGTCGTTGTAATCGCCGCCCTGAACGTTCCCAGTAATCTTCATCCATGGGCTCGAGTGCTTGTAGAACCATCCCTCATAGTCCTCGGAGGTCATCTCGTCGCCACGGGCGTTAACACCGCCGAGAAGACCTTCGTGGTACTGCAGGAAGTCAGGGTAGTACGCAGCTAAGGTCTGCATCCTCTGCTTCATCGAGAAGTAGTCATGGTACTCACGGAACTGGAGTTGTTCGAAATTGCCATGCGGGCCCCAAGGGAAGATTTGGAACGCGTACTCCTCTGACCAGATGTCTTCGGGGGCGTAGCCAGGGTCGGCATCCTGGGCCCCGACTGGGGCCAGAAGCGCGGTCGGGGCCACCAAGGAAAGCAGCAGAGGGAGTAGCATCGCTGTCATCGGAATTCGGCGTGCCCGCGCTTCTGCTTGCACGGCTTGAGGTGTGCCTTGAGACGCCATCTGAACACCTCTGCGACAATAGTGGCGGTATTCAATCCCTCGGAGAAACGGTCCATAGGACCGGCGTTGCCTTTTTGAGGGGGGCGTCCTCGGCCGCACCATGGACTGGCTGGATGATTTGATGGCTGGAGAAGCCACTGTCGGTGATTTCTCGACAGGGACCCTGAGCGTGGTAATCGCCTGTGCAGCGCTCAGCATGGCAGCTGGGATCCTCTGCAGAAGGATAGTCTTCCCCCGCCTCATGGACGTGTTCTCGAAAATCGACAGGATAGACAGCAAGGACTTGTTCGCACCCAAGTCACTCAGGTGGATGGTCGTCTTCTTGGCTATGTGGTTCTCACTGGACTGGCTCTCGGCCACGGACGAGATGGGGGAGTACGTCAACGCGGCACCGGTCTGGGATGCCGATCTGATAGAGACCGTCGAGCAGATTGCATGGGCGGGCTTCGTACTACTCGTCCTCCTGACTGCGTACAGGCTAGTCGACTACCTAGACGCCTTCATCGTAGTCGAGGGGGACGACATGGCGGCCCGACGCTCGTTGGCCAGCGTCGCTGAGTCGATTGGAAGGCTAGCGGTCGTCGTGCTCGCTTTCTTCGTTATTGCCGGCCTAATTGGAGTCAATCTCAACGGCCTGATTGCTGGTCTGGGAATCACCGGGCTTGCTCTGGCTCTGGCGGCTCGGGACTCAGTGGCGAACGTCTTCGGCGCCATCTCGATAATCGTGGACCAACCCTTCAACGTCGGTGACTGGATTATCGTCGAGGATGTCGAGGGCGAGGTCATCAACATCGGACTGAGGACGACCATGCTGAGGACTGGGGCCGATACCATGGTCACCATCCCGAACTCAAACATCACCAACTCGCCGGTAGAGAACTTCAGCCACCGCAGGTTCCGCAGGATTCGTCCGAGCTTCGAGTTCGAGGAGAACAGCGGCGCTGATTCCCTGCGCAAGTTCTGCGACACCCTGTGCGAGCAGGTGCTGGCCGACCCCAGATCAATGAAGCCCGATGATTCATGGGTTCGCGTCACGCAGACGCTGCCTTCGAAGGTCACGGTGTCTAGCAACTTCTACTGCGCGTCCTCGGGAAGAACCCAGAGGGAGTTCACCGAGGACATACTGATGATGGCCCGATCTACGGGTAACGAGTGTGGACTGGTATTCCACGAGCCGAGGCTGAGGGCCCAGAAGTAGGGTGCGGACATGCCCAGACTCATACTGGTCCGGCACGGGCAGTCCGTCTGGAATGCCTCAAACCGCTTCACGGGCTGGACAGACGTCGACCTCTCCGACCAGGGCGTCGAGGAGGCAGAGGAGGCCGGGCGTGAGCTGTCAGCAATCAGGATCGATGTGGTCCACACCAGCGACCTCGTTCGGGCGCAGAGGACTGCAGAGATTATCATGCGGCATAACGAAGCCTCGGATGGTGTGCCTACGAAATACGACTGGCGGCTCAACGAACGCCACTACGGCGCTCTGCAGGGTCTGAACAAGGCCGAGACGGCTGAGAAGCACGGGGCCGAACAGGTCCACGTCTGGCGCCGCTCGTTCGACGTGGCTCCTCCGGAGGGGGAGAGTCTGGAGATGACTGCGGAGAGGACAATACCGTACTTCACCGAGGAGATAGTCCAGGACCTAGCCGACGACAAGAGCGTACTGGTCTCTGCCCACGGCAACTCCCTGCGCTCAATAGTCATGCACATCGAGGGCATAAGCCCCGAGGATATCGTCTCGCTCGAGATACCGACGGGCGAGCCTATTCACTACGAGTACGAGGGTGGGGCCATCACCCGAGTTCGGTGAAGGGCCTCTCCGGGGGCGGTGACATCCGTTTGTAGACGCCGAACAACCAGTAACTGAGTGCTATGCAGGCCAATGGGATAGGAATCTCCGACATCTCGGGCGGGAAGGTGTTGAACAATGAGGAGATGCCGAAGAACCCGGCCATCGCTGAGAGTGCCCCGAAGGTGCGGTTGCCGAACATCCGCTTCTGGTAGGACTGAACGTAACGGAGAGTCTCCACGGCAGGCTGGGGAGCGCCTGACTGGTGTGAGGTCGCCTCGAGTACGTCGAGCAGGCACTGCTCGTACTCCCAAATCGCCATGCCGCCGCGGTGCGAGTAGAACGCCTCGTCTGAGGTCCATTCGGACGGTGCTGTTGACTTCCAGCCCTCGATGAGGGCTAGGCGCAGAGGAGTCAGTTCCAGAGTGGTCGTCGATGAGTGGTGAATCCTCGAAAGGTCGTGTACCAGACTCGCTAGGTCGCGCATTGCTGGGAACTCACAGGTGTGGGTGCGCAGGGCGTCCGCCAGCCTCGGCCTCCCTATCCTCAAAGAATCACCTGAGATGTCCGAGATTCTGACGTCACCCAGACTGAGGGTGCATGGCTGGTTCTTGGAGTACTTGGCGCGCCAGATGAAGGTCGCTCGCAGGGTCTCCTCCAGCCATCCGGTCCTAGCGTTCCACCGAGATGGGTCTGGAGGAGTCGTTCTGGCCAACTTGGCTCTTTCGTGATAGTGTCCCAAGACCTTCCCGACCTTGCGCAGCTCATCTCGGGCGGCCTCCATGTCATCCACCTCCATGGCGCTTGCGACCTCGATGGCGGAGTCGCCCTGCGGGTCCTCCTCGGCCCTGACCACGATGAGGTCGGTGCCTTCCCACGAATACCCTCCCGAAGGCACGCGCGATCCCTCCGGTGCTGCTTTCGCACGCGCCCTGAGTCTGCCGTCCGAACCCCAGGGGAGGAACTCTGCACTCCACTCGGATACGGCGGATAGTTCGACAGTCAGGCCTCTATCGGTCGGTGTAACCGAAATCGACACTATCGAGCTGGGTTCGGGGACATCTCCCCATGGCTCCAGATTCTCGACGAGGGCCGCCCAGTCGGCCGGTTCCGTCAGCTCTTGCGGTTCCAGCATCCTAGCAACCATCCCGGTTCCTGCGAACATCACCGCATCGAATCCAGGTGGGGCATCGGAATCGGACTCGACCTCGGCCATCTTGGCCGGTCTCCAAGGCCTCTGCGACTCTCCCACGGCCCATCCCCAGCACTACGAGGTGGTGGTCGGCTTCATTGAATCGGTCAGCGAAGCCTTGAATCAGACCCCCCTCAGCGGTGGCCATGGGCGGTGCCGTGTCTGACATCCCACTGGCCGTGGACATGGACGGCACGCTGATTCTATCGGACATGACCAAGATTAGTTTCTCCCGGGTCATCGCCAGGCGTCCGTGGGTGCTTCCGGGCCTGATTCTGAAGGAGCTCATGGGCAGGAGGGCCCAGTGGAAGCGGGATCTCGCTGAGCGACTGGCATTCGATCCCGCAGAACTGGACTACCACGAGGCTTTTCTGGACTGGATTACGGGGGAGAGCGCGCGGGGGAGGACGCTAGTGCTAGCAACGGCATCCGACCGCATAGTGGCGGAGAGGGTGGCAGCCCACGTAGGGCTGTTCTCCGATGTGATGGCGTCTGATGTTACCTACAACCTGAGAGGCAGGCGTAAGGCGGAGGCACTCGTCTCTAGGTTCGGCGATGGCGGGTTCGGATACGCAGGCAACAGCCACCACGATCTTACCGTGTGGGAGCGAGCCGGTCAAGTCGTGGTCGTCAACCCTGAGAAGGGGCTCTTGGACAAGCTCGATGACGGTGCTGACATCGTCTTCGAGTAGTTCCTTGGTAAGGCGACGCCCTTTAGCGCAGTGATGATTTGGTTGGAGCATGGGACGCGTGCGCAAGTCGCTTGGGCGTCGTATCGATGGGTTAGCCAAGTGGCTGCTCAGGTTCAGGGCCGTCTCAGTTCCTGCTAGGGTTGTTGCCAACTCCAGCTACGCATGGAGCTTCATCTCAAGGACCGATAGAATCCGGACGAACAGGCTGCGTGATCGGTTGATACAGGGCGATCTTCCCGAGCATATCTCGATTATCATGGACGGTAATCGAAGGTTCGCCTGGAGCAGTAACTTGGAGCGTGACATGGGTCATCACCAAGGTAAGGAGAAGCTCAAGGAGGTGATGGACTGGGTCCTCGACCTCGGGATTCCGTACTTCACTGTGTACGCGCTCTCCACCGAGAACATGCGCGAGCGGTCTGAGGATGAGCTGGGATTGCTCTACGACCTGTACGTGGCCGGCCTCGACGAAATCGCGGAAGACCCACGGATACACTCGCGTGGGGTCAGGGTTCAGGCCGTGGGTCGCTTGGATAGTCTGCCTTCAAGGGTGCGAGAGGCCATTGACAGGGCTCAGAACCGGACCGCTAGCCATTCCGACTTCCTGTTCACGGTGTGCTTGGCATACGGAGGCAGGGAGGAGATCGTGGACGCGGTGCGCGAGGTCGCAGCAGAGCACGCTAGCGGGGATCTCGCGCTTGAATCGATAGACTCGGCGCAGATATCGAGCAAGATGTACACTGCCGATTTGCCCGACCCCGACCTCGTCATCCGAACCAGCGGCGAGGAACGAATCTCGAACTTCCTGCTCTGGCAGATAGCCTACTCGGAACTGCACTTCACCGACGTCCACTGGCCCTCGTTCAGCAAGAACGACCTCTACGAAGCCATCGATTCGTACCAGAGCAGGGGGCGTCGCTATGGAGAGTGATGCGTGTGATGCATGCGGGAGCGACGGTTACAGGAACCCAGCTGTCGCAGTGGATGCCGTGGCCCTCAGGGAGGGCGAGTCGGGCACCGAGGCGTTGCTGATTAGGAGGGGCGGTGAGCCGCAGGTTTGGCAGGGCAGATGGGCATTCCCTGGTGGCTTTGTCGACTACGGCGAGGATCCCGAGCACGCGGTCCTGCGCGAGCTAGAGGAGGAGACGGGGGTCGATGGCTTCGACCCGGTGGCCCTCGCGATCCACGGCGACCCCGACAGGGATCCGAGGAAGCATATCATAGCGCTGTTCTACCTAGTTGACGTGGACCCGGAAGCAGTGCCGCGAGGCGGTGATGATGCATCCGATGCTGCTTGGGTGCCCATAGTCGGTCTGACAGCCGAACAAGTGGCTGGAAGTCACATCGGCATCATCGAGATGCTGCGTGAGTAAGCATATCACCCATGGGCCCGTGCGATAGGTATGGATCGCAAACTGAAAATCGACACCGGCGGAGGAGTATTCGGGCCTTACAGCCCAGGAATCAGCGTGAAGGACCACATTTGGCTTTCAGGTCAAGTGGATGTCTCCGTTGAAGGCATAGAGGCGCAGACACGTGGCACTCTCGTCAAGATCGACGACCTGCTGGCGGCCGCCAACAGCTCCAAGGCGGACCTCGTCAAGGTCACCGTCCTACTGCATGACATAGGGTACTACGCGACCGTCAACGAAATCTACTCCGAATGGCTAGGGGACAATATGCCTCCTGCCAGAGCGGCCTATGGTGTCGCTGACCTTCCTGGAGGGGCACTCATCGAGATTGTATGCGAGGCTTTTCGCGGTTGTGGTCGGGCATGAATCACGACATCATCCTGAAGCGCTTCGAGGAGCCTGACGAGTTGCGGGAGTTCGAGAAGGGTAAGTTCGAGGTCATCCACTTCGATGGGATGACGATTGGTCGCGCCACCTACGAACCTAGCTGGAAGTGGTCTGTGGATGTCTCGCCGCTGTCTGGGACCGACTTCTGCGAGGTCGAGCACCTCGGGATGGTGCTCGAGGGGCATGCGACCTGCGCGTTCAAGGACGGAGAAGTGTACACCCTAGGGCCGGGGGACCTGTTTTTACATCGGCCCCGAGCCGCATGACAGCTGGGTCGTAGGGGATGAAAAATACGTCTCGCTGCATTTCCCAAAGGGAGCCGACAAGTACGCCGATTGAGGCGCTGTCCCGAATCGGGAATGCTTAGGAGTGTCTGCATCTGGCCCGGGCCGTGAGCGTGTTCAAGGCGTACGACATCAGGGGCATCGCGGGCAGCGAGTTGACGCCCGAGTTCGCGAATACTCTAGGCAAGGCCGTGGCCACTCACCTAGACGCCACGGCAGTGGCCGTAGCTAGGGACATCAGGGATTCCGGGGAGGAGCTTCACGCCGCCTTCGTTGAGGGTTTGGTCAGCACCGGGGCGGACGTCCTCGATTTGGGTGTAACCACAACTGGGGTCCTCTATCGCGCCACGGTCGACCTACCGGTGCAGGCGGCGGTGGCAATCACCGCCAGCCACAACCCGCCCGAGTACAACGGGTTCAAGATCTGCCACGGCAAACTACCGGTGGCCGGAGACGAGCTACAGGAGCTCAGGGGGGCCTTCGAGGCAGGTGAGTTTCGCGAGGGTGAGGGTACTCGCCTCGAGGTCGCTGGCTTCGAGGACCACTACATCCACACGATAGTCGAGAACGCTGGCAGCCCTGCTAGGCCGGTCCGAGTCGCTGTGGACTGCGGCAACGCCGTCCCGGGGCCCCTCGCGATACGCCTGATGGAGGCCCTCGGAGTCGATATCGTTCCGCTGCATTGCGATTGGGACAGCAGTTTCCCCAACCACCCTCCGGACCCGACCAGACCGAGCAACATGGCCGACTTGGCAGCAGCCGTGGTCGAAAACGGCTGTGAGTTCGGCATTGGGATGGACGGTGACGGGGACAGGATTGGCGTGGTCGACGAAGCAGGGCGCTTCATCCACCCTGACAGGCTGATGGCGATTCTCGCAAGGGACGTGTTGTCCAACCTGCCCGAGAATGCGACTGAGGACGAGCGGGCGGTCTACTTCGATGTCAAGTGCAGCATGGCGCTGGAGGAGGCGATAGTCGATTCGGGTGGCGTGCCGCGGATGGTGAGGACGGGGCACTCGTTCATGAAGCGAGAGCTGCGGGACAACCCCCAGGCCCCGATGGCCGGTGAGATGTCGGGGCACTTCTTCCTACACGACCGTTGGCCGGGTTTCGACGACTCGCTGTACAACTCCGCGCGCCTGCTTGAGATAATCGGGCGCGACCCCGCTCCCAATGAGGGCGGTCCGACCTTCTCCGAGCGCTTCTCCTTCCTGCCTGACTATCCCTCGACCGGTGAGGCCAAGATACCACTGCCCGCAGAGCGCGAGGAGGTCATGGCGACCGTGCAGGAGGCCTTCTCGGACATGGAGTGCTCAACAGTGGACGGCATCAGGGTTCGTTACGACGATGGTTGGTACCTATGCCGACCGAGCAACACCGAGGCCATCCTAGTTATGCGCGCGGAGGGTCGGACCGAGGCTGCGCTGGAGAGCATCCTAGCGGACGTCAACGCCCGCATCGGGCACATGACGGATCTCAGTGCGCTGCGCTGACTATTCCATCTGTTCAGATATGCCCGCGGATAGTAATGGTATTGCGACAAGTACCGCGCAAAGACCATTGGCAGCGAGTGTCCCTGCCATACCATCGGCGACGGGCAATTCCATTGCGACGTTCATGATTAAGTTCATGATTACGCCTAAGGCAAGCAGACCCAATGCGATGTGAATACCCTTCTTCTGGTATCGAATCATGAGTATGCCGGCATAAACACCCACACAGGATAATGCAAGCATAAGGACGCCAACCACGGTTACCATGATGCCAGCCTCTGCTGCATCGGGACCGACTTCGTCTGCAAAACTTGCAAGCAGGGCACCCCCCATTACAACAGCTAGAGAACCCAGAACTGCGAGCACTTGGAAAAGAGAGTAGATGGCCCCGATGATAACAGGGACAGCAGACCTCTTGACGTACTGAACTTCGGGCTGGCCATACGCTCCCGTATCAGTAGCGGGGTCGGCATTCGGTGTTCCTGACAATGTGCTTCCTTCCGGGGCTGCGCCCTCGTTGGTCTCTTCCATGGAGTCGTGTCGACCGTGGGGTAACTTAGGCTTGCCTACGGCACCGATTCTCTTATGCGATTGTCTCAGGTGGTCGCATTGACGCCACTGTAGCTTAGTTGGTAGAGCACCTGATTCGTAATCAGGAGGTCGGGAGTTCAAGTCTCCCCAGTGGCTCACTCGGCCGCTTCCATCCCCAATGCGCCAAGCAGCGGCCTGAACTTGTCGTTGGAGCGTGCCAGAGCATCAATCACAGGCATCGAATCGCCCGAGAGCATCCCCAGTGCCGATCCTCCCCCTGTGCTATTGTGACTTACCTCACCCGCCATCCCACGCTGGTTCACCAGTGCACTGGTGTGTCCGCCGCCGACGATTGTCACTCCCGTGGCCTCCGCACACATGTTGAGAATCTCGATTGTTCCGAAGGCGAACTCGGGCAATTCGAAGTATGAGGCTGGACCATTCCAGAGCACGCACTTGGCATCGGTAATCAGTGGACGCATCTCCATCAGCGTCTGGAGCCCTATGTCATAGATGGGGTGTTGGGTAGGCAGTTCGTCCAACTCCAGCTCCTGACGCTGCCCTTCTACCTCGACGGCAAGGTCGCGAGGCAGGAACAGTAGTTCCGGATACTCCCCCACTAGCCTCTCGGCCATCTCCCAAGTGTACTCGAAATCCTCCCCCATGGTGCCGCGAATGAGTTCCTTGTTGGCGCTGCCGATGTCGAGGCCGTTGGCCCAGAGCATCAGGTTGCCAACTACTCCGACCATGACTATGGTGTCGACGACCCCGCGTTCGATTAGATTGAGTGCGACTCTCAGGGAGTCGTCGCACTTCGCCCCACCTAGGATTGCCACGTACGGCCTCGGGGGGTCGCTCACGGCGAGGCTCAGTGCCCTGATTTCGTTGTTCATCAGCCGACCCGCGATGCAGGGTATCTCCTCGGCGAAACCGGTAAGAGTCGGGGAGTTGCGATGCGATGCCCCGAAGGCATCGGTGACGTAGGCATCGGCCAAAGCGGAAAGTCTGGTGACAATCTCCGAGTTCGCCTCCTCATCCTCGCTCACCTTCTCAGGACCATACTCATCGGGGTGCATCCTGACGTTGTCAAGAAATACCTTCTCGCCCGGATGCAGTGCTTCGATAGCCTCGAATACCTCGTCCCCGCAGACGTCGGGGACGAATCTGATGGGCTGCCCTAGCAACCGAGCCAGCCGGTCGCAGTGCCCCGACATATCGGTGAAGTCTTCCTTGCCTGGTCTCGACTGATGTCCCATTATGACGACCCGTGCGTCTGACAGTTCCCTGAGGGTGTCCAGTGTCGAGCGCAGCCTGCTGTCATCGAGGAACGCTCCTGTAGACGGATCTAGGGGCGAGTTGACATCCGTCCTGTACAGCACTGTCCGTCCCGCGAGGCGGACGTCGTCCAGCGACAGGACGGTAGTCACGTTTGGCGGCACCAGCGGCCCCTCTATGGCCATTTTGGGTGCAGAACACACTCTACGTGTTCCCACAATGCCTTTCGTGGGTGGCTCTGGAAGCGGGAGCATGAGTTGGGATGCCGAGCGTATTTCCGGTCCAGACGGCGAGGATTGGAGGGTTCCCGTTCCAGAGTTGGAGGCGCGGCAGACCAGACTGTCGAGCGCACTGGCCGAGGCAGGCACTGAATCGGTGCTAATCGACGATCCGGTCGAGCTCTACTGGCTCACTGGCGGCAGGCAAAGCTCGTTGCTGCTGATTGGCGCCGAGGGCTCAGGAATCTCAAACACACAGTGGGTCCGTCGCTCTGTGGTGCGGGCTCGCTATGAAGCCGGGGGCGATGGCTCGCCGCACTCGATAGAGACGCAAAGCAGGATGAGTGAGTTCGAGGGTAACCTCGTTGCAGTGGGATGTACCCAAGCCCCCGGGATGCTGGGTGGCAAGGTCCCGAATTCTAGGTGGTCCTTCCTTTCATCGAAGATGGGTGGACTCGGGGGTGAGAGCGAGGACTGCACCGGGATGCTGTACGCACTTAGGGAGACCAAGTCCGAGTGGGAGCTGGAGATGCACCGTGAGAGTGGGAGAATCAATCGGATGATGTTCGAGGTCGTCCGTGACCAAGGTGGCCTCGGGCAGACTGAGATAGGAATGGCCGCGGCGGCCGACGAGGTGAGCAGGGCCGCGGGGTTCGGCGGGCGTATCCGGATGAGGACATGGCCGATGGACTGCGACAGGGTGGTCATCGCTGCAGGGCGCTCGGGCGCCGTGCCCTCCTACTTCGACTCGGGCGTCGCCGGGCTTGGCGCCAGCCCTATCTCATCCCTAGGCGCTGGCTTCGCTAGGGTCGCACAGGGCGAGCCGGTCCTCGTGGACATAGTCCACGTCCACCGCGGCTACGTCTCGGACTGTACACGAATCTTCAGCGCCGGGCGACTCTCTGACGAGTGGATGCAGAGACTCGATGACATGTCGGAGGTATCTGACTTCGTCATTGACGGTCTCGGAAGGGGCGTAGACTGCTCTGCAGTGTGGAACGAGGGTAGTGAGATGGTCTCGGATATGGGGTACGCCGGGCACCTGATGGGGATGCCTCCGGACCAAGCCAGGTTCCTCGGTCATTCCGTGGGCCTCGAGCTAGACGAGACGCCGGTGGTGGCGAACGGCTTCGACCGGCCCCTCCCCATGGGAGGGACCATGGCAATAGAGCCCAAGGTAATCTATCCCGAAGGAGCCATAGGAACCGAGGACACTTGGATGCGTGGCGCGGATGGGATGGAGTGCCTGACGATGGGTGAGCCCTTTTCCGATGCTGACGGAGTGGTAGGATGAGGAAGCCGATTGTAACGGTATTCGGCTCCAACGACCTCAGCGAGGCCCCTGAGGTCGAGGTGTTGTGCGAGGATCTAGGCAGGGCTATCGTAGATCTGGGATGCAGAGTGGCCTGCGGCGGTCTCGGGGGTTCGATGACTGCCGTATGCAGGGGCGCCCAGAGCAGCCAGACGTACCAGAGGGCGATACCATCGGCATCCTGCCAATGGAGGATGCCGACTTGGCGAACCCGCACGTCGACGTGGTGATTCCGACCGGACTGGGGCTTTTCAGGAACATGCTGGTGGCTCGCGCCGGGGATGTTTGCATAGCGGTCAGAGGCGGTTCGGGCACGCTTTCGGAGGTCGCCTTCGCGTGGCAGATAAACAAGCCAGTCGCCAGCCTGTCCAGCACCGGGGGATGGGCCACCGAACTCGCAGGCAGCAGGCTCGATCACAGAAGAGAGGGAGAGGAGGTCACTGACCTGCCCGACGTCGAGGCAGCCAAGTTGTGGATCACGGAGGTGCTCAGGCTATGACCAAGGCCAGGAGGACTGCGCAGATGAGGCTCGCCCGAGTGCTGCGGGGCCGCAATGAGCCGCACGGTAGACCAATCACGGACGAGTCGATACTGAAGGGAGTGGAGGTGAATGACTCGGGAATAGTGGAATTGTGGGTCAAGCCCCCGCACCCTCACTGTCCGTGCTGTCTGGACGACCTAATCAGGCTCAGGGAAGAGATCGCCTCCCAGAGAGGGGTTCTCGGCTGTCATGTGGAAGTGGTCGGCATCCCCCATGCGGAACGATGGACCGCCGCGGTCAACGAGTGAGTACCGGGGGCAATACTCATTCCTCGGAGTCGTTAGACGAGCGTGACTTTCTCTCCTCCACCTCGCGCAGCTTGGCGGTGAATCTTCCCGATATCCACCAGACTGCGATTACGATAGCGGCGATATCGAAGACCAGAACAACGAGAAACTCGGTATCGGTCCAATCCACCATTCAGGCACCTACAGGGGAGGTATCAGGTCGATCTCGCATGAGCCTACCGGGCGGATGCAGCATGTGAGCGTGCCGCCAGCGGCCACCAACTCCTCATCAAGCCCGGGGGGGAGCTCCTCGGGCAGATTCACCTCGCCGCTGATTAGCCTGACTAGACAGGTCCCGCAATTACCCGAGGTGCAGTTGGTTGGGATATCGACTCCAGCTAGCTCCGCGATTTCGACTATCGGGGCATCGGGAATCACCCTAGCCGTACCCAAGGGCTTGGAGCCCCTGAAGAACCGGATTACCGGAGTTTGACGGTCATGGACCTGCCTCAGTTTCGCGTCAAGCCGTTTTTTTCCGGTCTTCCCAGCGAGTCCATCTTCCCGTCTGCTTGTTGAAGACTAGGCCGGCCTTCTTCATCCACTTGTTGAACTTCGTGGCTCCCGCGCCGGTGGCGATGATGAACTCCTCCCTGTGCTCCTGGGCCTGAATGTAGCCCTTCGCAGCGATGGTCTGGTCGATCCAGTCGTCGATGCTCATCAGCACTCCGGAGAGCTTGCTTGACTCCACGGCCGCCTCGAGTTCGTCGGCCGATGCGCCGGTGGACTCGAGGTCGCGAATCATCACCTCGGTGACCGATGAGGGGGCTTTCTTCTTCGGCTGGCGCGATACCGGCAGCCGAGGCTTCTTCTTCGGGTCAATCTTGATTCTCGAGCCATTAGCCAGTCGGTCCTCGACAATCTGGGCCATCGGCGCCCTGAACTCCTCCTCGCACTCCCAGCAGACCAGTGAAAAATCGGTCAAGTCCTCAATCACGTTGCTGCCGAGAGGGTCGATTTCCTCGCCGCAGGAGGGGCAGGCGTGCAGACATATCCTAGGTGCAATCTTCCTGCGGAAGTCGACAATGTCCTGAGGCGTGCCGACCAGTTCGAGCATCTCGTGGTCCCTCGCTGCCTCTAGTCCTCTGGTCTCGAGCTGGTCACGCAGCTTGGAGCGCTGCTCGTCCTTGGACTCGTCATCGAAGGTGTTCTCCAGCTTGACGATTAGCTCGATTGTCTTGCCCAACCTGTTCATCACTAGCTTCTTGTTGCGGAAGGCCTCGACCTTGGCTATCCTGAGCTGTTCCTTCTTCTCGAGCAGTTCCGCGTGCAGGTCCTTCTGCTCTCGCTTGAAGCGCTGCTCCTCAATCTTGTCGACTTTCTTCTTCCCGCGGTCAGAAAGGACCTCGGCGAGGAACCTCTGCTGGCTTGAGTCGCGCGGGCCCGATCGCACGGCGTCGAGCACGGATTCGGCGACCTTCTTCTTGAGGCCGTAGTTGTTGACGAGTGTGTTGACGTCGAACTTCTTCAGATCGCCCACCTTGACGCCGCTGTCGGAGAGTATGTGAGCCGTGTTCTCGTCTATTCCGCGCCTCAGCAGAGCGAGATAGGTGTCCTTCTTCGCCATGAGTATCAATCCCAGCCCAGGCCCGTCCGCGACCCGCTGCTCTGACCTGCGGAGCCGTGGGCCCTCTATCAAGGCGCTGTCAAAACCCTCGCAAAACGGGTCATTCGGAGGAAATTGCCCCTACTATAGCGACCCATTGGGAGGGCTTCAGATTCTCGGGTCTGAGATCCATCCAGTCCTCTGGAAGGGGCTCGGGAGCGGAGTGCTGGATACTCCCGACGGCCTCTGCCCAGCGCTTCTTGTGCCAACCCCGGACGCGGCTGAGCCGGCTGGGTGGCTTGGAAAGCAAGGTCCGCATCTTGCGTCGCCTGTTGGCGAAGCAGTGCTGAGTGATAATCCGGAACAACCTCCGGTCCAGCCCCAGAGACCTGTCCGTCGGACTCAGACGGACCAGTCGGGAGCTGACCCGTGGAGAGGGGGGGAATGAGTGTGGGGCCACCTTAGAATCCAGTTCGACGTCGAAATCCATCCAAACCGACAACGCCAACGGACTCGGGGCGGAATTGTCCCTAGCAATGGTCATTCTCTCGGCGAATTCGCTCTGCAGAAGGAGGACCACGGATTCGATTGGGTGCTGCGCGTGATGGCGTTGGATGCGCTCTATGGCAGGGCTGGATATCTGATAGGGTAGGTTCGCGACCACGTGGGTGGCATCATCGGGCCATTCTACCTGCAAGGCGTCGGCATGATGGACCTCAAGTCGCCCTTTTGTATCCCCCAAGACGCGATGCAAATGGGCAAACCCCTTCCTCGTCGATCTCGAAGGCGGACACCGAAGCCCCGGTTCTGAGCAGAGAGAGTGTAAGCGAACCCGGGCCGGGGCCGATCTCGATGACGTGGGAATCCTCTCCCAGAGGGCTCTCGGAGGAGGCCAGCGAGATTGATCTGGAAATCACCGAGTCGTCAATCAGGAAGTGTTGACCGAGTTCCTTACTGGGCCTTATCCGGTCCCTTAGGG
>BPDA01000024.1 GCA_019654055.1 Methanobacteriota archaeon | reverse complement strand
CGTCAGCTGACGCTGGAGAGGTTCGACGGGCATGGCATCCGACTCCCCTTTGGGCCTCGATCTCGAGAATGCGTCACATGAAGGTCCCGTTGTTCCCCTCCGGAACAGTCCCCCTAGGGTTACTGGCCATCTACCTCGGCACGAGCGTCCTGATGCCGCCGTACGCGATGGTCGCGATGGCAGGCGGTTCGCTGACGCTTCTGGGCTACGTGCTTTCGCGGACCTCAGTCCTAGCCGTGGAGACGGAGGCAGGGGACCGTCACATCATCTCCGGCAGCGAGGGGGTGCTGCTCAGACTCTGCCTGATGGTGGACAGGGTCCGTCACGGCAGTACAATCGAGGAGGCCCGCATGGGACTGGAGCATATCGATGCGGAACTTCCTGCGTACCCGGCGTTCACAGACGCCGGCGGGGGACTGCCCGAGCCGAAGGGGTTGCTTGAGCTACCCGAGGAGGAGTCTTTTCTTGCCACCGTTCCGGAGCCCGAGTCTCACTTCACCGGCTTTTCAGCTCCGACACCACCATCCACCACTGCTCCCGCGGCGGCTTCTACGGAGCCGATTTTTCCCTGGGAGTCCGAGGTTGTGGCGGCGGATACTGTCCCGACGTACGAGCCACCACCTGTACCTCAGGAGGAGGCTCGTTCGGCTTACGAGAGGGCATGGGGCAGGGAGGAGGCTCCCCAGTGGTACGAGGAGAAACCCGCCGGTAGTAGGATAGACTCGGCTCTAGGCGAAGCTGCCGTAGGCATGGACCTGTTCGGCGAAGGGGAATCTTCGATGCGGAGACGCCGGCCAGCTACTCACCTCCCACGACCCCTTCCCCAACAGCGAGTCACCCTGTTTCCAGAGACCGGGGTCGGGAGCTACATCAACGCCGCGGGCCCGCCGGTCGTCGAGGCGAGACAGCCTACCAGCTCCCAAATGATAAGGCGGGCTCAGGGCAGGTTCGGCGAGCCCGGGCCCCTACACGGGGCCAAGTCTCCCGGGCCCCCCACAGATTCGGCGATACGCGAGGAGTGCCGGCCGGGCGTCGTCAAGCAGGCACGTGCGAGGCAGGCGCTGCTGGGGAGTGGGGAGTCGTCCCAGCCGGTACTCGATGTCTCGAGTCTGGAGGAGTTTCCCGGACTTTCCAGAATCGCCACTTCGATGAGTTCGGGCAGAGTCAGGGCGCCTAGGAGGAAGGCCTTCCGAAAGCCGAGTTGGATTAGCGCCCTACTGGGCGCGACCACCCCCACGATTCGTAACACTGACGGTACCTACGCCTCCGAGTACAGTGACGAGGACGGACAGGAGGCACGGTCGGGAACGAGGTTTCAGTCGTCACAGCACATCCGCCTACGCAGCGACCAGGATCACCAGGCTGACGTGGCGGTAAGGGCTAGGCAGGGTCCGGCCGATCCCCCAGCCTCGGCTAAGGACGCAATGGACCGTTTGGTGGGTCGGGTATCTGGAGAGGAAGAGCGTGTACCCACCGAGCTGACTGGTCAAGACGGCGGACTCAGGTTCTCTCAGCTGAGGAGGACCTCGTCCAAGGGAGACCCTCACCCGCTTCCCGGAATCAGGCGGCTCGAGTAATCAAAGACCGACCATTCTGCGATACTTGTCCACCCTAGCATGGTACTTACCCCTCTCGAGGCCGTATAGGGCAGATGCACCCAAGCCCTCGATAGTGAAGGACGCCGTCACCGTCGCGTGGACTAGGGCGTTTCGCATTGTCTCCGTCTGGTTCAACGCACCCTTCCTGCCGGCCACGTTGGCCAGCAAGGCACCTGCGAACGAGTCCCCCGCCCCCGTCGGGTCGACCAAGTCGTCGGTAGGATATGCGGGCAAGGTGATGGTGCCGCATGGTAGGTAGGCTACAGAGCCGCTGCCACCGCGCTTGATTACCATGCTCCGAGGGCCAGTCCCGGCCTCCGCCCCTCCATACAGGGCCTTGCCGGAGCGTATCGCCTCCACTGCCCTGTGAAGAACGTCCTCGCCAGCTAGGGAGCAAGCCTCCTCCTCGTTGAGCACGGCCATGTCGACCTTGCGCAGCGCCTCGGAGAGCAACTCGAACTCGGTCTCTATCCAGAGCATGAATGAGTCCAAGGCGGTCACTACAGCACTAGGGCACTGGTCGAGAACGGAAACCTGTGTACGCGGGTGCGTGTTGGCGCAGAGCAGGACCTCGGGCGACCTCCACGACTGGGGTACCTCGGGCCTGAAGTCCTCGAGTACGTTGACCTCGGTTGATATGGTCTGGACGTCTTCCATCGAGCCCTCGTACCTGCCTGCCCAGCGAAACGTGCTCCCGTCCCTTCGGACGACCCCCGCTAGGTTCAGCCCGGAGTCCTCGAGTATCTCCTGGGCCCCCTGCGGAAAATCAGTACCGACCGCGCTAACAAGCCCCACCCTAGGTGGCTTGCGTGGAGTCAGGGGGAGGTGAAACCCAGAAGCTAGGCCGGCGTGGGTGGCAGCCCCTCCGAGCAGGTCCGAGCCGCTGGCCTCCGGGGTGTCGATGTCGTCGAAGCCTATGCTCCCGACAATCACCATCTCCACGCTATCACACTCCGCCCAGCAGTCCCGGGTGCTCATCGAGGTATCCTATCGAGACTTCTCTATTGCGGAAGTCCGCCTCGTTGAGGATGGCGCGATGGAGGGGAATCAGGGTGTCGACACCGATGATGATCGTCTCTGCTAGGGCCGAGTCCATCTTGGATATGGCCTCGTTGCGACTTGGCGCCCACACGATAACCTTGGCCAACAGGGAGTCGAAGGAGGGTGGCATGTCATACCCCGTGTGCGCGTGCGTGTCCACGCGCACGCCCGGACCCCCGGGCCAGTGGCACTCCCAGATCCTCCCTGGTGATGGTTCGAGGGTGTAGGGGTTCTCGGCGTTTATCCTCGTTTGGATGGCGTGTCCGGATATCCTCACTTCGTCCTGACTCATTGGCAGGGCCTCTCCTGCCGCAACCCTGATGCCCAGTGAGACCAAGTCCACCCCAGCAATCATCTCCGTGACCGTGTGCTCGACCTGTACCCTCGGATTCACCTCGAGGAAGTAGAACTCGCCGTCGGCGTCTCGCAGGAACTCGAAGGTCGCGAGACCCTTGTAGCCGACCGCCTCCGCTCCGGCAACCACCTTGGCACCGAGTTCCTCGCGTGCCTCGTCGGAGAGCCATGGGCCCTCCTCGATTATCTTCTGGTGCCGCCTCTGAATCGAGCAGAATCTCTCGCCGAAGTGAATCGCATTGGAGCCATCAGCCAGCACTTGGAACTCGATGTGCTGCGCGCCATCGATGTACTTCTCGACGAACACCCTGTCGTCACCGAAGGCAGAGAGTGCCCTACCCTGACACAGCCTCAGGGCAGATTCGAACTCGTCCCCCGAGCTCACCACTTGCATGCCTATTCCACCACCTCCGGCGGCAGCCTTAATCATCACCGGGTAGCCGATTTCCTCTGCTATGTCGAGCGCCTCCGACTCGTCTGAGATTGGCTTGCCTGAGCCTTTCGCCACCGGCAGGCCGGCCTTCACCATTGCCTCTCTGGCCGAAATCTTGTCACCCAGAAGCCTGAGCACCTCGGGGTTCGGACCAATGAATACGATTCCTTCCTCGGCTAGTCTCTCGGCGAGGGTGGCATTCTCCGCTAGGAAGCCGTATCCGGGATGCACTGCATCCGCTCCCACCTCCTTAGCAGCCGCGACCACGGCCTCTATGTCGAGGTAGGATGCGAGGGGGTCGTCGCGGGAGATGAAGGCCCCCTCGTCTGCCAGCCTGACAGGCAGAGTGAGTCTGTCCTCACGTCCATGCACCACCACTCCCTCGATTCCCAGCGAACGCAGAGAGCGAAGTATTCGGAGTGCGATTTCGCCGCGATTCGCAATCAGTACGCGGCGGAACATGGCAAGCGCTCCGGCAGCCGCCGTATGAGCAATGCGGAGAGTCATCAGTATACGTCGCGTAGATACCGCTTCTCGGCCTTCATCAGGCCGCTCTCGACGAACTCCTTGGCCTCTTCTTTGGACATTCCGCCGTACTCGGAGCAGATTCCGATAAGGGTGGAGTGGACGTCCCTAGCCATGTAGTTCTTGTCGCCGCAGACGTAGAAATACGCGCCGCCGTCAATCCAATTCCAGATCTCCTCGCCGTGCTGCTCCATCAAGTGCTGGACGTAGACCTTCTCCGGGCCCGCGCGTGACCAGGCAAGGTCGTGGCGGTTGATTAGACCGTTCTCTCTCCATGCCTCCATCTCGTCGCGGTACAGGTACTCCCCTCTTCGGTCCAGTCACCGAAGAACAACCAGTTTCGTCCTGAGTCTCCCTCCATCTGACGCTGCTGCAGGAACGCCCTGAATGGAGCAATCCCAGTTCCCGGGCCGACCATGATGATGTCCGTCGACCTGTCCTCGGGAAGCACGAATGATCTGGTCGGCGACATGAATACGCCGATGTCGGTCTCTCCGACCTCGCAGTGGTCCGCCATGAATCCGGTGCACAGCCCGGCTCGATCGCGGTCGTGGTGGTTGTAGCGTACGATAGCGACTGTGAGATGGACCATGCCAGGCTCGAAGTCGGGGCTACTTGCAATCGAGTACAGCCTAGGCTTGAGTCGGTCCATGCCGTCAACCAGTTGCTGGGGGGTGAATCCGATGTGGCCGAAGTCCGCGAGACCGTCGATGTAGTCACGCGACCAGATGTAGTCCTCCATGGCCTTGCTGTCTCCAGTCAACTCCGCCCAGAGCGTCTCAGCAGGGTCGCTGGCCGAGCCGATTTCGACGTAGCCGACAGGGACGTCGTCCTCGGCCCCGCTGCCGTTCCAGTCAATCAGCACCGAGCCGTCTCGGGATGATGTCCTCTGCCGGTGCACGATTCGGATCTCTATGTCGGCAGCTCCCGATGACAGCCTCGGTCCGAGTTCCTCAATCCACTTCTTCGAAATCCTGTGTATCTCGTATCTCTCCGTCAGCGCCTGACGAAGGCCACACGGTCCCAGATGGGTGTCCACCTCCTCGTCGCCCGAGAAGCCGCAGGAGGCCAGAACGTCCTCGACCAGTTCGGGGGGGCAGCGGGGGATTACGCCCAGCGCATCACCGGCCTTGTACTGTAGTCCTGAGTCCCCTAGGTCGAAGACGATGTGCCGGGTCTCCTTGCGCGAGCCCTCGCCGTTGAGAACGAAGTTCTCAGTCAAATTGGAGGAGTATGGATTCTTCGCGCTCCAGTCAGACATGTTCAGACACCTGATTGCTCGCCCTCCGCGAAACAAGACCCGTTTATGAAGCAATGCTGAACGGGCGCTGCGAGCCCCCAGAGAGACAAGGCGATGAGGTCAAGTCATGGTGCCCTCATCGCGGCTCGTGGCGCGCATCGACTTCCTAGGCACGGGCAATGCCTTCTCGCCTCCAGGCCGGATGCACGCGCTCGCTCTGCTCGACGGCAGCGTGCTCGTAGACGCGCCTCCGACTGTTCTTGTCCAGTTACGGCGAGCCGGGGTCTCGCCCGCGGACCTCAAGCACCTGCTGATTACCCATTGGCACGCCGACCACACCTTCGGCTTCCCATTCGTCCTGCTCGAGAGGAAGTACATCTCCGACCCCGGGTCAGAGAGTTCCCTTGGAGTCCATCTCAGGCCCGGAGGGAGAGAGTTGCTCGCTGGCTTGTGTGCGACTGGGTTCCCTAACAGCCTAGATGACGCCGTGGGCGCGGGGTCGAGTGGTCGTACTCTGAGTCAGGTGAGTTGGCGGGGACAGATTGGAGTTTCGAGAGGTTTCCTGTGAGCCACACTCCGGAGACTGATCCCCATGGTTACGAGTTGGTTCATAAAAATGGCTTCAGGCTCCTGCACTGCGGAGACTCGGGGCCGTGCGAGGGAATCGAGCAGAGGGCCAGGGATGCCGACGCCGTCCTACTCGAGATGGGAATCCCGGATTTCGTCGACAGTCCTAACCACCACACTCCTTCGGATGCCGTCGCATTCGCTGGCAGACATCCTCACGCGATGGTCTTAGTGACTCACAACTACGCCAGTGCAGCTGGGCTCGAATCGGGATTCGAGATGCCCGAGCTGCCCGACTCGATCGTCCAGTTGGAGGACGGGGATTGCTTGGAAATCGACGATGAGGGAAAATTGTCAGTGCAAAGAAACTCGTGAGAAATGTATCTTGACTTATATTGACGAGTACGGATCTCGCTCGAGCACGCCATCAAATGGGGTTCCACGGTGCTGACATGGGCGCCCCGGCGTGCTCGAACATCGTCAAAGTAGGCTGCTTCCGAGAGAGTGGTATAGGAGCATTGGCAAATGCAAAAAATACACCGCTTCTTATGTTATGAAAACGAATCACTGAGAGGAAATGAAATGGTGTATGATGTGGTTTTCCGAAGCCATCAATAAAAGGTCCAGGGGGACGGAGAAATCATCCGGCCATCGGAACTTCTCGGACACTCTTATTACCCCCGACACACTCGCTGAGAATCCGCGTTGGCCGAACCCCACTCCACACAGGTAAGGGGGAGGCTGGATACGCGGTTGGCGCTCTGGTGAAAGAAAATGGAAGGAAACATTTTCGAAAAAATCCTCGGCCAAGACAGTCTCTTCGTCGACAGGCGTGCCTTCGACCACGCCTTCGAGCCTTCCACGCTGCCTCACAGGGACCACGAGGTGGAGGCTCTGGTGCGAAATCTGGTGGATGCCCTGAACGGTCACATTCCCTCGAACATGCTGCTCTACGGGGTCCCTGGTTCGGGCAAGACCGTGGTCACTAGATTCGTCCTTGGGCAGCTCCTTGACAAGGGAAAGGAAATGGGCCATAGTGTCGAGACGTACGAGATCAACTGCCGGGTCGTGGATACCAAGTACCGGGTCGTCCAATCCATCGCGACTCAACTGACTAGGCGTGGGGATACTCCCATCCCATTCACCGGCTGGCCCACCGACAGAGTCCTAGACGCACTGATCGAGAGGATGGACAGAGCAGGTGGAGTACACATAATCGTGCTCGACGAGATCGACAACCTCGTGGCCAGAGCCGGTGACGGACTGCTGTACAACCTGACCAGTCTCAACACCTCGCTGCGAAACTCGCGCTGCTGCATCATAGGGATTAGTAACGACCTGCACTTCACCCAGCAACTAGGTCCCCGAGTCAGTTCGAGGCTGAGTCAGGAGGACGTTGTCTTCCACCCATATGGGGCTCCTGAGATCAACGACATCCTCCTCGAGCGTGTGAGCACCGGCCTGCGTGAGGATGTTCTCGAGCCGGGTGTGCTCGAGCTCTGCTCGGCATTGGCCGCGCAGGAGCACGGTGACGCGCGTCGAGCGCTTGACCTGCTTCGCATCTCGGTGCAGAAAGCAGAGCAGAGATCTCAGAAGAGCGTAGACCCGAGGCACGTCAGGATGGCACAGAGCCAGCTTGAGTACGATCAGGTGACTCCTGTCCTGAAGACCCTGCCCCTGCACCAGAAGCTGTTGCTTTTCTCAATCAGGCTGAACGAGGAGAACGGGCTCAGGAACATCTCTACCGGCGAGACATACCGAACCTACTCCGAGGCGTGCGTGAAGATTAGGGTCGAGCCGCTCACTCCTAGGAGGATCTCTTCACTACTCAACGAGCTTGATACGCTCGGGCTAATTATGGCCAGGAACGTTAGCAAGGGACGCGGTGGTAGGAGCAAGCAGGTCAACTCGGCCATACCCAAGGCGGTGGATGCCATCACCACGATGAGCGAGAGCGAGCCTCTGATTGCCGAGGCCGCTCTGGGCAGGTACAACCTGCAGGGTCAGCTGTGAGGGCCGGCTCCCCGCTCAGACAATCGTTAAACCGAATGGTAAGGTCGCCGGCTCGATGTCCATGCTGGAGTCTGAGTGGGGAAGCGCCCTGACCAGCCCCAGCAGGGCTGCTTCGGGCGCCGCGGTTCTGCTCGGCGTATGGGTGCTACTGCTCACTGTCGTGAATCTGGTCTGGGGAGCATACTCCTCTGGAATGAAGGTGCTTTGGATAGGATTCGTCACCGGCGACAGCGCTGCTTCGAACATAGTCCACGATGGCCTTGAGGTGATGCCTGACGACATCGTCTTCGGGCTGATTGGAGTCGCCCTCCTCGGGTTAGGCGCAATGGGAATCGGGAAAGCCGTCGAGGGTGGCTTCTCGGCGTGGATTAGCGAGCTCCCACGAGGCGCGATTCTGTCCAGCCTGTTCTCCCCAGAGAGCGGCGTCAATCGAACGATGGCTAGTTGGATGATTATCTTGGGCGTCGGGTTCTACCTGTGCTGGAGCGCTGTGAACACGACTTGGGTCGACCCGGGGGTCTACGCGATGATGATCGTGATGGTGTGTTTCGGCTTCGCCATGCACACGATGGCTGATGCAGAGTCCTGATAACTAGGCAGGAGCGAATTCTCCGAGCAGTCTGCGGCAGCGCTGCTTGGCGTCCTCGCCGCACCACCTTACCACCACTCCCCTACCCGGTTGGCCGTACAGTACCACTGCGTCAAGGGGGGCCAGTGGGTGAAGCACGAGCGGGGCGAGGTCCTCCTCGCCGTCGATGTCGATCAAGCTAGTATGTCCCGAGTCCTTCCAGGATTCGATGGCTTCCTCGCAGGCCTCTAGCAGAGGTGGTGTCAGGCAGCCGGCTGGGCTGGAGCAGCTCAGGTTCCGGTCATACAGGGACGCGTCGATTCCATCGGCGCCCTCCCAGGGCTGCCTCTTGGTGAGTCCGTCAATCAGGGCGATGTCGGCCGGCCGGCCGAGGTCCTGTAGGGTGCGCACAGTGACGTCGCCGACGGCGATGACCGGTCCAGAGCCAGACTCGATGTGGGCGAGGACGTGAGACATGGAGACCGATGGTTCGTCCTCAGGGCCTGGGAACAGTCGGCCGAAGGGCTCCTTGAGCTCGGCTTCCACCTGAGGAGTCATGACCACCTTGCCCTCCCTAATCGCTCTTGGAATCCAGGGATGTCCCTCTCTGTCAATCTCGCCCGCCCTGATTCTAGAACTGGATATCGGCTCGCCGTCCCATGCCAGTGAGTGGTCTGAGACGATGATGTGCAGGGGCGGTAGTCCTCCTTCTCCTCTGAGGCGATTAATCTCCTCGCACTCGGCCCGAGTCTCGTCGGTGCAGACTATGGCGGTTGCATCGGGATGCGAGGGGGCGGGCCCATGGCTGTCCTCGAGTACGTAGAAGTCGACTCTTCCGGCATCCTCGCCCAAGGCCTCCTTAATCTCCATGACCCTGAATTCCCAAGGGTTCACCCGTGGTCCTTCGACTGAGCCATCGAGTCGGCAGTTACCCAGGCCTCGATGGAGGAGCACTCTGACAGGCCGGTGGCCATCAGCGCCAGATGGCCTGCATGGAAGCGATCGAACGTGCCGCCGATAAGCCCGACGTCGTGCATAAGATTCCCGCCTCTTCTTGTGGACAATTGGAGTGTGTGCCCCGGGGCGTAACGGAGGCCTTCACAGCGAAGCTCGGGCTCCTGACCCACCCCGGGACGTCTGTCGAACTGTGGGGTAGTCCCTTGATTCATTCCTTTCAGTCATCCGGGGACCTAACACAATCCGTCCACTTGTTTTGCTCCAGTGATCATTCCGTTGCAGCTGGTCACACTGGTCTTCGGCAAGTGGTGACCCGAGCTTGGTACCGTGATTCATCCTATTCCTCCAGCGGGGGGCTTCGTCGCCACGGTGTTGCAGCTCGGGCATTCAACGGCCACAGGAGGTGGTCAAGAACCCCTCGGTCGCTGAAAAACAAGATTTCATCCCGAAATCGAAGTGGATGGGACGATTCCAGTATGGTAGCCAGAGCTTCTCAGTAAGAGTCTCTCTGCGATATGCGCATCGCCGTCCATCGCCTCCGCCGATGAGAAATCCGGCCATTTCTCAAGAGGTTGGGCTAGCCAACCCGACAGCGGGTGGGTTCGTCCCTGAGGAGGGGGGTGCGAATTATTCACGGCGTCCAATGCGTCCAGCAGGTCAAGCAGTGGGTCAGCGCTCTCGGGCAGGCCTGCGCGCTCGCGCCGGCCCCTCAGTCTGCGGGACAGGTGTGAGTAGATCTCCGAGTCGCATCCGGGGTGCTTGAATGAACGTAGTCCGGGTGCCTCGCAGCGGTCCCCCACGGGGCGCAGTACCGCCGCGCACCATGACACCGGATTGGCTATGGCCCATTCCGTCGTATCCTCATCCTCGAACAGACCCGAGAGAATCCTGACAGAGATTGGTGCCCACCATCCCGGAGGCAGTTCCAGTATGCCTTCCAAGTCACCCGGCACAATCTCCGAGTCATCTAGGATTATGTCTGCAAGATTGGCCCAGGTGTGCAGGTCGTGACCTGATGGCGACTCCCTGCCCTTGCTTCGAATTCCCTCCAGTATTGGCCTGAAGGTGGTTTCGTCGCTGCGCCCCGAGGAGTGCAGCCACGCGACGCCCTGCAGGGCTGGCATCGAATCGCTGGGGGGATTCGAGAGCCATGCCTCCAGTGCCCAACTGAGCAGGTCGGAGTGCATGTGCTCTGGCAACCAGGGGGCGTTGGACAGCATTTGGGCTGCCACCCATGAGACTCCACGAGTGGCTTCCTTCGGGTCCGTGGCCGGCCTAGTCCTCAGAGCCGCCTCGGAATCCGTCCTCAGCCTGCTGGCAATCTTTGTCGCGAATTCCTGCAGCACAGCATCGGGTGCTTCGTCGGCGACCTCGGATAGTCTCTCCAGTGGGAGGTCATCCATATCCATGAGGACCAGCCACTCCGGGCTGAGTCGTTTCCTGAGCCTCTGCCAGCGTGGCCACCTAGTGCGAGCTGGGGAGGCGATCCAAGCTGCTATCGGGTACTTTGCCTCCATCTGGTTGGCCCACTCCTCATTGCCGCCGGGATGCTGTGCCATGGCCGAGTTGATGACTGAGAGATGGCCCTCGTCTATCTCTCCGAGCGACTCGACGTCGACGCCCAGCGAATGCCAATCTGGTTCCGCGGCCTCCCCGCCGTCCGGGTGCATCGGTACCTGTGTGGGTTCAACCAGTCGCATCGGAAGCACCCTGCCTCCCTTCGTGGTCAGGCGCAGCCACGGCAGAGGCCTGAGGGGGTCGGGGTCGAGCCTGTCGAAGCCGGCGAAGGCGGTTGCCTCGCTCCCTAATAGAGCGAGTCGGAGGTTGGAGTGGGAGGCGATTGAGGAGACCAGTTCGTCGGGCACATTCGAGCCGATTTCCACGGTTAGGGGGGGTTTGGCATCGTCGTTGACCGCCCATCTGATTAGTGCCTCGGCAGCGGATCCCCTCAGGCCCCTGAGGTCCAGTACGCTGATTGAGTCGGCTTCCTCGGTGAAGGTGGACTCGCCCCAGTCCCGCCTGAACCGCCGCCAAGTAGAGTCCTCGGTCCTAGCCTTCCGGGACTTGCTGACCCTATCCCTCAGTGCCCCCAGCCTGCGCCTCCTCTCAGCATCTCTCAGGCGCGGGTGAGCGCTCTCTATCCAAGGGTCGAGAGCCGCTAGGGGATAGGGGTCGCCTTCGGTGTCCAAACCACCTAGGTCCGCGATGACGAGCGAGTTGGCCCTAGCCGTCCTCAGGAGCATGGATCGCGGCAGCCTGTCTTCCATCACCGCGACGACGGGTTCCTTCGGCCTAATCTCCGGTGACATCTCGTGGCACGCGCCTAGAACCCACTGGCCCCTGTGGTATTCCCTCTCAGGCAACGGGGGCGCGGGTCGGAAGTCCGGGGTCGAGAACCACTGCCCGGGTGCTATCGCTATCGGTCGCTCGGCGTCGAGCAGGCGGGCCCGGATTATACCGACGACGGTACGCTCCCCCGAATAGGCGTCTATGTTCTCAGGGTCCGAAGGAGGAGGGGGGCTGGGCTTGGGCTCCATCGACGAGAGGTCGAACCATCGCGGATTCCTCTCCCTCAGAACCGCCCAGCTCCAAGGGACCCCCTCGCTTCCGGTGGACCCTGGATCCCCCGGAATCGGGACTGGGGGGCGGTCGGGAATCAGCAGTAGCGGGGAGTCGCGAGGTTCCATCATGCCCAGCAGGAGGTTCGGTCCGTCGCGTGACAACAGGCAGCACATGCTCGAGTCATCGGGCATCGGGGAGGCTTCGGATGCCCTCACCCACTCGTCGGCCCTCACCGACTCCCAGCCTGACTCAGTGAGGTGTATCCTGGCCCCGCGGCTCCCTGCTGATAGGTCACTGGAGACCAGTCCATCGATTCTCAACCGTTTTATCTCGGCTGAAGCATGGGGAACCCTGAGGTCGACGTCGCGAGCCAGATCGCTGACCGTGGCGCCGCCCTCGGTGAGTCTATCCAACAACCTCCTGCGGTGCTTGCTACGGATTTTCCAAGCACTGTCGGAGTAATCCGGTTTCTGCGCTCCGGAGGGTTCCTCTGACACCACTCACCACCTCTCAATACATCTAAGTAATGTTGGTGTATTAAATTGTCTTGTTTTGTTACAGTTGATTACATATTTCCTATGGAGAATGTATCAGTTTCATTTTCGCACTTGGTTTAATCCTGAAAACAACCCTTTTTCTAGCAACTATCTGTAACAAAAAAGTGTGATTTCGTGCAGAACGGTTATATCAGCGCCCGCCATCCTATGCGCATCGGGCCGACTGCCGGGCCCGGGAGCATGCTGAGGAAGACAGATGGAAGCGGAAAAAATCCGACTCGTCATTCGCAAGTACCTCTCCGAGCAGCCAAGGAACAGTGCTGAGATAGCAGCTTGGTTGGCTAGTCGGGAAGGATACTCGGGAAGCTTGGATCTCGCATCACTGATGGAGTCGGATCCGAACATCGTTCGAATCGGCACGGTTCGCAAGAGCGGGATGGCCGGCAGCACCCCCCCACTATCGGAATGGGCGACTGAGGAGTGGGTAAGGCACCACGAGCGTGCCAAGCCTGAGAGAAATTAGGAGATATACAGATGAGGACAACAAGACTACGGCAGAAAATAAAGAAGTTCCTGGACGACAGGGGAGAGGCGAATACCACGGAGATTCTCGAGCATGTGAACTCAACCATGCGTCACGGCACCACGCCCCAACAACTGGGAAACGTCCTGTCCAAGGACAAGGACATCATGAAGGTCGCAACGACCAAGCGCGGCGGTGCACTGTCCGGGCGCTACGAAATCTGTGTCTGGCAACTGAGGCCTGGGGCGCTGGACGACAACTGATTAGGCCTCTAAGTCGAGGCTCCAGTCACCACTCCTAGCCAAGCTGTTCATGCTGGCCCGGTGAGCGAACATACTGCGACTGGCGGCAGCCGAATCGGCGCCACCCTCGGCCCATGTCCTAAGCGCGTGGGCCTGCAGTGCCCTACCGTACGAGTAGGAGAGTTGCCACGGGTGATTGACGTCCATCTGGTTCATCAGATTGAGGTGTGCTGTGGCATCCTCATCAGACTGACCGCCTGATAGGAATACAATTCCAGGAAGGTCGTGCGGGACGTGGTTGGTCAGGCAGTCCACGGTCAGCCTCGCCACCTCCTCCCGGGAGGCCTGGTCCGGGCAGTCGTTGCCAGCGAAGATCATGTTCGGCTTGAGCAGGGTCCCAGGGATATGGATGCCCTGCTCGGCACAGGCGGCGAATGTCGCACCGAGGACCTCGGCGGTCACGTCGTAACAGCGTTGCGCCTGGTGGGTTCCGTCCATCAACACCTCGGGCTCGATGATTGGGACCAGTCCCTGCTCCTGGCAAATCGCAGCGTATCGGGCCAGGGCGTGCGCGTTGGTGGATACGCATGCAGCGCTCGGCATCCCCTCATCAATTCGTATGACAGCCCTCCACTTGGCAAAGCGTGCGCCCATCTTGAAGTACTCCACGCAGCGCTCCCTGAGCCCGTCGAGCCCCTCTGTAATCTTCTCACCGGGATGGTTGGCGAGTTCCTTAGCCCCGGTGTCGACCTTGATACCTGGATGGATTCCTCGGGAACTCAGCGCCTCGGCGATTGGAGTGCCATCGTCCATGCTCTGCCTGATTGTCTCGTCGAACAGTATCACGCCGCCGACTGCGGACTCGTACCCATCAGTGGAGAGCAGGTTGGCGCGGTAGGAGCGTCGAGTCTCGGAAGAGGGGTCGACTCCGACGGCAGCCAATCTCTTCGACATCGTACCGTTGCTCTCATCTGCAGCGAGTATCCCCTTGCCCGGGGCCACAAGCTCACTAGCAGTCCTCTCTAGCAGTTCGGTGTCCATCCTCTGACCTCGTGCCCACGTGCGGGTGGTAGGAGAAGAACTCATCGCACCGAGGAGACGAAGTAGTGCTCGCCGGATTTTACATCGATGACCTCAGAGTGAACTGAGTGCCTTCCGTCCTCGGTCTGCTCGACGCCTCGGGTCCGGCCGGGGCAGACCCCCGAGCCGATGAAGACGGAGTCATCCGACGAGCAGAGTTCGTCACGGCCCCAGAGCCTATCCACATCACCCTCAATCATGGCCTCGGCGCGTTCGCGGTGGCCCTCGTTCTTGAATACAAGTCGCCCCTCGAATGGGGCCTTCAGGCCCCTCAAGGCAGTCGCCGTGATTACTCCCTCGGGGGCAGCCCCTATCCCCATTAGCATGTCGATGTCGGAGTTGGGGTCAGGGTGCGTTGAGGGCAGCGGCGATGTCGCCGTCGCCGATGAGTACTATGTCCACATCATGCTGCTTCAACTCGCGTATCAGTTGCTCGTGTCGCGGTCTGTCCATGACCACCACTCGCAACTGCGAGGGTGACTTGGCGAGGGCGGCGGCGGCGGCCTCGACGTTGTACGAGGTGTCGGCCTCGAGGCTGACCTCTCCTGCGAGGGCTGCCGGTCCGGCTATCTTGTCCATGTAGCAGTCGGGAGCGTGTAGCAGGCTACCCCGAGGTGCTGCTGCAAGGACCGCCATCGCGTTCGGGAGGTTGAGAGCGACGTGATTGGTGCACTCCAGTGGGTCGACTGCGATGTCGATTGAAGGAGCGTGTGCCACGCCCTGTAACGATCCTAGGGGTTCACCAATCCAAAGCATCGGAGCGTCGTCGCGCTCGCCCTCGCCGATTGCGACGCGCCCGTCGAAGGGTACGCTATCGAATACCTCGCGCATTGCCTCGACGGCCGCTCCGTCCGCGGCCTTTCGATCACCCAGACCTCTCCACGCCGAGGCCGCTACAGCCGCAGCCTCGGTCGCCTGCAGGAAGTGCTTGACGAGGTCGGTGGTTGCCACGCTTCGCCGAATACGCCTCAGCATTCAATCATGCGGGTCGCCCTTGCTCTTTCGCAGAACCCGAATCCCTTCCATCCTAGAAGTCGGATACTGGCCCTGAGGGTCCTTCTCGATAGGCTTGAGCATGTCCCATGCGCACAGCAGACCTGCATTGACACCGCACAGGGCCTCCATCTCCACACCGGTGGTCCAGTGAGTGCGTACGGAGACGGTGCAGCGCAGTCCGTTCTCCTCGACCCCCCAATCGACTGTGCAACCCTCGATAGGGATGGGATGGCAGTGGGGCAGGGTTCGAGGGGTCTCTTTCACCGCCTGAATGGCGGCGACTGTCGATGCCTCCCTAACATCACCCTTCGGGGAGCGACCGTTGGCGACGACGTCGATGCCTTCCTCGGACAGGATTAGTAGGCCGGTAGCGATGGCCTCTCGTGACACCACGGGCTTGGAGCCGACGTCGACTATCCCCGTCCACGACTCTTCGTCCATAGAACGCACCTCGCCCTCGGGGTATGCGAGCCCATCATCACTATTCAGGAAACCGGCGCCCTGGCAGAGTCGGCTATGTGGCGAGGCTGTGGATAACACCTGAAATAGTCGGCGGCAATGGGATGCCGTGGCCGAGGCGTTTCGAAGCAAGGCGACCCCGGGCGCGGTTCCGGATCTTAAGTCGGGCATCACCCATGACAGGCCCATCACTGACGGAGTGAAGCTCAACGTCATCGACGAGCTCTGTGTTGGCTGCTCCTACTGCCTGATGGCCTGCAATGACGACGCGCTCATCGTGGAGGGTCTCTGCGAGGTGATAGAGGACAACTGCACTGACTGCCTAAGGTGCCTACTCTGGTGTCCGACAGGAGCGTTGGTTTACTCCTGAGGTGGACGGATGGGCGAGCCGGGAAAGGCAGTGGTAATTGGTGCCGGGGTCGGTGGTCTAGCATCGGCTGCCAGCCTCGCTCAGGCAGGCGAGCACGAGGTCACCGTGTACGAGAGAATGTCCTTCGCCGGCGGCAGGTTCACCCAGCACGACCACGATGGTTTTCAGATTCCCACCGGCGCGGTCCACATGATTCCTCATGGAAGAAAGGGGCCTTTCGCTAGACTGATTCTAGGCAAGCGCAGCAGCGGCGGACTAGATCTCGGCCGGCACGGGGTCGAGTTCCTGCCCACCACCAAGTTCGCCTGCCAGATCAAGGACGGTAGGCTGTACCGGGCCAACTCGGTCTATGGTGTGCTGCCGTGGTTCACCCTCAAGGACACGTTGAATCTACCACGGCTGCTGATGAAGTCTGCCAAGAAACCATGGGGGAATGAGACCGAAGACGGCAGAACTTGGATGTCGAGGTACTTCTCCAACGACTTCATCGACTTCGTCGATGCCTTCTCCAACTTCGCCATCAGCCTGAGGTTCGAGCAGATGCCTGCCTCGACTGTCGTGAGGATGCTGCAGAACTCATTCTGGAGTGACC
>BPDA01000023.1 GCA_019654055.1 Methanobacteriota archaeon | reverse complement strand
GTGACCTCGATGTCGAAGTTGGAGCACTCCCCGGGCAAGACATACTGGGTCGTGTCCCCCATCTGGAAGACTATGTTCCCAGTACTCTTGATCGAGACGTTGATCCATAACTCAAGGACGTCGAAGGTGCCCTGATCTATCGACAGCACCGGCTCGCCGGTGGACCATCCCTTCAGGTAGATGACGAAGGTCCCGGGTTCCTGTGACGTCGGGACGCTGACCTGCAGGTTCCTAGTCACAGACTGCCCGGGGGTCCAATGACAACGACGTCGGGAACGTGAGTCCCCAGCCAAATGGCAAGGCCCATTCGACCTGCCCCTCTAGAGTGGATGGGTCGTAGAACGCGAACGTATCGTACACGTTGCCGGTATTACTAACCGTGATTGAGAAAAATGCGGATTCTCCTTGTTCGACGTCGACCTGGTAGTGACTGGTGTCCAAATCGATGCCATGTACCACGTCCATCAGAGTGAGGGTAATCCTTTCGTCCCTGATAGCTGGGTCCTTGGGGGAAATCGCGGTCACTGTAATCGAAGCCAATTCGTCTGCGTGAGCTTGGTAGATTGACGGGGCGCGGACGCGCATGTACATTGGAATAACGTCACCGCCGCGAAGGAACCCCGGGGGTCGAGTCGAAAATCGGTGTGTGGTTGGTAGTGAAGAACAACGTTGCCGTCCAGTTTTTGGGGGGACCCCTTCCATGGTCACGGTGAAGGTGTCGGCGACGAGTTCGGCGGGGCCCGGTGTCGGGTTGGATATCGTCATGTTGTACAGGGTCTGCTCACCTGGCTCGATGGTGTGGTAGTAGGTCTCCGTCTCTGCGAGGGCGACCTCGACTAAGCCGGTCAGGACGTGCACGTAGCACAGGGTGTAGGTTCCTCCGTTACTGGTGTCACTGCACTTGTTGGTATCGGACCAAGCGATGTGCGCTCCACTTTCCGAGGTCGTTGGCGAATGCAGGTGGCTGGCCCAGATCGGGGACCGCGGGTGAGTTCGGGCCGAGCTTGTCGGACTGCCACTCAGTGATTGGGGTTACCTCCCAGGGTCGAGGATTCCCGCGGCGAGCGAGTTTAGAGGGGAAACCCGCTGGGTAGTCGTCGTTGGTGTGGTTTTAGCCTAGTGTACACAATGGTCTCGCCCCGTGTGTCGTTGTAGTTGTCTAGCCACGTCAGGTGCACGTTGTCGAAGGAAATCAGTGAGAATCGGGGCATGTGCGAATTGGCCCCGAATGGCCGATTTCCGTCGGAATCCCATCGATGCCCTCGACGTCAGATATCGCTGAGTCGACAATCTGCTTGATCCCGTAAGAGGGCAGTCCATCTGGGGCACCGTCCCACTCGCCCGCTCCCCTGAGCCGTAGTCTCGTGTAGTATATCTCGTAATTCACGTCGATGTCGAATCCGTAGGCGCGTCCATCCATCCACGCCAAGTGTGTGTTGCCCGAAGTATCGACCGATATCGCGGGATGCAAGCTGTATGCGTCGTTTAGGGTGATTCTGGTGTCGTTGACAACGACGAGGTTACCGTAGCCTAGGCCATCGATTGAAGGACCGAGGTCCTCGATGTACCTGTCTGCGGTTGTGTCGATGAAGGTGCCTGAATCGCCCATCTGCCAAGTAGGGGGTGGATTCTGAATCAACGAAAGAGGATCTAGTACGGTCATGTAGATCTCACGAGAGTTGTTGGTCGATAGGTAGACCATGGCCTCCACCATCAACTGCAACTCGGTTGAGCTCGCGGCCGAAGTTGGGAAGCTGTACATCTGGCCCTCAGCGTCGGTCAGACGGGTAGTCGACCCGGGACACGTCCTCTGGCTCAGGCTGACGAAGCCGTTGGGACACTGGGCGAGGTCCATCATGTGTGATCCGACGTTTGTCGAGCCAGAGCCCCAGCCGGCCGCCAGAAGTGGGACCGGGATGATTCCTGCAATCACGCATGCGTCGTGGGCCTCATTGATGCTCTGGGTGTCGTCGGACTGCTGAGCGGGGTCACCGCCATAGGGGCCCTCATCGGAAATCGGGATGACAATCTTGGTCGCGTTCGGATTCCAATGGTGGTCCAATTGAGTAGGGGGGTTGCCGGGGACGTTGCCGCCGGAGTCACGCCATGACAGGCACGCCCAGGTCGAGCCGGGGCCCCAGAACTCGCTGTAGTAACCACCGTCCTGGGGCAGGTTGACCGCTCCGTTGTTGTACACTACTTCTGTGAGTTCCCTGATACCGCCGGAGTCATCTCCGGGAGTTAGGCCCAGCGGTGTCCCACGGGGTCCTTGGCTGCCCGATCCGCCGGTCTGGTACGCAGCGGCGCAGTTACCACTGGTGGCCGCACTGGGCCAGTTGCCACTGAGTGCATACAGGGTCTCGTAGACCGTCATGTTCGCTCGCAGCAGCATTGGCTTCAATCCCTCAAAGTAGCCACCACTAGCGAAGTAACCGCCGTAGAAAACCACGCACATGTCGGCCCATTCGGTGTTCATCGAACCCGAGGTGTCTATCGGAGCCACCATCTCGACCTTGCCTCCACGGGTGTCGTCCCAGACAATCTGGACGAAGTCGTCGGCGTCGACGGCGACGTCGGGGTGACCCTTGTGACCGATTATCGGGGTGAGTAGGGTCTCGCCGACAGCGACCACGGCCTCGCGAGAGTTCAGGTCTGGCTGTATCATAGAGTAGTAAATCTGCGGTTGCTGGTAGAACTTGTCGAGGGGCTCGAACGAGTCTTCCCAGACTATGTGGGCGTTGTTCTCGGAATCCGTGTCAATTGCCGGCCAGTCTCGGTTCTGGGTGTGTACCGAGATCTCGAAGTCATCGATTATGGAAATCACGCTGTCGATTGCGGCATCGCCGCTCTGGTCATCCTGGGAGGGGTCGATCATGGTGTACAAGATAACCCACTGATTGGCCTTGTCAGTCCAAGTGATGTGCAGGTTGTCATCAGTGTCGACGCTGATGTCAGGGTGCCATGCACGATGTGCTCCGGGGTTGGATATCTGGGTCTCGGAAATCAGCACGTCACCCCTCGGGTTGTGCATCTGGTACCACAGGTGCTGGGTGTTGCGGCTCCAGACGAAGTGCACATTGCCCATCGAGTCGGCGTCGGTAGCCACCATCTTGTCGTTCGCCGAGCCTCCGTTGACTATCTGAATCGCGTCAGTCAGTACCACCTCACTGGCCTCAGCCCGCGGGATCTCTATCGCCGCGAACGTGCTCATCACCATCAGTAGAACCATCGTCACGCTGTTTCTCATCTTCGCAGTTTCCATTTCCAACCCTCCAGCAAGCTGCTGTAATGCCACAGTTTGACTTTCCTCGATACTTAACCTCGACCCTCTGCCGTCACCCGCGCGCGAGAGCGCGCACCCGCGAGACGCCGGGGCTACACCCATTCTGAGGGATCGAAGTCACGTCCGAAGCCGCCGGTCTCATCCGTGTCTATCTCGGTGACCTCTGGTTGCGCACGGGGCTGACCATCGCTGCTCTGGGCCTTCTTCGTTATCCAGTCGTCGACCGGTCCGGGCTTGCCGATGCCAGGTCCGTAGGCGAACTTGATTTTGTGAATCAAGGAGAGTTTAGTGAGCCACAGGTGGCGCATAGTGTGCATGAACTCGTTCTGGGTGAGTCCGTCCAGCCAAATCGGTCGAGAGAGGTTGAAGGCCTGCAGCGGGCCGGGCACGCCGTTGTTTTTCTTGCCCACGTGGAGAACCCAATCGAGGTCGGCTTGAGTCAGGTGTATTCTGGTGTCGTGCAGCCACCTCTCCCACTCTCCCAGTTCGCCCTCGGAGTGCTCTGTCATCTCCATCTGCTGGCCCTCATCGACCCGAGTTACCGAGTAGATTAGGACTAGGTTCCGGTTCTTTGGGATGACGACGTTGAACACGTGGCCCTGCTTGGTTGGGGGGTACCGGACATGCAGGTGTATCATGGCCTGCTGGTCGGCGACGTCGCGGGCTTCGAGATGCTCGCTCTGCAGCCACTCACGCACCCTGTCGGCAGCCTCGCGGGAGTTCATGGAGGGTTTGGGGAGCCCGTCCTATTTGAGAACGCCGAGTCTGGGAGACAGGTGCAGCACCAACTCCTCCAAGCGAATGCCGGCAGTTGAGGAGGCGAGGCTCTTCCTCCTACGGGCATCACCGAAGTCGGCCCACATGTCGTATCCCCAGAGGAATATCAGGTTGGACAGGTGGATGACCGGGATTGAGGCCACGAGGTATAGGGGGAGCATTGTGGTTGCACCGAATAGCGAGTAGAGGAATGCGAGTGATATCAGCGGCCAGAATATCAGAGGAGAGAGAATTGCGCTGATCATGTGATGCGTCGTCCTAGCGTCGATGCCCTCGTCAGAGTTGTTTCCCGCGTACCAACCGACCAGCGCCTGCAAGCCAGTCGATGGCACGCTGATTGGGGCAGCAAGGAGCATTGCCATGACTCCCAAGGCCCCATTGACGAGTTTGGATTCCCGCTTGATCCTCCCCTGGGTGTCTAGGGTGCGGGCGTCCAACTCCTTCGAGTGCAGTATCTGCGCGGCTTCCTTAGCGTCCTCGACGAGGGTTTCGGAGTCCTCGAAGTGGGTCAGCCTCTCCCGAACGTCGCGGGCGGCCAAGACCTCTTTCTTCAGTGAGCTGAGGGGTGTCGATGAGGAGTTCGCCCTCAGGTGGGCCAGCAGGTGCCACGCCCTGTAAGTCTCCCAATCAGGGGCGTCGGGTGTGATGTGGGACAGGCTCTCATACAACTCGTCGCGCAAGGGGATGACTCGCTCTGCTGGTGGCTCGACCCATTCTCCTTCTGCGAGGGTGGTGTGGTGGTGTGGGTCGTCGAGTAGTGGAATCGATATTGGCTCTCCGAACTCGACGAAGACATCGGTGCGGAACCAGTAGTGGCATCTGAAATGCAGGCCAACGGGTTGGATCGCGGGTTGGGGCAGTCCACGCTCGTGCGCGATGCTGGCGGCGTTGAGGGTGAATCGGAGGGCTCCGGTCCTGAGTGCGTGAAGTTTGGAGTCCTGATGCGACTTGCCCTCTGGCATCACGATGGCTGCGTGGCCCGATGCGATGCAGTTGGCCATGGTTAGCATGCTCCTCTGGTTAATCCTCTTGGCGAACCCGGGGTCACCGACCCCTCTCTCTAACTCGGCCTTCCTGATTACAGGCTGTGAGCCCAGCCGACGCGTGAGCCAGCCGATGACGGGCATGGTCATGATATCGTGTCTACCGATGGCGATGATTCGCCGATTCTGAGATTTCATGATGGCCAGCGGGTCGATTAGACCGTTGATGTGTGTCGAGGCGTACACGGAACCGCCCTCTACCTCGGGTGGACTGTCCATCTCCGAGTTTCTGATGATGTATGACCAGGCTATGTCGACGACTCTGCGGATGACCTCCCAGAATGGCCGGCTTCCAGGATGTCTGCCGCTGTGGTCCCACGGCACGCGCTCCAGTTTCCCGACATTGACCCTCGTAGCGCTGCCCGACAGCCGAGGCAGAACATCGGGCGCCTCGCGAGAGTCGGACATGATGGCCGCACGGGGCTGGTGGTTGAGAACGCACCGGGTCATTCCAAGTGGCTGCGGATGCGCTCAGCGAGTATAGCACCCTGCTCGGGGTCGAGTTGGGTGGTGGCGAAAGGCCAAGCTAGGCCACTACCGTCATCGTGTTTGGGGATGATGTGGAAGTGGACGTGGAACACTGATTGATATGCTGCCTCGCCATTGTTCTGCAGGACGTTGAAATCCCGCGCCCCGGACGCTGCTAGGACTGCTCTGGAGATCCTAGGAAGGACTCTTCCGACCGCTGCGGAAGCCTCGTCGGACAGCTCGTCGAGCGAGGCGCATTGCTCCTTGGGTACCACCAGAGTATGGCCCACACTACAGGGATTGATGTCCAAGAAGGAGAAGACGTGCTCGTCCTCGTACACCTTGTGGCAGGGAATCTCACCTTGGATGATTAGTGTGAAGATGCTTGGGTCGGGACTTGCCATGCTACCCCTCCGAGCCAACTATGGCCTCGGCGAGGGTCAGCATCCCCTCTAGATGGATGGCGGTGGCCAGTTCGGTGTTCATCACCATTGACGAGTCCGTGACCTTGATTCCCCCCTCTCGCAGCCCGGCTATGCCAGTTGCAGCAGCCTCTATGGAATTCTCGTCGCGAGAGCCGTTGAGACCGGCCATGATTGTCGAGACTGCCGATGAAACCCTTCCCACCGACTCTCCGCTCCTACCCATCAGCGAGGCCACTCTGGCCTTCTGCGCACTTGTCGCGTCGGAAATCATCGAGGAAGCGGCGAAGTCCTGGCCCGAAGCCCAGTCTCCGGCGTGCTCACCGGCGCTCTTACCACTGACTAGGTCCTCCAGCAACTGGTTCCCTGCAAGCATGCCCTCGCCGTGCATACCGGTGTTGGCGGATCGTCCTGCCGCGTAGAGGCCAGTGAACCACATTCCCCCTGTGTCAAACGTCACCCTGCCGCTCTCATCGACCGGTGCGCCTCCCGTCGTCGATGCTATGGATGCAGAGAGGGGAATGACATCGGTAGTCATGTCCAGACCCGCTCCCTCCCTGACTCTCCTAGCGGTCTGGGCGAACCAGGGCGCGGATGCGGAGTCCAACGAACGCAGATCGAGAACGCACCCCTCTCCATCGAGGACCGCTTCGGGACCGACGTCCTCGCCGCTCTCCTTTCGTATCCTGCCCCCGGAGCCTAGTAGGTCGAGGGGTAGGTGGATGGTCGTATCACGGATGGTGAGCGGGTGTCGGGGGGCATTAGCCATGCCAGACAGGCCCACTCCGGCGGCGGCAGCTAGAGCAGCCCCCGTTCCCGGGCCGCTCGAAGGGGTGGACCAAATTCCCTGATGTCCTTCCGTGGCGAGAATCACAGCTTTGGATTGAATCGAGGATATCTCTCCTGATAGCAGGTCCAGAACCACGACTCCCCTCACTTGCTGATTGTCCATGACCAAAGATAGAGGAAGCAAGTCGGAACGACGTGGGATGCTTCTCTTGATTGCCTGCTCCTCCAGCAGGCGGGAGACCTCCCTAGCAGTGCTGTCTCCGCAGCCCGTCAGGCGGGGCCTGCTGTGGCCCGGTGCCTCGGATGTGTGAGGCAGGCCACCATCCCTGCGGCGTAGCACCAAACCCCATCTCTCGAGTTCTGCTAGAGTCGAAACGGCCTCGCCACAGAATCGAGCCGCTGCGCCCTTATCTGTAGAATCGCCGCCGGCCGTCACCGTGTCATCGCGATGAACTGTCGAGTCGAGTTCGTCGATTGACGCCGCTAAACCCGACAGAGGTGCTGCGCCGGAGGCGGAGCCGATGCCGGAGGAGTCGATGACCAATGGAGTCGTTCCTGCGTCGGCAGAAGCGACGGCTGCCCGTAGAGCCGCTGGGCCGCTGCCGATGATGACGATGTCCCACGACTCCATGTTCGCTCCTTTGCTCGCAATCGCAACGGCGTCATGAACGTGACGCTCGGGACTACGTCCCGAAAGAAGCTCAATCGGCTATTGACAGAGCCAGCCTGCGAACGGTGGAGGCCGCATCAGACATGCGCTGGTCGGCGCTCTCCTTCTGCGCCTTCGACGACAGGGTGGTCTGAACCACAATCGACAAAGAGCGTCTCTCCCTGCTCTCCCCTCAGGGTGACTTGCACGGGGTGCGAGCCGGTCTCTGAGTCAGGCCATGCCAGTCCAATCCAGAGCACGGTGGCGTCATCCAGCAGACGGCCCAGCGAATCGACCTGATCGGTGGCCCTGTTGCTGTCAATGCGTTGGGAGGGCCGTGCCTCCACCCTGATGGTCTGCAGGGCCGGCTCCCCCTCAGCCACCACGATGTCGACCTTGGCGTTGGCAGTGGCCCCGGTGTAATTGTGTAGTACCACGAACAGGTCGGCTTGGCCCTGAGAGCAGCGCGGAGGCAGGTCGAGGTCCAGCCTCCATGGCATCTCGTTCAGCGTGTGGTCGCCCCTGATGGCCGAGTCCTGGAGCCTGTCGATCAGCCTGAACAGCCCTGGCTCCCAAGCCTTGGTGTGCGCCAACAGGGTGCGCAGGGACCTGAGGTTGAACTTGTTGGAACGGTCAGTCAGGTCATCGATCGCTGTCACCTTGAAGACGCGTTTCGCCTCGGTGATCAGTCTGTCGTCGTCGAGCAGGCCCCGTTCGTTGAGGTGCAATGCACGTAGCAAGTGCTCCACCGCGGAATCGGGCGTCTGCTCATCTCTAACGCTATCCGACAGGGACTGCTTCCATTCGTCCCAGGCCGCAGCAGTCTCCGGGTCGAGGTGCGCTACCATCAGGTCGGACAACGGCCTGTCCAATGTACTGTCATGCAGGGTCGGGGCGTGCAGCGAGAGCAATGGGAATGACTTCGAGCGCATGGGTATCGAGTCGTCGAGCATCAGGGAGTTGAGAAGACACAGTGCCCCTAGCGCTATCGAGAGCCCGAGGAGCAACGAGCCGAGTGTCTCTCCTGTGTCAAGATCCCTGACCGCGATTATCGCCAACGCCCCGAGCGCTGCCGATAGCAGACGAATCCTCTCTCTCAGGGCCCTTTCCCTCAGAGTGTTCAGTATCCTCTCAACGCCCGGATATGCGTCCATCGACCTCTGCCCTCCATCACGTAACTTGAGTCGATCCCGAGCGGACATCCTAGCGAACGTGGCCGCGAGGTTGGTGGGAATCAGAAGCGCTGCTAGCACGGCATATGCAGCTATGGCGACATCATAGGAGGCAAAGTCCCAATCAACCAGCAGCAGAGCAGTAGTTGCCGGTGCTAGAAGGGCCAGTGCCCGTCGTATCAGGGGGGTATGGAATGACACGGAGACACGGGTCCAAAGGCGGCGGCCAGCGTCCCTGGCTGCGACCCTGCGTTGGAGGGCCCGCTGACGCGAGGGGCCGAACTCACTTGAGTCCGAATATGGGGTTGGTAGCTCGGAGAGGGGATCTTCCACGTTGTTCGGAGAACGTTGGATGCTTGATGGCATCGGCACAATCTCGACCGAAATGGGGTGATTCTGCTAGCGTCACCTTTCTTGGGGGGGATGGCTTGGCGGAAGCGGGCGCGTAGCATAGTCCGGATAATGCACCGGCCTCCTAAGCCGGGGACCGCGGGTTCGAATCCTGCCGCGTCCGCCATTCTCAACCGAAGGCGAGGCCGTGATCCTTGCCCGCTCTTGCGGCTCTATGTAGGAAGTTCTCGAACGGTATTCTGGCGTGCATAGAGCGTTTCAGTTGGGCGTCGCAATCTGCGAGTGCGGCGAGCAACTGCTCGCGTAAGGGGTCGGGGAGGGAGAGTCTGCGACCGACAAGAACGTCGTGGAGCTGATGGACCACGTCGTCGGAGTCCATGCCGTGGTCGTTCATCATCCGGTCGATCTCGGCTAGGGCCCCTGCCAGCACCTTCTTCTTGCGACCTCTCCGATTCTCCCACCTCCACTCGACCACCCTACCCCTGAGGGCCAGTTCCAACAGGTGCCTGCCGGATTGTAGGGTGGTCGATTGAACCAAGGTGTGTACCGCCGAGCGGTCGTCAGCGAGGTCCCTGAGATGCAGCATCTCCAACGTGAATAGGGCCTTTCTGAGGTTGCCCTCGCAGATGTACGCTATGTCCTCGAGGACGCCATCGGCGGTCTCGACACCCTCTGATTGTGCGATGGAGCGCATGGCAGACAGCATCGTCTCGCGCTGGGTTGCGGGAATCCGAATCATCTGGGTCCGGGAACGCAGTGCGTCGATGATTCTCGACGGTGCCCTAGCCACCAGCACGAACCTCGAGGCGATTTCCCACGGTCTCCATCATCCTGCGGAGGTAGGCCTGCCTGATTGAGCCGAGGTGGTCGGCGTCCTCGAGCACTATGAGTCGGCTGACCGGCAGGAACCCGGGGGCGATTTCGGTCTCCTCGCCGGCCGGTGCTAGATCGTCGGGCGAGCCGGTTGACATGCCCCTGTCGAAGGCGTCGAGGCTGAGTCTCCCGGCGAGCGTATCCCTAGGGAAACCCGGGTTTCCCCCCGGCCTGAGGAAGTCCTCGAACGTCTTCATGGCGCCACGCTGGCGGACGAGGTCCCGGCACTGCAGTACGTGTGTGGTGGAGCGCCAGCCGCTGCCGAGGACCTGTCGGGCCACCAAACGCCATGCCGCGGTCTTGCCAACCCCCACCGGGCCGGTAATCAGTAGGTGAGGTGGGTCGGCCGAGACACTGGCTGCGAGCAGTGCCTGACGAGGCTTGTCGGGGATGGCCATCTGCTCGAAGGTTCGAGGAGAGTGAGTGTTCAGCCAGCCGGTCACGAGGGGTCGTCGGATTGGCGGGACTTGAAGACCGCGCTGTTCACTCGGCCTTCAGGGTCTTGTGACGGCCTTCCTTGCGGGGCTTGACGAAGATCCTGTATCCGCACTTGCGGCAGGAGTGGCCGGTTGATCCGGCCTCACTCCAGGTCAAGGCGCCGCAGCGCAGGCACTTGTATCGGATCTCGAGTGGGTCCATGGTCGATTCACAGTGGTTGCACTTGGGCAACTCGGTGGGGCTCCAGTTCCTTCGATCGGTGCGATTGCAGCTCCTGCACTTGTGGAGCACGAGACGGTCTGCTTCGTTCGACATCGAGCCGGCGACCTAGCGGGCCTTCTTCAATCTGTCCTATGGCTCAGCGGGCCCTATGGGCCCGTTCGCACACTGCGACGAAGTTCTCGAAAATCCTCGCGCCGTACTCCGAGTCGTTGACTTCGGGGTGAAACTGCAGCCCGAATCGGTCGCCGGCCTCGTTCTCCATCCCCTGGACCTCGCAGGACTCGCTTTGAGCTGTAATCACGAAATCAGGGGGGGCCTGTACGACCTCGTCGTTGTGGCTCTCCCATACTGTCTGCTCGTCCGGCGTCCCCTCGAACATCGCCCCGCCACCATCGACCAGAGTTATCGTCGCGGCCCCGAACTCGGGCTTGGGCGCCTCGGCCGCCCTGCCTCCGTAGAAACCGGCCATGAACTGGTGGCCGGCGCAAATCCCGAGGATTGGAACGTCTAGGCCGAGGTAGCCCCCGCAGTTGCCTAGCTCGCCAGTTAGGCCGACCCGAGCCGCTCCTCCCGACAGGATGAGCCCGTCGACCTCGCGGAGCTCGTCTAGAGGGGTTTTGTTGGGCAGGATCTGGGTATCGACGCCGAGGTAGCGCAGCATCCTCCACTCGCGGTGCGTCCACTGGCCCCCATTGTCGATGACGTCGATGACAAGGGGGGTGTCGTCCATGCCAAACCGCAGTGCGGCCGGATGATGAACAATACCCTGTCAAAGATTGAAAAAGAGGTGCCTTGTCGAAGAGGCCCTGCCCTGATGGTGTAGTGGCCTATCATGCAGCCCTGTCGAGGCTGCGACCCGGGTTCAAATCCCGGTCGGGGCGCCACTCAATCGTCCCAATCATCGTCGATGACATCGCCTTCTATGAAAGCAGTGTAAATGAAATAAGGTGGAATCAAGTATAACATGCAAAGTAAATCTACTTCGACTCCAGATTTCCCGGCGAAGGTTTCCAGTATGCCCTCGCCCTCTACCGAGACATACCACCCATAGGCAGCCAGAAGAGTGAGGCCAATAGCGCGAGACACCTGAGTCACCGAAGGAGGGTCTTTGTAGATGGCCGATAGGTCCGGTGGTTTCTCCAGATGCCAATCCTCGGGAGACCAATCAACTCGTGTGATGTCCCAGTCCCGTATCCTTTCGAAGTGTTCCTCCAGCCCGCCCTCAAGCGAGTTCCAGACCCATGGTTCTGTGCCTTCCCCTTCCGTTGGAGCCCCTGCTTTGGATAGGTTTTCCTTCAACACGGAGAGTATGTGCTCTTTGTCCGCGTAGCACAACTTCTGGATCGCCTCGGCCCTAGCCGCCCCATAGCCCAGTTGGGCTTCGAACATGATGTCGCGCTCGGCGAATTCCTCCCATATATCGGAAAGTCTCGATCTGTACTGTCCTCCCCACTTCTCACCCTCCACCAAATCCTTCTCGAAAGACAGAAACAGGTTGCGGTCATTGTGAATGAGATGGAGAAGGTGGAGGTCCGGATGCACCAGATTCTTGCAGTGCCAGCATATTCCGTCGTAGGTATCGAACTCGCATAACCCATAGTGCAAGTCCGGGTTGTCATCGCAGAGTTCGCTTTGGTCGTCTTCGGTGTCTCCTTCCCACCAATTGCCCTCAAGCTCGGGCTCTGGTGGGATTTCCTCTTCCTCCTCGGGTTTTGATTTGGGTTTTGATTCGAAATTGAAAATGGTATACAAGGCGAGAGCATAGACTGCAAATAATGCAACAATGGACGAATATAAGCCAGAAAATTCGGGCATAATCATGACCCCAAAGTCAGGATTATTGGGGTCATAGTGAACGGTTATCGATTCGCCCTCAATGAAATTCACATTAACCGGAAGGTTGTGATGGAGTTCTACAGTAAGCCGATGGTAACCTACACACCACCACTGTTGACCGTTTGTCCAGTGTTGCCTAGTGTTGGAGAATGTAATCACATAGTTTCCGGGTTCTGTTAAGTTGAGGTTTGTCCTGTTGGATGGTTCGTTATAGAAGAAGGAAATTTGTTCTCTAGCTCCTCCGGCTTTGACTAATTCGATTCTGACACTAGCAGCGGAATCTTCTGGAAAGTTGTTGAACAATGAGGTAGCGAAGGTATCATTCTGAGAAAGTACCAGAACTTCTGCATATGCACCTGGTTCTATAGTAAATGTGAGTGTTTTAACGCAATATTCTCGCTTGTATCGATTATCTAGTTTTGGTTTCTGGTCCTGTGTATTCTTCGAAATATGGTCGTACTGATGTTTGGGGTTCAGTATCCCAAGAGAACGAGTGTCTCCACTCAGTATACTCAATTCCATCTACGGAATAGTTGTATCTGAAAGTGTGATTGTATGGTTCGTAAATGGTTACGGTTCCCTCGGTCTTCTCCCAATCTGACAATTCGATTTGTCTGATTACATTCTGAACATGAGGAAATAGGGAGAAAAGTAGTATCATTGTGACAATACCCAATAGTGGAAGTTTGGACTTCTTATCGGGCTCGTTCTCCATACTCACTCCGTTTCTTCTTCCCACCAGTTGGCTTCTGCTTCGGGCTCGGAGAAAGATTCTGGTAATTTCTCGGGCTCTTCGTTCTTCTGAGTCTTGCGGTAGTATGACCAACAATAGAAAGCCAACATGAAGAATACAAAACCGATGATGTTTTTTGTCGACTTGGAGAAGCCAGTGGCGTCTAGGAAGTCATCGCCCCATTCGTCCCATCCGTCGGGTTCACAGTCTGGTTCGGGAGGTTCCCACATGTAGCCATGCTGTGCTAACTCCCAAGTAGAGGGAGGGTCCCCATAAACACAAGCCGGAGGTGAGCCGGCGTGAAAGAGAAAGAACGCAATCGTAATCAACAGGGTTGCCACTACCTGAAGTGGATGAATCCTCCTGGAGCCCCTAGCAAATACAGGCTCGGGTTCCGCTTTGGGTTCTTGTTCGTTATCGGAAAGGAGCTCCTGCTCCTGCTCACTCTCCATAACATCACTCCGTTTGTTCTTCCCACCAGTTGCCCTCTACCTCGGGCTCGGGCTCCGGTTCTGGGTCTGATGGTGATTCGTCCTGATGCCTCCAGCAGTGGTCAGTGGATCTGAATGACAGGGCGTTGCAGCCGTCGAATGCGCATGTTCTGACTTGATGGGCGCGTCTTTGCTGGGGAGTAGGGGAGGAGTTCAAGTTGGTACTAGGAGTCGTTGCTGAATGCAAACCACCAGCCATTGCGCCACTTAATCCAATATCCAACAAGCAACAAAAAAGTTCGATAAGGGGTGCTGGCATTTGTTATTTTGAAGGTGATTGGAGCGATAAGTTTGCCTACGGCGCAGGGGCTATCCATGCTTCAAACGAGCAGAGGCGGAGCGTGGAACTGTAGTCGCGCTTGATTCGCAGCGATGGTTCGGGCATCCCCTCGAGTCTTGGTGGTAGTGCCTGGCGTATCGCACGGTCAGCCTCAGGGATGTCAGCCTCGGCCGCTATCACCCTCCCTCTAACCATGCTCGGTCCCGTCCTGTCGAGCAGGGGCACGAGAGAGGGCAGGAACTCGATGGTGCGGTGTGGCAGGTTGACCAGAAGCAGGTCCCAACGACCGGTGAGGTCGGTGTCATGCTGCAGTTCGGTCGCATCCGCCAGCCCTGCAATCCTGTCCTCGTGGAGCCTTGAGATGGGGGCGGGCTCGGCCGGATACTCTCTGCGGTCCCAGCGGCGCAGGTTGTCGAGCAGCATCTCCACGGCGTCGGGGTTGAGGTCTGATGCGAGCACGTCGCCCACGAGGTCGGACTCCCCCAGTAGAGTGGCCAGAGCCGGGCCGACACCACAGAACGGGTCGCAAACGCGTAACGGCCGGCCAAGCAAGGAGCGTAACTCCTTGGCTAGAGTCAGAGTCTCAAGCCTCTCAGACTGCAGCTTGGTCGAGAAGTACGCCCGAGTGGGGTCGCATAGTATGCTCCTGCCGGACTCCCTGACCATCACCCTGGTGCTGGAGATGTCGTCCGGGATGACGTCCAGCACGATCTCGTCGCCCGACCTCGCACCGATGGGATTCAGATCTCGGATCCTGAGCTCTCCCAGCACCCCCCGGTCGGACAGGACCAGCCTGATGTGAGGGTGCGAGAGGAGTTTGGCGGTTGCAATCTCCCGCGCGTGTTCGGCGACCTCCTCGTCCAGCCTAACGATCATCATGTCACCGAAGAACTCGTGCGAGGATGGCCACGATTCGCCGCCAGCATCGACCACTTCGTCACCCAGGAGGCTCCTGAGATATCCCCACCAATCGGTGTCGACTCTCTCGTCGGACTCTCCCTCGTTCTCGACGACCTCGAATTCGGCTAGGCCGTTGGGAAGCGAGAGTGGGGCCCCGAAATCCAGTGGTATGAGTCGGGATTTGCCATCCTCGGACTCGAACACCCGCATGCCAAGAGCAAGCAGCCCATGCTCGCGAATCAAGCCGAGAGCATGCTCGACCTGCCGATTGGGGACTGAGAGATGGCGCATCACGTTCATGGTGGGCAGCGGGGCAGCGCGCTTCACCATGACGGATGAGGAAGTGGCCTCCGGGCTCTGGCTGATTGGCATCGGGCCGGGTGATCTCGACCACATGACCGAGCGGGCCAGAAGCGTTGCTAGGGGTTGTTCCAAGAGGTTCCTAGAGGGCTATACCGCGGTTCTGCCGCCCACCGAGGAGGATCGTTTGGAATCGGTAGTTGGGGGCTGGAAGAGATTGATGCGTGACGATGTCGAGAAGCCCGATGAGTTGCTCGACCTTGCCCGCACGGGCCCGGTGGCGCTCCTAGTGGTCGGCGACCCGATGCAGGCGACCACGCACATCGATCTGGAGGAGCGTTGCGTCGAAGAGGGAATCGGCTTCCACGTAATTCCCGGACTGACTGCCACCGCCCTAGCCGTCTCTCTGTCCGGGCTGCAGTCGTACAGGTTCGGCCGACAGGTGACCATCCCGTTCTCGGTGGGCGAGTACCTGCCGACATCGCCCCTGCAGATGATTTGCGACAACAGGGACTCCGGGTTGCACACCCTAGTGCTACTCGACCTCGATCCGACCGGGATGGGTGTCGAGGAGCCGCGCCCGATGGTCCCCGGCGAGGCCGTGGCCCTGCTCGAGAGGATGAGTCAGCGCTCCGAGGGCGATTCACCGGACGACGAGGCCATCAGGGAGTGGCTAGGGATGCTGTTGAGCGACCTCGGGACCGAGGAGGAGCGAGTGGTCTCAGGCACCCTAGATGAGCTGTCACATATCGATTCTGGATACCTTCACGCGTTCATTCTTCCCGCGGGGTTCAGCGGCATGGAGGAGGGCGCCTTCGAGCGCCGCAGGCTTCCCCATTAGACGACGGACTCAAACAGGGGTCTTGCGTGGGAGGGGTGAGAGAGATGGTGAAGCCCCCCGCTGAAGTCAGCTTCCCCGGCGACAAGAATCGTCGTAAGAAGGTTCGAATGAGGGGGATAAAGAAGGCCTCCAAGGAGATTCAGCACCGATTGGATAGGAACCTCGAGGAACTGCTGGAAGACCCCGAAATCTTCGTGCCGGAGATACGGGGCGAGGTGGATAGTTCATTCTTCACGAAGGACAGGATGGCGAGGACGCTCAAGGAGCTCTCCGTAGTGGCCTCGAAGCGTAACGACCCCAGATGGCTTCGTAAGCGAATGGGTAAGAAGGGGGGCGATCCGGTATGCCGTGCCCTAGCTGGCAGTCTGCTCGCTGCGTCGGAGGAAGACCGATCCACAGTCGCAGTCTTCAAGAATCCAGTATTCGGTGTTGCAAGCTACATTCGCAGAGGTAGTGGCAAGCAGAGTCACCTAGCTGGAATACAGAACCATACCCCTCCGAAGATGCGTCTGCTGGTCTGGGACGAGCACGCCAAGGCAGGCCAGTGGTTCTTCTCCTGGGACGGAGGTTTCGTCTTCACAGGGGGGACGCCTTCCCCCCCCACCGAATGGGTGGACTGGAGCCTTGACAACTCATCCATAGAGCTGAGTGGTGACGAGGTCAGATGGAGCAAGGGGCTCGATGAGAGAACCGTTTCCGAAGGCGAGTTGACCGAAGCCGGATGGTTGCGCATGGAGTTCGTCGATGGGACCGCAGTGGGTATCTCCCAGACGGCCTTGGCGAAGACCGAGGAGCAGTTCGCTCAGAGCGTTGCCTGGGGTATGCTGCCCCCTCGCCTGAATGAGGTGGCGAGCGTCGAATGGATGTGGAGGCCGGAAGGTTGGCCGGAAGACAGGGACCTGCCTGGGGAGGGCGTCGAGCGGCTCGAGGAGGTCTTAGGTGCATGGCTCGGGCTGGCGCTAGAGGACTCCGTTTTAGCGAGGTCCTGCAGAAGCAGCATTCTGAACTCCATCAACGACGGCTATGTCGTTGGCAGTCAC